>DASWWP010000126.1:0-15101 GCA_036405915.1 Pseudomonadales bacterium
CTTGCCGCCGAAGAACATGTTCAGGAACAGCGTTTCGAGGATGTCGTTGCGATGATGACCGAGCGCGATCTTCGTCGCACCGATTTCCGCCGCGTAGCTGTACAGGTTGCCGCGGCGTAGCCGTGAACACAGGCCGCAATAGGTTTTGCCGGGCTCCGTCTTGTCGACGACGATCGAATATGTGTCCTGCTCGAGGATCGTGTAGTCGACACCGATCGATTTGAAATACGCCGGCAGCACGTCTTCGGGAAAGCCCGGCTGCTTCTGGTCGAGGTTCACCGCCTTGATGCGGAAATCGATCGGTGCGTGTTTCTGCAGGTTCATCAGAATGTCTAGCATCGTGTATGAATCCTTGCCGCCGGACATGCAGACCATCACGTAGTCGCCATCCTGGATCATGTTGTAATCCGCGATCGCGCGGCCGACATCGCCGCGCAACGTTTTCTGCAGGCGGTTCAGCGTGAACTCGACCTTGCGCGGATCCTTGCCCGTGGCAGGAAGGCTTGCGTCGACGAAATTAACGGGTTGTTCCATGGATGCGATGCGGCAATTGCTGGCTTTTCAAGGGGCGCCAGTATAATGGCCGCACCGCGCAATTGCTAACGGGCCCCTCATGACCAAGCCTCCCCTTCGCCATTTACTGCCCCTCCTCGTGTCGATTCTTGCGCCGCTCGCCGCAGCGCAGGATGCAAGTCCCGCAAGCGCGGTCATCCTTCAGTACCACCACGTCAGTGCGAATACGCCGCGCGTGACGAGCGTGAACCTCGACGAGTTTCGCGCCCATATGGACTACCTGCGCGACAACGGCTTCACCGTCCTGCCGCTGGAAGACATCGTCACCGCGCTGCGAAACGGCGACTCGCTTCCGGACCGCAGTGCCGCGATCACCTTCGACGATGGCTACCGCAACAATTACGATGCCGCGTATTCGCTGCTGCGCGAATATGGCTGGCCTTTCACTTTATTCATCTCGTCCGACCTCGTCGGCTCGAACGATGCGCTGTACCTGAGCTGGGACCAGATCCGCGAAATGGCCGGCAATGGCGCAACCATCGCTAACCACGGAATCACGCACCTGTACCTGCTCGAGCGCGAAAAAGAAGAGGACGACGACGCGTGGCTCAAGCGCGTCGAGCATGAAATCGTTACGGCCGAAGAAAAGATCGAGAAGGAGACGGGCCAGGGCCACAAGCTGTTTGCCTATCCGTACGGTGAATACGACCGCACGATCCAGGATCTCGTCGCCCGCCTCGGCTTTACCGGCATCGGCCAGCATTCCGGTCCGGTCAACGCGAGTTCTGATTTCACGGCGCTGCCGCGTTTCCCGTTCTCCGGTGTCTATGCCTCGATGGATACCTTTGCCGTGAAGGTGCAGAGCCTTGCCTTCGACGTGCAACTCGTAGAACCGGAAACGCCGGTGACGGACGAGCAGATGCCTGCAGCCGTGCTGGACTTCGATGGCGACTACAGGCTCGGCGCGCTGACCTGCTTCAACAACGATTTGCCCATGGACATCAGCGTCGTGGACGAAGAGGAGCAGCAGTACCGCATCGAGCCGCTCGAGCCGAGTACGGCCCGGCGCTTTCGTTACAACTGCACGGCACCGGCGGGGAATGGCCGTTTTTACTGGGTTTCGGTGCCGTGGGTGAACCCGGCGCTGGACGATTACTGACGACTAGTACAGCGTCTGCATCTGCTCGTCGCGATGCAGCAGGTCGTTGTACTCGATCATCCGGCGCAACTCATCGATGTAGGCATCGCCGCGCTCGGAGTAGCTACGCAGGCCTTCGCTGAGCGAGAGGCCGTCGATCGGCTTGGCGCCGTCACGCAGGTCCTGCCGGATGCGGCGCAGGCCCTGGTAGCTCGGGAAGGTATTCAGGTTGCGGAAGTACGCATGCACCGCTTCCTCGATGCTCGCGAAACTCTTCACTTCGTGGTTGTCACTCGGCCGGCGGCGGTCCGGCACGAGGCCGCAACCTTTCTCGAAGCACCACTGGCCGAAGAAGTTGAAACCTTCGCGAGCGAAACGCGATGTACCCCAGGCCGACTCGTTCGCCGCCTGCGCAAGCACGAGCGACGGCGGAATGACATCGACGCGGCGCAACAGCAGCTCGAGGAAGATCTGGTCCTGCAGGTCGTCGGTTGGCACTTCGTATTCGAGGCTCAGGTCACGGAGGAATACGAGCTCTTCAATACTGAGGACGTAGCCGGTACGAATCTTTTCCATCAGGCCCATCAGGTGCTGGCGCTGGAGCTGCACCTCGAGGTTCTTCTGGTCGACGTATGGCTGCAGGAAGTCGAAGAAGCGCTGCTTCTTCTGGTCGGTATCGCGGATCGCCGCGAAGTTCGGGAGCTTGACCGGCCGTGACTTCACCACCGGCGCGATTGCCTGCGGCACGAGCGTATCCAGTATCGGCTGCGGATGCTGGATGTGAAAGGCGCCTGCAAACAGGATTGCGACGATAAGTGAGAAGACGAGAAAGGCTCGACGCTGTTCCGGGTTTGCCTGCATACATTTGACTCCTGGTCGGGTGTCGGGACGAATCCTTGATCCTGGCCGGACTGGCTGGCGGCGATTCTAACATGCCAGCATCGCTGGATAGCGTCTGGCAAAAACCCTAATGAGCTTGAGGAATACTACTTAATCGTTTGTTTTTACTGAATTTTGCGATTTCCGGCACATTGCGGAGAGGCCGGAACGGTCTGGCTCTGCCACTCGGCCGGCGTATATAGATGTAGCGCAAGAGCGTGTACCGGGCCAGCCAGTTCGGTGGCCACGAGGCCATAGACGAGCTGGTGGCGCTTCACCTTGCTGAGGCCGTCGAAGGCGGCTGCCACAGCTACGAGTTTGAAGTGTGAGTCCGTGCGCGGACCGGCATGCATGTGACTTTCGTTGTGCAGCTCGAGATGCAGCGGCTGCAGCGCGGCCGTGACTTTCTGCGCGATGGTCTGCTCGGTGCTCTGTTCGGCTGGATGGGTGACGGTAGTCATGTCTGTTCTACAATGCGCGCTTTTGCGAGGAATACGGGCATGGCGATCGGCTGGTATCCGGGCCACATGCACAAGGCCCGGAAGGATATCACACAGGCTTTGCAGCAGGTCGACGCGGTACTCGAGCTCGTCGATGCGCGCCTGCCCTATTCCAGCGAAAACCCGTTGCTGAACAAGCTCATCGGCGACCGCCCGCGCATTCGTGTGCTGAACAAGAATGATCTGGCCGACCCTGCCGTCACGCGCCAGTGGCAGCAGTACTACCGGGAGGTGGGCATCGACACGTTCCTGCTCGAACGCGACGACCACGCGGCCGTCAAGCAGTTGCTGAGGGACGTCACGCGCCGGCTCGAACATCGCAGCTCGCGCGCGAACCGCGTGCTGATCGTCGGCATACCGAACGTCGGCAAGTCCACGCTGATCAACCTGCTCGCTGAACGCAAGCTCGCAAAGGTGGGCGATGAGCCGGCCGTCACGAAGGCGCGCCAGGAAATCCGGCTAAGCGACGACCTCGTGCTGCTCGACACACCCGGCATCCTGTGGCCGAAGATCGAAGACCAGCAGTCGGCCTATCGCCTCGCCGCGACGAATGCGATCCGCAACACGGCCTTTGAGCTCGGCGACGTCGGCCTGTTCGCCGTGCAGTTCATGCAGCAGCGTTATCCGGAGCGGCTGCGCGAACGCTACGGCCTCGAACCGGACGGCGTCGAACCGGTTACCCTCCTCGAAGCGATCGGCCGCAAGCGCGGCAGCCTCGCCAAAGGCGGGGTCGATTTCACGAAGGCAGGCGAAGCTGTGTTGAACGACCTGCGTAGCGGCAAGCTCGGGCTCGTGAGCCTCGAGACGCCGGAAGACATCCCGGTGCAGGACGAACCCCCGGCAGGCGACGATGAAGGCTGACAAATTCAACGCGACGATGGCGACGCTGAAGGAGAATGTCGACGCGACGATCAAGGCGGCGGATCGCGACCAAAGCGTCGTCGTGCTGCTCACCGGCGATGGCAAGGGCAAGACGACCGCAGGCTTCGGCACGGTATTTCGCGCGCTCGGTTACGGACAGAAGGTGGCAGTCGTGCAATTCATCAAGGGGACGCAGCCATCCGGTGAAGAATTGCTGCTGCGAAACCGTTACCCGGAAATTCCCTTCTTCCAGATGGGCACGGGATTCACGTGGGATACGCAGAATTTCGCGGCCGACAAAGCCGCTGCGGAACGCACGTGGGACCAGGCTGAACGCCTGCTTGCCGACCCGGAACTCGACCTGCTGCTGCTCGACGAGCTGACCTACATGCTCGCGTATCAATTCCTCGACGAGCAACGCGTACTCGATGCGATCGGCGCGCGCTCACCGCGGCTCAGCGTCGTCGTGACGGGCCGCGGCGGCGGCACGGCGCTGCGCGAGCTGGCTGACACGGTATCGGACGTAAAAAACGTCAAGCATGCCTACGAGGCCGGTATCAGGGCACGGCGCGGCGTGGACTATTGAGTCCGCGCCGCGCCCTGTTCGTCAGGAGAGTTTGTCCAGCGCGGCCGCGAAGGTTGCGACGGTGCGATCGACGTTCTGCAGCTTGTCGATGCCGAACAGGCCGATGCGGAAGGTTTTGAAATCCGCGCGTTCGTCGCACTGCAGCGGCACGCCGGCGGCGATCTGCAGGCCTTCGGTGAGGAATTTCTTGCCGTTCTGAAAATCCGCATCTGTCGTATAGCTGACGACGACACCCGGCGCCTTGAAGCCTTCCGCGGCCACGCTCGGATATCCCCTGCTCTCGAGAAGTGCGCGCACCTTGTTACCGAGTTCCTGCTGTTTCTCCTTCAGCTGCGCAAAACCATGGCGCTTCGCCTCGAGCATCATGTCGCGGAACATGCGGATGCCGTCCGTCGGCATCGTCGCGTGGTACGCATGGCCGCCCTTCTCATACGCTTCCATGATTTGCAGCCATTTGCCGAGGTCGCACGCGAAGCTCGTGCTCGTCGAGGAGCGCGCGCGCTCGAGGCCGAGCGCGCTGAGCATTACGAGCCCGCAGCACGGCGTCGCGCTCCAGCCTTTCTGCGGCGCGCTGATCAACACGTCGATGCCGAGTTTCTTCATGTCGAGCCAGATCGTGCCGGACGCGATGCAGTCGATCACGAGCATGCCGCCGACTCCATGCACGGCATCGGCCATGGCCTTGATGTAGCCGTCGGGCAGGATCATGCCCGACGACGTTTCGACGTGCGGTGCGAACACGACCGCCGGTTTCCAGGTCTTGATCGTTTCGACCACTTCCTCGATCGGGCAAGGAGCAAATGCGGCCTGCGCTTCATCCTTACCCTGGCGCGCCTTCAGCACGATGCTTTCCGACGGGATCTTTCCCATCTCGAAAATCTGTGTCCAGCGGAATGAGAACCAGCCGTTGCGGATCACGAGGCACTTCTTGCCGGTGCCGAACTGGCGGGCAACCGCCTCCATGCCGAACGTGCCGCTGCCCGGCACGATTGCGACGCCGTCGGCCTGGTAGACCTCCTTCAACATCGCCGAGCTGTCGCGCATCACCTGCTGGAAGGACTGCGACATGTGGTTGAGTGCGCGGTCCGTATAGACCACGGAGTATTCGAGAAGACCGTCGGGATCGACGTTGGGAAGCAAGCCGGGCATGGGATTTCCTGTAACGTTACGAAAATAAAAAGCAGGCCGGCATTATAGGAAAAGAGCCGGCGCTGCGGGTGGATTGTTTGTGGATTCGGCCCGGGTCAGGCGAACGACAGCAGCGCCCGGCCCAGCACGGCAAATGCCGAGAGTGCACAGAGCCCCAGCAACCACGGCCGCGCGCTGGTCCTGTCGAGGCGTTCGCGGACGGGATGCCGGCACACCATGCCGATGACGATGCCCACCATCAGGATCGCCGTGTACGCGAGGTCCGTTAAACCGAATTGCCCGATCGCGATGAGCGCCGCCAGCGACAGGCTCGTTCCGATCATGAACAGCACCGACAGGTTGCCGCGCAGTTCCGCACCGCTCGCGTTCTGGTACACGAGCGCCTGCGGCGGACCTCCGATGCCGGAGATCGTCCCCATGAAGCCCGCGGCGATCGTCGCTAAAAATACGTTTTTCGGAGTTGGCCGGATGTCGCTGTGCCACAGGCTCAGGCCGATGGCGAGCAACACGAGCAGGCCGAATACGAGGTCGAAGGTTGCCGCCGACGCCGTGCCGACGAGCAGCGCCGCCGGCGGCGTGCCGAGCAGGCGCCCCGCCACCGCTGCCTTCAGCACCTTGCGATCGATGCCGTGGCGATCGTTCCACGTCGTCCAGAACGACAGCAGCAGCGCGATGCCGACAATAGCTCCGGGCACGAGCGCCGGCTCGATCAGCATCAGCAGCGGCGCGGAAATCATCGCGAGCCCGAAGCCGATCGATGCCTGGATCGCCGTGCCGATCGCGACGATCAGCACGGCGATCAGCGCTTCGGCAAGGGTGAGTTCCACCGGGGGATGCCAGCGTGCGGCGCAGCGCGTCTCAGCGCGGATAGAACACAGGGATCTTCGCGTCGATGTTGACCCACACCGACTTCGGCTCCGTGTATTCGTGCATCGCGAAGTGGCCCATTTCGCGCCCGTATCCCGAATCCTTGATGCCACCGAACGGCGAACCCGGATGGAAGCGCTTGTAGCAGTTGATCCACACCATGCCTGCTTCCATGTGGCGCGCCATCAGGTGCGCGCGTTGCAGGTTGTTCGTCCACAGGCCGCCGCCGAGTCCGTAAATGGTGTTGTTCGCCATCTCGAGTACTTCAGCGTCGTTTTTGAAAGTCGACACGACGACGAAGGGACCGAAGACTTCTTCCTGGCATACGCGATCTTTCGGATTCTTCGAACGCATGATCGTCGGTTCGACAAAACAGCCCTTCTGAAGGTCGGCATGCGAGGGCACCTTGCCGCCGAGCAGTAATTCGCCGCCTTCGTCGAGCGCCACCTTGCAGAAACCCAGTACTCGTTCCTGATGCATCTTCGAAGTAAGCGGTCCCATCTCGGTCGTCGGATCGAGCGGATTGCCCAGCTTGATCGACGCGGCGAGCTTGAGGAATTTCTCGAGGAATTCGTCGGCAATTTTTTCATGCAGCATCAGCCGGGCGCCGGCGATGCAGGCCTGGCCCTGGTTGTGGAAGATCGCGAATGCGGAGCCGTTGACGGCCGCGTCGATATTCGCGTCCTCGAACACGATGTTCGCGCCCTTCCCGCCCAGCTCGAGCTGCACGCGTTTTAGGTTGCCGGCCGAAGCCTGCACGATCTTGCGGCCCGTGACGGTGGAACCGGTAAACGACAACTTGTCGACGCCCTTGTGCTCGGCGAGGTACTGGCCGGCGATGTGACCATGGCCGGGCACGATGTTGATGACGCCGGCGGGAAAACCGACTTCACGTGCGAGTTCGGCGACGCGCAGTGTCGACAGCGGCGTGAGTTCAGCCTGCTTCATGACGACCGTATTGCCCGCCGCGAGAGCCGGGCCCAGTTTCCAGCTCGTGAACATCAGCGGGAAATTCCACGGCACGACCTGGCCCACGACGCCGACTGGTACCCGGGTGACGTAATTCAGGAAGCCCGTATCGACCGGGATCACGGTGCCTTCGTTCTTGTCGGGCATACCGGCGAAGTAGCGGAAGGTCGCGACGGTGCGCATGACATCGAGGTTGCGCGTATCGCGAATCGGATGGCCCGTGTCGAGCGTTTCGATCAGCGACAGGTTGTCCCGGTCCTTTTCGATCGCGTCGGCGAGCTTGCCGATCAGCACGCCGCGGTCGGATGGCGACATCGCGGCCCAGGCCGGAAATGCCTTGCGTGCCGCACCGACGGCGCGATCGACGTCGGCATGCTTTGCTTCGCTGACTTTCGCGAGCAGCGAATTGTCGTAGGGATTGAGCACGTCGAAGGTCGCGCCGTCGGCGGAATCGACGAATTCATTGTCGATGAACAGCTTGGTTTGAAAATTTGGCTTGCCGGGGGTCAGTGTCATTGGATTCACCAGGATACGGATAAAACAAGGGGCCAGAAATCAAATGACTCTGACCCCTTTATTGGAGCGCCAGCGGGTTTGCGCGGCGCTTATTTCCAGCGCGAAGCCGTGATCGGGAACGGCTCCAGTTCACCCTTTGCGTATTTCTCGTCGAGGCCAGGCGTACCGTTCTCGAGCACCATCAGCATCGAGCGCTTCGGCGAGAAGCCCTGGTGGCGGATGTCAGCCGGCATCGCGCAGACGTCGCCGGACTTCATGACGATGCGGCCGCGCGGGTTGCCGGTGTTCTTGTCCTGAATGTTCCAGTGGATCTCGTCCGTCAGCTGGATGAACCACTCGTTGCGGTCGTTGCCGTGGATCACCGGCAACATGTGTTCTTCGCTCGTCACGCAGCAGATGCACGCGCGCGTGATCGACGTGAACGAAGGGTTCCACGTGACGTCGGCGCGCGCGATGTGGTCGTAGAGGTTGAACGCGTGGATCCTGCCTTCGAAACCGGGCTCGGCTTCGATCGTGGGCTTGTCGAAGGTCATGTCGGCGAAGGCGCGGTTGATCGGATGGCCGCTGGCATCGGAGCGCGGCGACACGTCACCTGGCAGGCCCATCATGCGGCGCGCCGGTTCGAAACCGCGAATCAGCGGACCGGCAGCTTCCTTCGTTTTCGCGCCGAGGGGTGAACCGGTCTCCATCGGTGCACGCAGCGGATCGTAGCCTTCGTTGATCCAGTTCTTCGAAATGGTTTCGAACGCTACGCGCACGTCGTCGGTGTTGAAGGTTTCGAGATGGTCGACACCGGTATCGCGATGGCCCTTGCTGTACGTGCCGGCGAAGATGTCGACGGTGCCGTAGTGGTTCTGCGTGCCGAACACGTCGTCGAAGAAGATCCAGCCATAGAAGAAGCCCCAGCCGATGTCGCGCACCATCGCGCGCAGGAAGCGGTCGACTTCGATCGTGTGTTTGCCTTTCGGCCAGCCGACGTGCACGAAGTACATGTCGCGCTCGAACGTAAAGCTGCCGAACTTGAATTTGCGGTAGCCAAGCACCGGATCGGGTTCGGAGGCGATGATCTGGGCGTTCTGGGTGATTGCCATGTTCATGGTCTGTCCCTCGGAAAAGAGTCTCAGTTGAATTCGATTATTCGAGCACGCAGATTTCGGACCACTTCTCGACGCTCTCGGGACCGGCGGATGTCTGGATCAGCAGAACGGAAGGCTTCGCGGCCTTCAGCTGGTATGCCGAACCCTGTGGCAGCAGGACTTCGTGGCCGCGACGCGCGATGACACGGCCCATGCGCTTGCCCTGCGGTTCGCCTGTCAAACGCGTAGCGCCAGCCTTGTGCGTCGGTTTTTCCGCATCGACGAGTTCGAAGAACGTGAACTCGATTTCACCGTCCATGACGATCGCGAACTCGTCATGCGGTGACGTGTACCACGGCGACGTGCCTTCGGCGCGCACGGCTTCGGCCGCGTACTCGAGGTTCGAGACGACCATCACGCGTTCGTAGGGCTTCGCCTTGCTGCAGACTTCGAAGATGTTGGAGAAGGCGTAGTGCTTCAGGTCGTCGTTCAGCTCGATCGTTCCCTTCTGGTAGGAAGCGAGCGATCCCATCTGGGTCTTGAAACTCATGTCGTATGTCCCTCTGCGTAATGTTGTCGCTAATCGGATGGGCTGGCCCAGGCACGGGCTAGCGTCGGCAAGGCGGCCGGCGTCAGGAATCGATCATTGGCTAGCGGTGAGTGTCATCAGTCTGCCGGCCTCGTGCTTCTTTATATACGGCGTTTGCCGCTTGTTATCGGCGGTGCTTGCCGCGGAGCGTTGAACGGGCCATCTCCACAGCACGTGCCGCCGGTGCCGTCACTGTCGTGCTGCCGGGTCTGCGCCGCGGTTGTTGGACAGTGCCCGGATAATAGGCGCGGAAGCCCGGCTGGATCAAGCCGCGTCCCGTTCGTCACTCGGGTAACGCGAATACATACAGGCGATTTTCGATGCCGGCCGTGATCCCTGGCATGAGGCGCCGATGGCCGGAGGTCGTCACGGACGAGCCGGTGCCGAATGCAATGTATTGCCGGCCGCCAGCGGCGAAACTGATCGGATAGCCTGTTACGGATGAGCCGAGGTTGGCTTCCCACAGCACGTCGCCGCTTTCCTGGTCGAAGGCGCGCACGTTGCCTTCTATGTCTCCGCCAAACACGAGGCCGCCGCCGGTCGCCACCATCGACAATGCGGTGCCGGGCATGTCGAATGTCCACTTCGTCTGGCCCGTGGCCGCATCGATTGCATACACGGTACCGAGGTTCGTGCGACCGGGCGCCAGCTTCTCGGCGCCCTGGATGCCGTACAGGCCATCGGGATCGGGCTTGTCCTGGATTACCGTCACGTCGGAACAGGTGTTCTGCAATCCGTAGAACATCGTGTTGTTAAGCGGGCTGTACGCACCGGCCCACCAGTTCTTGCCGCCCGACAGCGCAGGACACACTTCGGCCTTCTGGCCCATCCCGGTAAAGGTCATTGCCGGGTTCACGGTGGCCTCGCCGGTTGCGCCGTCGATGCTCTGCACGACGGTTTGATGCACGGTCGGCCGCGCCCACAGGAATTCCCCGGTTTCGCGGTCGAGCGTGTACACGAGCCCCGTTTTGCCCGGAATGCCGGTGATGACCTTGTAAACGCGTCCCGCCTCGATGTCCGGATTGATCCATGCCACCTGCGCCGGATCGGGCGCGACTTCGGTGTCGACGAGCAGGCGTTCGAACGGATGGTCGAGATCCCAGTGGTCCACCAGATGCTGGTAGTGCCATACGATCCGGCCATCGTCCGGATCGATCGCGAGCGTCGAGTTGTGGTACAGGTATTTGTTGTCATTGCCGGCCAGCATGAATTTCGGCGCGGGCGCCGTGACAGACGTGCCGAAGTACAGCAACCCCAGCTCGGGATCGTAGCTCGGCATCATCCACGCGCCGACGTGCCAGCGCGCTTCCCAGGGCAGTCCACCCCACGTGTCCTCGCCCTCGCCCGGCTTCTGGATCGTGTTGAGGCGCCAGATCTCTTCACCGGTTTTCGCGTCGTGTGCGGTGATGACGCAGGCTTCGGGACCGGCCGCCGGCATGCAGCCGCGGCCTGAAATCGCCTTGCCGTCGATGACGATCGCGCCGGAACTCTGCTGCGCGGGATTCACGCGGTAATCGAGGATCTGCGTCGCGTAGCGCTGTTCGCCTGTTTTCGCGTCGATGCCGACGATGTAGTCGTCGTTCGTCGTCGTGATGATCACGTCGCCGTACAGCGCGAGTGCACGTTCGGTTTCGACCGCCGGAATGTAGTCGCCGAGGTCTTCCGGCATCTCGCGCTGGAAGCGCCACAGCTCGACGCCGGTTGCTGCGTCCACCGCAGTCACGACATCGCCGGGATGGGGCATGTACAGGATGCCGTCGTGCACGAGCGGCGTGCCTTCCTGCACCGAGCCGGGATTCAGGTCCATGCTCCACGCGAGCGCGAGTTTCGCGACGTTCGTGCGATCGACCTGGTCGAGCGGGCTGTAGCCCCAGCCGTTCGGCGTGCGGCGCCACATCAGCCAGTCTTCAGGCGCGGGACTTTGCAGCATCGCGTCGGTGACCGCGACGTTCGCGGATTGCGCATGCACGGCGGAAGGCAGCAATGCGATGGCGGAAAGAGCGGAGAGAGTGGAGAAAGCGGAAACGATTGCGAAGCTGGCGAGCGATAGCGTGGACACGCGCGGCGCGGCGCGCATCCTGGATACAGTTACGGCGGCGGCCATGCGAATTCCCCTGAATATGGCGACGTTTTCTTATTGTGAGGCGGCCGGAATCTAGCAAAGTTTCCGCGCAAGTGCACCCGATCCCGCGGTTCACGGCCTCCTGTTCATATCTGCTACCATGCGCCCTCATCCGCAGTGGTAATTTCCCTCATGCAGTTCCCCGTTCCCGGTCAGCGCTTCATCAGTGAATCCGAGCCAGAGCTCGGCCTTGGCCAGGTTCTGCAAGTCGCTCACAGGACCCTGTCGATCGGTTTCGATGCGGCAGGCGAAACGCGCCAGTACGCCGTTGCGAATGCGCCGATCACGCGGCTGCGCTTCGATGCCGGTGAAGTCGTGTTCGATCGCGCGGGCATTCGTTGCATCATCGAGTCGGTCGCCGAGCACGACGGCCTGCTGCATTACGCCGTGCGCCAGGGCCAGGAGCTGGTCACGTTGCCAGAAACAGAGTTGTCGCCGCTGCTGAGCCTCAGCCAGCCGGTGAAGCGCCTGATGGCCGTGCAGGTCGAAAGCCCCGCGTGGTTCCGCCTGCGCAGGACCGCGCTCGATGCACTCGGCTTCATCGAACGTTCGCGCCTGCTCGGCCTGTGCAGCGGACGCACCGAACTGTTGCCGCACCAGCTGTATATCGCGCGTGAAGTTGCGCAACGTCCTGCGCCGCGCGTGCTGCTGAGCGACGAAGTCGGCCTCGGCAAGACGATCGAAGCCTGCCTCATCCTGCAACAGCAGCTTTTCAGCGGCCTCGCGCAGCGCGTGCTGATCCTTGTACCGGATTCGCTCGTGCACCAGTGGCTCGTCGAATTGCTGCGGCGCTTCAACCTGCGCTTCTCGATACTCGACGACGAACGCTGCAAGGCGCTGACGGAAGTCGGCGGCGGCAATCCGTTCGAATCCGCCCAGCTCGTACTCTGCCCCCGCAGCCTGTTCCGCATGAAACCACAATGGTTCGACGCGGCGCTGAACGTGCCGTGGGACCTGCTGATCGCCGACGAAGCGCACCACCTGCTCGTTCAAGGAGCGCAGGACGCCGAACCGAATGCGGACTATGCCGTGATGCAGGCCTTCAGCGAACGCGTGCCCGGGCTGCTGCTGTTGACTGCAACGCCCGACCAGGCCGGCCTGCGCAGCCACTTCGGCCTGCTGCAATTGCTCGATCCGCGCCGCTTCCACGACTTCGAGGCCTTTGTTCTGGAACAGCAGGCCTATATCGCGGTGGCGGAACTTCTCGATCCGCTGCGCGAGTATGCAGCCCTCGACGACGACGAACGCGCGGCCCTGCTGCACAAACTGCATGATTTCGCCCACGATGCTCCGCTGCGTGCGCAGGTTACTCACCTCGCCAGCGCCGAAACCGCGGAAGCAGCCGA
Source organism: Pseudomonadales bacterium (assembly GCA_036405915.1). Taxonomy (GTDB): domain Bacteria; phylum Pseudomonadota; class Gammaproteobacteria; order Pseudomonadales; family Pseudohongiellaceae; genus CAILUG01. The sequence continues at coordinate 13,112 of DASWWP010000126.1, forward strand.
TGCCCATGCAGCGGCAGTCACCGAAGCCCTGCTCGACCGCCATGGCACCGGCCGCATCGTGTTCCGCAACACGCGCCGCAACGTGAGCGGTTTTCCGCAACGCCACCTGCATGCCAGCCTGCTGGACCCGCCGCCGCTGTACACGGCGCTGGCGCACGAATTGCAGCCAGAACAGTACTACCCGCAGGACTGGCTGCGCGAAGATCCGCGCGTCGGCTGGCTCGATGAACTTCTGCGTGCGCGTCGCGGCGAAAAATTCCTGATCATCTGCCGGTTCCGCGAAACGGCCGTGGGACTCGAGGAAACGCTGCGCCTGTCACGCGGCGTGAAAAGCGCCGTGTTCCACGAAGACCTCACGCTCGTCGAACGCGATCGCGCTGCCGCCTGGTTCGCCGACGCAGACGAAGGTGCGCAGGCCCTCGTGTGTTCGGAAATCGGCAGCGAAGGCCGCAACTTCCAGTTCTGCCAGCACCTCGTGCTGTTCGACCTGCCGGGACATCCCGACTTGCTCGAACAACGCATCGGCCGCCTCGACCGCATAGGACAGCGCGGCACCGTCAACCTGCACGTGCCCTGCTTCCGCGGCACCGCGCAGGGCGTACTGCTGAAGCTGTACGACGAGGTGCTCAACGTCTTCACGGAACCGAACCCGGTCGCCGCCGCCGTGTGCGCACGCGTTGCCGACCTGCTCGCTGTCGCCCTCAGGCAGCCTGACGATGCAACGGCCCTCGCACAGCTCATGGAGGCCGCGAGCGCGGTCAATGCCGAGTTGCTCGCGCAGCATGCCGCCGGCCGCGACAAGCTGCTCGAACTGAACTCCTGCCGCCCCGCTGCCGCGCAAAAACTGCAACGCGCGATCCTCAAGCTCGAATCAGGCCGGAATCCGCGCCAGTTTCTCGAGGAAGTCTTCTCCGCTTACGGCCTCGACTTCGAGATCAACAGCAACCGCACGTGGAACGTCACACCGGGCGACGACATGCTCGTCACGAGCTTCCCGCAGATTCCCGACGACGGCACCACCTTCACGCTCGACCGCGAACTCGCACTCGCGCGCGACGACCTTCCGTTCGTCACCTGGCTGCATCCGCTCGTACTGCAAAGCCTCGACCTCGTGCTGCAGGACAACCCCGGCAAGGTCAGCGCCGGCGTGCTGCACGACAAGCGCCTGCCACGCGGCACGCTGGTTCTCGAAAGCCTGTATCGCGTGACGATCACCGCGCCGCCGCGGCTGCAGGCAAGACGCTGGTTCCCGACATCGACACTGCGCGCCGTCGTCGATTCGCAGAAGCGCAGCATCGGCAAGTCGCTGACGGCGGAACAAATCGACGTGAACATGAACGTCTTCGACAAGGACCAGCTGCGCGCGCTCGTCCGCGATCGCCGCGACGAGCTTCAATTGCTAGCACGCCTGTGCCAGCAGGTCGCCGAACGCCAGCTGCCGGAGCTTATCGCCGCGAACACGGCAACGATGCACCAGAAGCTCGACGCCGAACTCGAACGACTCGAAGCGCTGCAAGCCGTCAACCCGCAGGTGCAGGACAGCGAACTGGACTACCTGCGAACGCAGCGCGCCGAACTCACCACCGCGTTCTCGAATGCACGCGTGCAGCTCGAAGCTTTGCGTTTGCTACTGGTCGTCTAGCACCCGCCCCTGCGCAACGTCGGTAGCCGTTCCATCTTTAGTGTGTGGGCCTGGACAGGTCATACTTTTCCGGGAGAAAGCGCACATCCCTGTGCTGTCGCTCTGTGACCTATGTCTCCGGTCTATACAGCTCGGGCCATCCATGGCCCTCGACGTCCCGGCAAAGTACGACCTGTCCCGACCCTGGCAGCTCCTGAGATGCGGCGCCAATCCAATACCCGCGATACTGATGCCGCGAGGTCCGGGATCGGGCAGGCTTCGCGGGGACGTTGAGGGCCATGGATGGCCCGAGCTGTATAGACCGGAGACATAGGTCACAGAGCGACAGCACAGGGATGTGCGCTTTCT
>DASWWP010000127.1:0-47758 GCA_036405915.1 Pseudomonadales bacterium
TCGTCGAGGCTCGTCATGTCGGGGTCGCGCTCGGCGCGCAGGCGGTCGGCCGAATCCTGCGTGGCGGCGTAGGCTGCCGCCCCGTCAGCGGGCGCGGGGCTTGCGGCTACGAGTGCATCGGCTTCGAAGTCGTCATAGTCATCGGCCTCGTCATCGCGATTCCGGCGGAAGCGTGCCAGCAGTCCTGCAAGGAAACCTGGCTTCGCATCGGCAGCAACAGCGCTTACGGGCACGACTTCGCTTTCCGCGAACGCCGGGTTGAAACGGTTTTCTTCAGCGGCGAGCTGCGCCTGGCGGCGGCGATGCACGAGAAGGCCGAGCGCGGCCAGCACAACGAGAACGAGCGCCCCGAGCAGCACGATGCCATTGCGCAACAGGCCAGGCACGCCGGCCGCAGGCTCGTTGTTCAGTTCCTCGATCTGCGCGGCAGCGCTCTCGGCCGAAGCCAACGCCTGCGCGGTCGCTTCTGCCTGCTGAACGAGTTCGGCCTGCAGCGTGGCGATGCGATCGTCTTCCATCGCGATGATGTTCTCGAGCAGGTCGATCTGCTCCTGCAGCGCCGCGAGGCGATTGTTCAGTTCGAGGTTCTCGATGCGCGCGCGGTCGAGGCTCTCCTCGCTGATCATCAGTTCGTTTTCGAGTGCGGCGATCGTCGCGGCGAAGTCGTCGCCGCCACCGGCTGCGGCGTCGGCTGCATCGCCGCTGAGGACGCGCAACTGGTCACGCGTGTCGGCACCACCGGCTGGCGCCCCGCCATTGCCGGCCGCGAGCGGCTGTCCGCCGAGACCGGTGTTCTGCTGCGAGACCTGCGCGATGGCTGCATCCCTATCGATCACGGCGATGTCCTGCTGCGACGGAATGCGCAGCACGCGGCCGTTCAACAGGTTGTTGATGTTCCCGTTCAAAAAGGCTTCGGGGTTCGCGCGCTGGATCGCCAGCATCATTTGCTGCACGCTGACGCTCGAATCCGGACGCGTGCCCTGCGCGATCTCCCACAGCGTATCGCCGGGGCCGACCGTATAACTTTGTGCGTTGCCGCCGGCGACTGCCGCAGGCGCTGCGGCCGTCTGCGGGGCCTCCGTTGCCGGGGACTGCGGGACGGCCGTGTTCGTCGGCAACTCTAGCAGCAGCGTGTATTCCTTCTGCGTGGCGGTGCCGTCGGGTTCGGTTACGTTGACGATCAGGTTCAGGAAGGGTTCGGAAACGCCGCTAGTCGACGTGACGATGATGCGTCCGTCGCTTGCGCTGTCGACTTCGACGCTGAAGCGGATGTCGTCAAGTACCGGGTCGCGTTCGATGCCCGCCTGTTCGTACATGGCTTCGTCGCCGAGCGTGACATTGATGTCAGCGGCCGCGAGGCCATCGAGGCTTTCAAGTGAGATCGAAGCGGAGAGCGGTTCGTTCAGTGTCGACGACAGCGTGACGTCGCCGAGCTCCAGGGCAAAGCTGGCGGGCGACAACGACGCAGCACAAGCGAGGGCGATCCCCGCGCGCAACTGCTTCATACGATGGTTGTGGCCGACGCTGCGGCCCCCGGCGTGGCTACCCATGCAAATGTATCCGTCCATCCAGACCCTGATGCCGGCCGCCATGCGTCGTGGCGACCTGTGATGTTGCGGCGCTGTTCCGAACGTCACCCGAAGGACAGGCACTGCCCTTCGGGGCGCGGGACGGACGCTGCCCCAGTACTAACGTAAGCTAACCGAAAGTACTTGAGGCTCGGTTTCAAAACAGGCCGCAAGTTTCTATCAGATGTAGTCTTTTATCAACACTTCAGCGATTTGCACCGAGTTCAGCGCCGCGCCTTTGCGCAGGTTGTCGGAGACGACCCACAGGTCGATGCCGTTCGGGTGCGAGATGTCCTTGCGGATACGCCCGACCCACGTGGCGTCGCTGTCGGTGCCTTCCGGAATCGGCGTCGGATAACCACCGGCCTTGCGCTCGTCCATCAGTTTGACGCCCGGCGCCTTCTTCATCAGCTCGCGCACTTCCTCGACAGTGATCTTGTCGCGGGTCTCGATGTGCACGGCCTCGGAATGCGAATAGAAGACCGGCACGCGCACGCAGGTGGGGTTCACCTGGATGTTCGGGTCGCCCATGATTTTCTGCGTCTCCCAGACCATCTTCATCTCTTCCTTCGTGTAGCCGTTGTCCATGAACACGTCGATCTGCGGCAGCACGTTGAACGCGATCTGCTTCGGATAGACCTTGATGTCCGGCGGCAGGCCGTTCAGCAGCTTCGCGGTCTGGCCGGCCAGCTCGTCGATCGCTTCCTTGCCGGTGCCGGATACGCTCTGGTAGGTCGCGACGTTGATGCGCGTGATGCCCACCTTGTCGTAGATCGGTTTCAGCGCGACCAGCATCTGGATCGTCGAGCAGTTCGGGTTCGCGATGATGTTGCGGTTCTTGTACTGGGCAACCGCGTGCGCGTTCACTTCCGGCACGACGAGCGGGATGTCTTCCTCGTAGCGGAACTGCGAGGTGTTGTCGATGACGATGCAGCCCGCCGCGCCGGCCTTCGGTGCGTAAATCGCGGACACGCTCGCGCCTGGCGAGAACAGGCCGATCTGCGCCTTGCTGAAGTCGAAGTCGGCCAGGTTCTCGACGGTGTATTCCTTCTTGTTGAAGGTCATCGTCTCGCCTGCACTACGCTCGCTGGCGAGCAGGTACAGGTTGTTCACCGGGAACTTCCGCTCTTCGAGAATGCGGATCATCGTCTTGCCGACTGCACCGGTGGCTCCGACCACCGCAACGTCATACTTCTTGCTCATGTCCTACTCCGCGCCCAACGGCGCTCCAACAGGGAGAGTCATACGCATTCCGGTGGCGGACTCGCCTTACGCCACCCTTATCAGTGTCAGTTCGCCGCGAACAGCCAGGGGCTCTGCTGGCGGGCTTTCTGTTCGTACGCCTTGATCGCCTCGGCGTGCTGCAGCGTCAGGCCGATGTCGTCGAGGCCATTCAGCAGCTTGTGCTTGCGGGCGGCTTCGACGTCGAATCGAATGACGCTGCCGTCGGGCTTCGTGATCGTCTGCTGCTGCAGGTCAACGGCGAGGCGATAGCCGGGCGCCGCTGCTGTCTCGCGGAACAGCTGATCGACAGTTTTTTCATCGAGAACAATGAGTAATATCCCGTTCTTCGCGCAGTTGTTGAAAAAGATATCGGCAAAGCTCGGTGCAATGATGCAGCGGATGCCGTAATCGTCGAGCGCCCACGGCGCATGCTCGCGGCTCGAGCCGCAGCCGAAGTTCTCGCGCGCGAGCAGGATCGACGCGCCCTTGTAGCGCGGCTGGTTCGCGACGAAGTCCGGGTTCAGCGGACGGCCGCTGGCGTCCTGGTCCGGCAGGCCTTTATCGAGGTAGCGTGCTTCATCGAACAGGTTCTGGCCGAAGCCCGTGCGCTTGATCGACTTCAGGAACTGCTTCGGGATGATGTAGTCGGTATCGACGTTGGCGCGGTCCAGCGGAAGGACCAGGCCGTTTTCCGAGATGAACTTTTTCATTAGCTATATTCTCTAATATCCTGATTCGTATGAATTTCCGCGTTTGCGGAAATGACGACAGTTACAGTAACGGCACGTCCCGGATGTCGACGAAGTGGCCATACACCGCGGCCGCCGCGGCCATTGCCGGGCTGACGAGGTGCGTGCGGCCGCCAAAACCCTGGCGGCCCTCGAAGTTGCGGTTCGAGGTCGACGCGCAGTGCTCACCGGGCTGCAGCTGGTCCGCGTTCATTGCGAGGCACATCGAGCAGCCGGGTTCGCGCCACTGCAGGCCCGCTTCCGTGAAGACCTTGTCGAGACCCTCCTTCTCCGCCTGCGCCTTGACCAGGCCCGAACCCGGAACGACGAGCGCTTCCTTGATGTTCGCAGCGACCTTGCGGCCTTTGACTACCGCCGCTGCCGCCCGCAGGTCTTCGATGCGCGAGTTCGTGCACGAGCCGATGAACACGCGATCGAGCTGGATCTGCTGGATCGGCGTGCCGGCCGTCAGGCCCATGTACTTCAGCGCCTGCTGGTAGTTGCCCTTCTTGCTTTCGGTCGGCGCACTTTCCGGGTCCGGCACCGTGCCGGTCACCGGCGCAACCATCTCGGGCGACGTACCCCAGCTGACCTGCGGCACGATTTCGCTGCCTTCCAGCTCGACGACGGAGTCGAATTTCGCATCCGGGTCGCTCACGAGGTCACGCCACGCGACGACGGCCTGGTCCCAGGCTGCACCTTTCGGCGCGAACGGACGACCCTTGATGTAGTCGATCGTCTTCTGGTCGACCGCCACGAGGCCCGCGCGCGCGCCGGCTTCGATGGCCATGTTGCAGACGGTCATGCGGCCTTCGAGCGAGAGCTCGCGGATCACGTCGCCACCGAACTCGATCGTGTAGCCGGTGCCGCCGGCCGTGCCGATCTTGCCGATGATCGCGAGGATGACGTCCTTGGCCGTGACGCCTGGCTTCAATTTGCCATTGACCTTCACGAGCATGTTTTTCGCCTTGCGCTGCACGAGGCACTGGGTTGCCAGCGCATGCTCGACTTCGGACGTGCCGATCCCGTGCGCAAGCGCGCCGAGCGCGCCATGCGTCGACGTATGCGAGTCGCCGCAGACGATCGTCATGCCGGGCAAGGTCCTGCCCTGCTCCGGTCCGATCACGTGCACGATGCCGTGGCGCGGGTCGTCGATTGCGAATTCCTCGATGCCGTACTCGTTGCAGTTGCTGTCGAGGAACTTCACCTGGATCTTCGACGTCGGGTCGACGATGCCCTCGACGCCTTTCGAGCGCTCGCTCGTGGTCGTCGGCACGTTGTGGTCCGGCGTCGCCATGTTGGCTTCGGCGCGCCAGGGTTTGCGGCTGGCGAGCTTCAGGCCCTCGAAGGCCTGCGGGGAGGTGACCTCGTGCAGGTACTGCAGGTCGATGTAGATCAGCGCATTCCCGTTATCCAGCTCGGTGACGAGGTGTGCATCCCAGAGTTTGTCGTACAGAGTTTTGCCTGCCATAACTTTCTCTTAAATATCAAATAGTAGGAACAATAATTTAATGCTGCTTGTCACGCTTGTGCCGGAATGATCGGCGTGCCCGTCTTCACACCTGCGTTCTGCGCCCGGTTGCGCAGGAAATGATCCATCAGCGTCAGCGCCATCATGGCTTCGGCGATCGGCGTGGCGCGGATGCCTACACAGGGATCGTGCCGTCCGGTCGTCACGATATCAGCTGAATTACCATTCACATCAATGCTTTGTCCTGGAATCCTGATGCTGGATGTCGGTTTCAGCGCGATGTGCGCGACGATGTCCTGCCCACTACTGATGCCGCCCAAAATGCCGCCGGCATTGTTGCTCAGGAAGCCCTGCGGGCTCATGAGGTCCCGGTGTTCCGTGCCCTTCTGCTCGACGACGTCGAAGCCGGCGCCGATCTCGACGCCCTTGACCGCATTGATGCTCATCAGGCCATGGGCCAGTTCGGCGTCGAGGCGATCGAAGATCGGCTCGCCGAGCCCCACCGGCACGCCGCTCGCGACGACCGTGATCTTCGCGCCGATCGAGTTACCCTCTTTATTGAGGGCCGCCATGTACTCTTCCATCGCCTGCACCTTGCTCGCATCCGGGCAGAAGAAGGGGTTGTTCGGCACTTCGTTCCAGTCGACCGTGTCCACCTTTATGGGGCCCAGCTGCGACAGATAGCCGCGGATCAGGATGCCCTGCCCCGCCAGGTACTTCTTCGCGATGGCACCGGCCGCGACGCGCATCGCGGTCTCGCGGGCCGATGAACGGCCGCCGCCACGATAATCGCGAATGCCATATTTCTGGTGGTACGTGTAGTCGGCATGCGCCGGCCGGAACAGGTCCTTGATGTTGCCGTAGTCCTTGCTCTTCTGGTCCGTGTTCTCGATCAGCAGGCCGATCGGCGTACCGGTCGTCTTCCCTTCGAAGACACCGGACAGGATCTTCACCTGGTCCTCTTCGCGGCGCTGCGTCGTGAAGCGCGAGGTGCCGGGCTTGCGGCGGTCGAGGTCATGCTGCAGGTCGGCTTCACTGAGTTCCATGCCCGGCGGGCAGCCATCGACGATGCAGCCGAGCGCAGGCCCATGGCTTTCGCCGAACGTCGTCACGCAGAAGAGTTTGCCGAAGCTGTTACCGGACATGGGTCGGTGCCGTTTTCCAGAAAGTGGCGCACTTTAGCGCCGCCGACTGAATAAAACAAATTTATACTTTTTATGAATTTCATAACCATCGGTTATGCTAATAGGGTAAGCCCGTCTAAGCCCAAGGAGGCAATTTGGACTTCCAGAACCTGCGCGCGTTCATGGCCGTCGCGGAAACCAATTCGTTCTCGCGCGCCGCGGATCGTTTGCGGCTGACGCAGCCCGCCATCAGCAAACGCATCCTGACGCTGGAGAACGACCTGAACCAGCGCCTGTTCGACCGCATCGGCTGGCAGCTGTCGCTGACCGAGGCCGGCGAATGCCTGCTGCCGCGCGCGCGCCAGATCCTGCAGTTGATCGAACAGACGCGGCAGGCGCTCGACGACCTCAGCGGCCAGGTGCAAGGCAGCCTGAAGCTCGTCACGAGCCACCACATCGGCCTGCACCGGCTGCCCGGCATCCTGCGTGAATACAAGAAGGCCTATCCGAACGTGAAGCTCCACATCAGCTTTTTGAACTCGCAGGAAACGCACCAGAACATTCTCGAGGGCAAGGGCGAACTCGGCATCACGACGCACGAAACGCGCCACAACGAATCGTTGCTGACGCAGGATATCTGGCACGACCCGCTGCACTTCGTCGTGGCCCGGGATCACCCACTGCTGAAGAAGAAGCACGTCAAGCTCGAGGACCTGACAGCGTATTCCGCAATCCTGCCCGACGTGCGCTTTTATACGGGGCGTACCGTCTCCGAACTTTTCCAGCAGCACAACCTCGCGCTCAAACTCGACGCGGACCTGAGCATCGACAACCTCGAAACGCTGAAAGCCATGGTATCCATCGGAGACTCATGGAGCGTGCTGCCGGCCACGATGCTCGACGACCGCAGCATCGCGCCACTGCAGCTCGAGGGCGTCGCGCTCGCGCGGCGGCTCGTCAGCATCCATCACAAGGATCGGACGCTCAGCAAGGCCGCGCAGGCGTTTTTGCGCGTGCTGGAGGAACACAAGGACAGGAGGTAATCGCCACTGCGTCATTCCGCGCAGGCGGGATCCATTGTCGTCCCGAGTGACTCTTCTTTGGAAGGACACCCACTCGACGTCTTGAGATGGGTCGGAACCGGGAGTGCTTTGCCGGGAGAAAGCGCACTTCCGTGTGCTGTCGCTCGCGCCATCCATGGCGCTCAACGTCCCTGCAAAGCACTCCCGGTCCCGGCCCTTCCAGCCAATGCGAAGGTGGGTGTCCGTCCAGCGCAAAGGAAGTTCGCAGGGTCTCTGGACTCCCGCCTGTGCGGGAGTGACGGAGTGCGCGCTACTGCGCCAGCTGCTCTTTCCGCAACGCACAAATCCCCTCCCCGCCATGCTCGAACTCGAGCCACAGGAACGACAGGTCGGGACGCGCCTCTGCAAGCAGCGGCCACGTCGCGCCTGTTTCGAGGAACAATAATCCTTCGGGATTCAGGAATGCTGCGGCCTGCTCGAGGATGCGCAGAGGAATGCCGATGCCGTCATCGTCCGTGACGAGCCCGAGCTGCGGTTCGCGCAGGTATTCGTCGGGCAGCTCGCGGTACTCGTCGATGCTGACGTACGGCGGATTGCTGACGATCAGGTCGAAGGTCCCGTCGACGTTCGCGAACAGGTCCGATTGCACGAGCTGCACGCGCTTCTGCACGCCATGCCTGTCGACGTTGATGCGCGCAACCGCGAGTGCGTCCGCGGAAATATCCGAGAGCACGACCTGCGCATCCGGGAACGCGAGTGCGCACGCGATGCCTATGCAACCGCCACCGGTGCACAGGTCGAGAATCCGGCGCGGTGGCGTCGCCACCAGCGGTTCGAAACGATTGTCGATCAACTCTGCGAACGGCGAGCGCGGCACGAGCACGCGTTCGTCGACATAAAACGGCAGGCCGCAGAACCATGCCTCGTTCAACAGGTAGGCGAGCGGCTTGCGCGTGGCGATGCGCGCAGTGAACAGCTTCTCCGCTTCGACAAGATCACTCGCTGCGAGCGGTGTGTCGGCAGTGAGTTCGTGCACGCCCTGGCGGCGCAGCGCAGTTTCGAGCAGCCAGCAGGCTTCGTCCCACGCATTGTCGGTGCCATGTCCGAAGTACAGCTCCGCCGCCTCGAAAGCCTCGCTCATCTGCTCGAGCACATCGCGCGCGCTGCCGGTTTTCAACGTGTTCAAGCTTTACCCTGCTGGTGTAATGGCGTAGGGTGCGCAGTCTAACGGCAAAGCCCGCCGTTACCCACTGAAATCCCTGCGAATAGTCCCGGAAATACAGCACAAAGCCCTGTAAACCAGCCATTTGAATATCCCCACGAATCATGCAGAAAAAAACTCCTGACAGATCCACCATGCAAGCTTCCTTCGCGGACATCATCACGTCGATCGGTGAAGACCTCGAACGTCCGGGCCTCGTCGGCACGCCCGAGCGCGCGGCGAAGGCGATGGAATTTCTGACACAGGGTTATCGCCAGGACATCGACACGATCATCAACGACGCGCTGTTCCCGACGACGTCGAACGAAATGGTGATCGTCAAGAACATCGAGCTGTACTCGCTGTGCGAGCATCACCTGCTGCCGTTCATCGGCAAGTGCCACGTGGCCTATCTTCCGACCGACGTCGTGATCGGCCTGTCGAAAGTTGCGCGCATCGTCGACATGTATGCGCGCCGCCTGCAGATCCAGGAACACCTGACGCAGCAGATCGCGAACACGATCATGGAAAAGACGCGCGCGCTCGGCGTCGGCGTCATCATCGAGTCACAGCACATGTGCATGATGATGCGAGGCGTCGAGAAACAGAATTCGGTGATGACGACCTCGTGCATGCTCGGCGCGTTCCGCGAACGCCAGAGCACGCGCACGGAATTCCTGTCGCTGTTGAATCGCGGCTGATCTCGCTTCAGTAATGCGTGGCCTATTCAGCCACGGCTGAAGCCCGGCTCGAGCGTAGCTGCAGATGCCGCGGCTACGCGTCGCGAGGGTCGAAGAAGTCGCGCAGCAAGGCCGCCACGTCGTCGACATACTCTTCGAGATGCTGATGATGCCCGCCTCGCAGCGCGACGCGCTGCAACGTGCCGAAGTAAGTACACCGTTGCTCGAACCAGTCCTGCTTCCCATGTTCCGCCCACCATGACGGCGCTGACACGAGCAACGAGGGACATGCGATCCTGCGCAGGAAGGCTTCGGCCTGTTCTTCCGTCATGCTCATCTGGTTCGCGCGGCTCAGGCGCGGATCGAGCGTCCAGTACCAGCCCTTGTCGTCCTGCGCGATGCCGCGTCTGCCGAGTATCGTCGCAGCCGGCAGTTGCAGCCCTTTTGCCGCACGCGCGGCAACGGCGGCCTCGAAACTCACGTAATGATTTCGTCGCATCGGGAGGCGGGCCTGTTCGAGCGCACGCGCCAGCTGTTCAGGTGCTTCGTTTGGAGCCGTCGCGAGAGGCCCCGCGGCGTCGAGCATCGCGAGCCTGCCAACGCGTCCGGGTAACAGGCCAGCGAGCAAGGCCGAGACCGCACCGCCCATCGAGTGGCCAAGCAGGTCGAAGCGCGCGAGCTGCAGCGAGTCGGCCACCGCGAGCACGTCCTTCAGGTAACTCCAGATGTAGTAATCGCCATCGGCATCGCGCCATGACGAAAGGCCATGCCCCGGCAGGTCGATCGCGATGATGCGCAGCCCCGGCAACAGCGGCCCGAGCAGTTCGAAGGTAGCGGCGTTGTCACGCCAACCATGGATTGCAAGAACAGGAGTCCCTTCGTCGGGACCGTGAATGCGAAAGGCAATTTGCCGGGTGCCGACCGCGATGCGGCCTTCCTGCCACGCGCCCACGCTCAATGCCAGCTGCGGCCTTCCGGGATCAACCGGAATGGCGAGCGGCCCATGCCGAGGCCAATCACGTCGAACTCGATGCAGATCAGCTCGCTGGTGCCGAGGATGTGCATATGCGAGATGTCGCCGTCGATCAGCAAGGCATGCAGTTCGGAGACGAGTGGATTGTGACTCACGAGCAGCACCTCCTGCTCGCGCACGCCTTCGAGGAAATCCATGACGTTACTGGCGCGCACTTCGGGCATCAGCACCGGCGTGGTTTCGGCGACGACGTCCTGCTTCGCTTCGGACAGGAACAATGCGGCGGTCTGCGCCGCCCGGACATATGGGCTCACGAAGCAACGCTGCAGCTGGATGTTGCGCTCGGCGAAACGGTGAGCGACGTCGGTGACTTCGCTGCGGCCGCGGGCCGTGAGTTCACGGCCGGGATCGTTGTGCGCGCGGGTCTCGGCTTCGCCATGCCGCAACAGGTAAAGCTTCATGGCGGCAGACTCGTTCAGACCTGGTTCTGCGTACCGTTGTCGGTATCGGGCGTGACGACTTCAGCCACTACGATGGTCTCCTCGGCCGATTCGTCGCCAGGTGCATCGACAATGGCCGGCGGCAACGGCGAGAACGGGAACGGCTTTTCATCGGTGCCGTACACGAGGTACATGACGATCTGGTACAGGTACGCAGAGGTCACGGCGCCGAACCGCTGCAGGTTGAGATTCAGTTCGGCCGTGATCAGCACGACGAGCGTCTGCGCCACCATGACGACCACGAGAACGATGCCTACGACCCAGGCCACGACGAGGTAGCACACCATCAACAGCATGCGCAGCCATTGATCGCCCGATAGCACGTTGCGTTTGACTTCGTCTTGATTCATCTCAGCCTCCCAGGAACTTGGCCTTGCCGACTTCGAATTCCACGTCGAGTCCGCTCTCCTCGAGCATCAGCGACGTGATTATATGGCCGATACCGGCCTTGTTATAAATGATTTCATAGAGGCTGCTGCACAGCGGCATCGGCACGCCGAGTTCGTCGGCCTTCTGCTTGACCTGCTTCACGGTATTCACGCCCTCGGCGACCTGGCCAAGTTCGTTGATGATCATGTCGATGTCCTTGCCCTCCCCCAGCGCCTTGCCGACGCGGAAGTTGCGGCTAAGCGGCGATGAACACGTCACGATCAGGTCGCCTACGCCGGAGAGGCCGAGGAAGGTCATCGGGTCGGCGCCGAGGCGTACGCCGAAACGGGCCATTTCGGTGAGGCTGCGCGTGATCAGCATCGAGATCGTGTTCTGGCCCATTCCCTGCGAGTCCGCGAGACCGGCGATGATCGCGTAGATGTTCTTCAGCGAACCGCCGAACTCGACGCCGAGCATGTCGTCGTTCGAGTAAACGCGGAAAGTGTCGGAGTGCAGTACTTCCTGCACGAGCATGCGCACCTCGTCATCGGCACTCGCGACTACCGTGCCGGTCGGCGTGCGCTGCGCGATTTCGCGCGCAAGGTTTGGACCACTGAGCACGGCAATGCGCGCGCCGGGCACTTCCTCGGCCAGAATTTGACTCATCAGTCTGAATGTAACGGCCTCGATCCCTTTCGTCGCGCTGATCAGGATGATGCCCGGCTTCAGGTGCGGCTTCATCTGCTGCACGACCGCGCGGAAGCTGCCGCTCGGGACGGCGACGAAGATCATGTCGACGCCGGTAACGACGGCACCGAGATCGTGCGTCGCGACGACCTTCTCGTGCAGCTCGAGGCCTGGCATGTACGCGGCGTTCTGGCGCGTGGCATTCAGGGACTCGACCTGGTCCGCATCACGCATCCAGAGATGCGTGTGGTGCCCGTTGTGGGCGATGATGTTGGCTATTACCGTGCCGAAACTGCCGCCGCCGATGACCGCAACATTCTTCAGTGACATAGGAGTGACAGAGGCATGAGGGATTCCTGAGGATTCGTGCGGGCGCGAAGATAGCAGCTAAGCCCGGGCGATAAAAGCAATCTGCCGGGCTCCCCATTCTTTGTCCGATTCTTTGGTAAGATTGCCGCCCTCGCGCGATACCACGCGAGCAAGGAAATTCCGATGAGTCTCGACGTCTGGGCAACGATACGCCAGGAAATCACCGAGCAACTGCTGCAGGAGCCGGATCTCGGCAGTTACTTCTCGCGCCGCGTGCTGCAGCACGACAGTCTCGAATCCGCGCTGAGCGACCTGCTGTCCGCCAAGCTCGGATGCAGTGATTTTCCGCAGGCCGGCATCAAGCAGGTTTGCGACGCCGCACTGCGCGGCGATCCCGGAATCCTGCGCGCCGTCGAGAATGACTTGCTTGCCGTGAAGCAGCGCGACCCTGCGGTGCGCTATTACTCGACTGCACTGCTGTACTTCAAGGGTTTCCAGGCACTGCAGGCCTGGCGCGTCGCGCACTGGCTTTGGCAACAGGAACGCCATGCAATGGCGCTGTTCCTGCAAAGCCGCATTTCCGAAGTGTTCACGGTCGACATCCATCCCGCCGCGCGCATCGGGTCCGGCATCCTCGTCGACCATGCCACCGGCATCGTCATCGGCGAGACCTGCATCCTCGACGACAACATCTCGATCATGCAGGGCGTGACGCTCGGCGGTACCGGCAAGGAGTCGGGAGACCGGCATCCGAAGATCAAGTCCGACGTGCTGATCGGCACGGGCGCCATCATCATCGGCAACGTCACGATCGGCGAAGGCGCGAAAGTGGCGGCCGGCAGCGTCGTTCTGACGCATGTGGAACCGCATACGACAGTGGCCGGCATTCCCGCCGTGAAAGTCGGTAAGCCGCGCTCGGCGCAGCCGGCACTCGACATGAACCACGACATCATCCATCCGGACGAGTGCGGTTGACTGCCGCGTCACGCGTCAGGATAACTGCGCATGCAGGGCTCACCGCACGTGAACTCCCCCACTTTCATCCTCGTTCACGGGGCGTGGCACGCAGGTGCGTGCTGGCAGGCGGTCGCCGACCTGCTGCGCGCGCGCGGCTGCAACGTGCTGGCGCCTGACCTGCCAGGTCATGGCGAGAACGAACTGCCGCTGGCGAAAGTCACGTTGAAGGCCTACACGGACAGCATCGTTGCACTGCTCGATGCGGCCACTGCGCCCGTCACTCTCGTCG
This sequence comes from Pseudomonadales bacterium, assembly GCA_036405915.1. Classification (GTDB taxonomy): domain Bacteria; phylum Pseudomonadota; class Gammaproteobacteria; order Pseudomonadales; family Pseudohongiellaceae; genus CAILUG01. Next base: position 13,103 of record DASWWP010000127.1, read on the forward strand.
GGCACAGCATGGCGGGCGCGGTCGTATCGGAAGCGGCAACGCGGCGGCCCGGCAAGGTCGCACGCCTCGTATTCCTGTGCGCGTACCTGCCGTGCGATGGCGAGAGCATATTCGACGTGATCGCGCTGAACCGCAGCCACGAACCCTTCACGGCGATCGACCTCGCGCTGCAGTTGAGCGATGACAGGCGCAGTTGCACCGTCGCCCCGGAACAGATCGTACCGCTGTTCTACAACTGCGCGCCGGCCACGGCGGCCGACGACGCGACCGCGCATTTCGGCGTCCAGGCCACGCTGCCGCTTGCGGCGAAAACGCGCATCGACGAAACCGCATGGGAGCGTTTGAAATGTACGTACATCCTGTGCGCGCAGGACAAGGTGATTCCCGTGCATCACCAGCGCCGCATGCTGACGCGCCGGCATTGCGACGTGCTGCTGCAGCTCGACACCGACCACAGTCCTTTCGTGTCGTGCCCGGACCAGCTCGCACTGGTCCTTCAGGCCTGCGTTGACTGAAGGCCCCCTACTGCTTCGTGTATACGACGCGCAGTGAGTAGGCGCGATTCATTCCGGTGGCGACGATGTGCGATGTGCTGCGGATGTCGACTTCGAAGCTCAATGTAGTCGCCGTGGCGACGACGTTGCGGAACGCGAAACTGCTCGCGCCTCTCAGCTCGTCCCGCAACAGTTGCTGCATGTGCGCGGACAAGGTCGCCGTGTCGGTAGTCGCCGGCAGCGGCACCGGCACTTCGTTGCGCACCACGCGGCGATCGATCTGTGGAAAGTTGGCAAATTCGATGAGCACATCGCCCGTAATGGACACTGCGTACGGAACGAAGCCCGGCACGCGGGTTTCGAGCTTGCGCGTCAGTTCGTCCACGGTCCCCATGCGGCGTAACGCGCTGCCATACGGCCCGCCGCTGAGGTACAGCTCAGTGCCCGTAATCGTCACGAGCACGCCACTGGCCGGGTAATGGCGCAGCAGGCTCGTGCCATCGTACTGGTTGAACGTCAGCGGGCTCGCAGTGAACAGCGCCGGGTATAGCTGTTCGGCGAGCGTGAAGAGTGCATCGGCGGCATCGAGATCGATGTTGCCGCCAACGATGCCAGCGCAGTTTGCAAGCATGCTGCTGCGAGTGCCACTCAGTGTTCCCAGTAACAGGCCTTCGTCGGACAGCATGCGCATCTGCAGCGCGCTGCCGTTGCTCGCCGCAAGATCGAGTTGCAGGATGAAGCCCGCACTCTGGCTGCCCCAGTACACGACACGGGGATCGCTCGGATCCGGATACGGTGCGTTCAGCGTCACCCCGTCGAGGCACAGTTCGCCATCGGCACCCAGCGCAAGTGCGAACGCGGCGCCGGCCGGTAGCGGCGCGAACGGACCTGCAGACGTAAAGCTGACGTCATAGGTACCTTCCAGGATTGCCGGGAACACGACCGGCTCCGAGCGCGGTATCACGAGTTCGTCGACGCCGCCGGCCACGAGCCTGCGTACGTCGCCGAGCACGACGGTGCCGACATAGGGCCCGCCGCGCGCATAGGCGACATCATCGGCGATGCCGAGAAAGACGCCGGTCGACGAGTAAAATCGATAGAAGCTGGTCGGCGTCAGCCGCGTCAGCACGAAGATGCTTTCGGGAAAGAGCTCGGGGTAACTGGCTTCCGCGAGCTCGAAAAAGCGGCTGTGGTAGTCGCAGGGATCCGTGGCGTCCGCGCGCTCGCCGGTCAGCGTGCCATAACGTGTACCGTTCACGCCGCCGACGCCGAAGCCCGTGAAGGCGCCATCGAGGTCGAGCGAGAATTCGAGGCCCACGTCGGCGTCGGACCAGTACAGCGTGCCGGTGTCGCCGGCTTTCGTGAACGGTTGCTCGATGCGCAAGCCCGGCGCGCACAGCGCACCGTCGATCGCGATCGTCACGTTGGCGGTGGTGCCGTCTGGATAGGGTGAACGCGGCGTCGCGCCTTCCATCGTCAGTTCGAAGGTGCCGAACATCGACGCAGGAATCAAGGCGGCGGCGCCGGTCAATTGCGCATGGACCGGCGCGCCGCTGCCCAGCGACAGGAATAGCAGGAGCGGCAGCGCGCCGCGATGCGTCATCCGCGCAGGCATTCGTTACCGAGGTAACCGCCGCCGCCGCAATACGTCGTGTCCTGCAGCTGCATCGGGATGCCGTCGTGATCGGTGAAATACAGTTCCGGCGTGCCGCCTTCCGCGCCACCGCGATCCGGCATGCGCAGGCTGACGTAATGCTGCATCGGGTCGGCACGGCGCTGGCCGTCCGGGCGCTTCGTGAAACCTTTCGCTTCCAGCTTCGCAATGATCTCCTCGACGTTGAAACCATGCATGTTCATGCAGCCATGGTCGATGTTGGCTGGCGTCGGGGCACCACCTGCCGGCGCACCAGGACCGCCGCCGCCTGCGTACATGACGAACTGGAAGCCGTCGCCGATGCCAGTCACGGGGCCGTTGGGGCCTTCTCCATTTGGACCCTGGTATGCCTGCACCTTCAGTCCGAACGTATCCTGGTAATACTTGTTCGCGCCGGCGCCGTCGCTGCAGAACACCGTGAAATGGTTGATTTCGTGCAATGCGAACAAGCCGGCATCGACGGCTTCGGGCGCTGCGCATTCCGCGCCGAGAGGACCTGTGCCGCCGCAGTACTCGCTGCCGCTCAGCTGCACGATCAGCCCACGCGCATCGGAGAAATAGAGTTCCGGCGTATCGCCGCGCATGCGCACCCAGGTCTTCATCGGGTTTTCGATGCCAGGTGCCGACAGCGCCGGCGCATCGATCGTCTCGTAACCGAGCGCATTCAGCGCGGCCTGCTGTGTCGTCACGTCGAAGCCATCGACGGAATACCCGATGTGCGTGAATGCCGGCGTCTCGCCCGCCTCGACCGGACGCACCGCCATGAACGCAGGACCTTCGCCGATGCGCAGGCATACGCGGCCGCCATGTCGCGACTGTACCGGCATGCCGAACAGATCCTGGTACAAGGCCACGGTGCGCTCGACATCGCTGGAACGCAGTTCGAAGCAGTTGATCTTCTGCAGGCGGATCGCCGGTGTGCCTTGCGCGAACGCGAGGCGCGGCATCGTGCCGAGCATTGCGGCCGCCGGCGCAGCGGCAAGCAGCGCACGGCGCGTCAGTGCGGCGGAACGTGCATTCGTCGGGTTCAGGCCATTCGTGTTGTTCTTCATATCGCGACTCATTGTTTACTCATGTGATTGTTGGTGTGATCAGGAGCAGTACGCTTTGCAAAGGGGCATCGAACTGGCCGCAATCATAGCTGCGCATCCGTGACAGCGTCTATTGCGGGACCACTCGGTGCGGCTTGACTTTTACAGGTCCGTATGTGACTTTCGGCCGCGTTTTTCCGCATGCTTTTTAGCTGCCGACGCGTGTACCTCCAGCCATGTTTCGTGACAGTTACTCGCGGCCATGCGGAAGGAATTACAACAACAGGCCGATCGACACCGACGTCTAACTCGCTCGTGACGAAGCGCTCGAAGAAGCGCTAGATGGTACGTTCGAAAGAAGCGTCCCAAAGAAGCGTTCGACAGGAAGCGATGAAGGCCGGCGCAACCGCAAGCAAGCTCACAGTCATATACAACCACGTCAACACACGTTCAACACACGTTCAACACACAGAGGGTCACACACAATGAAACTTCGCAGCATAGTAGTTGCCACTGCCGCCGCCTGCTTGTCCGTAACGGCATTCGCGCAGGCACCGGGCGGTGCGAACCAGCCGCCGCAGGACACCAGCATGAGCTTTTTCGTCACGAGCGAAGGCAAAGGCGACGGTGCCAACCTCGGGGGCATCGCAGGTGCTGATGCACACTGCCAGGCACTGGCAGAAGCTGCCGGCTCCACCGGCAAGACCTGGCACGCGTACCTGAGCACGAGCACCGAAAATGCGCGCGATCGCATCGGCGCCGGTCCCTGGTACAACGCAAACGGCCAGCTCGTTGCCCGCAGCGTCGACCACCTGCACTACAGCAACGTGCTGCTGACCAAGCAGAATTCGATCACCGAGAAGAAAGGCACCGTGAATGGCGTCGGCGACCAGCCCAACCAGCACGACATCCTGACGGGCTCGACGCCCGGTGGCGAGAAGACCGAGTTCACCTGCAACGACTGGACGTCGAATGGCGAAGGTGCAGCAGTCGTCGGTCACCTCGACCGCGTTGGTGGCGGACCGATGGCCGAATCGTGGAACGCCGCGCACAACAGCCGTGGCTGCAGCCAGGAACAGCTGCAGGCGTCCGGCGGCAATGGTTACTTCTATTGCTTCGCCGTCACGGGCGAGTGATTCGCGAGTGCGGTAACGAAAAAGCCCGGCGTTGCCGGGCTTTTTTTTTGGCCTCAACTGGCCTGCCGCGTTCCCGCCTCCGGCAGGCGCGAAGTTCAGGGCTTTGGCACGATCGCAATTCGATCGCCACCGTAGGTACCGACCCAGATCTCATCGCCCACGTCGAGCGCCGTGCTGACACCCTGCAGCGCCACGCCATCCGGCGCAGCCACAATCTGTTGAGCCGTGAGCTGCATCGGATCGATTTCCCACACCGACCAGCCTGCGCCACAGTCCGGACCACCGCAACCTTCGGTAATGTTGCCACCCGCCGTGTACAGCGTGCCGGAGCTGCTCCAGCGCACGTTGTCGGGAGCGATGCCGACGGCGATGCTGTCCTTGACGATCGGCGTCACGCCGAGATCGAAGCGCACGACCTCCTGCGTGCCGAAGGCAGCTACATAGATATAGCGTTCGTCATCCGACATCGCGATGCCATTCGGGCCCGACAGCTCGGTGCCGGCGATCACCGTGACGTCGCCGCCTGGATGCCATTCGAATACGTGGCCCGTGATTTCCTTCGCGATGACGCCCTCCATGCCGGAGCCCGTGGGATCCATGAACTGCGTTGCGCGAAAACCGCCGTCCTTGAGGATCACGAGGCTGTTTGTCCACGAGGTATCCGGCATCGGCACGCAACCGACCCACTTGATCGTCGGTTTCGCCGTAATCGCGTCGATGACGAAGACTTCGATCGCCTCGCGCGCGCCATGGCTCGTCATGTAGAGCCAGTACTGTTCGGCCTGGCCCCCTACTGCCTTCAGCGCGAGGCCATGCGCTGAAAAGTTATCGACGTCCAGCGGACCGGGACAGGACGCGAACATCTCCGTGTCGTGTTCGAGCACCGGTGAATCGCCGGGGAACAGCACTTCCCAGCTGCGGTCTTCCGGATTCACAAGATGCAGCTTGCCATCGATCGACGTGTCGCCGCCAAGGTCACCATTCATGCCGGAGACGAGCAGCCACGGCGTGCTCACGCGCAGGATGTCTTCGCCGTTGACGATGCCGCAGATGTAGTCGAGGCCCTGCTCCGCCGTGCAGTCGGCGGCGTTCGTGTTTTGCAGTGACGTGTTCGCTGCAGTTGCAGCAGTGGCGACTGGCGCCTGCTGCGCTGGCGCAGCCTGTTGCGGAGCACTCGTACCTGCGGTGTCGGATTCGTTGCCGCCGCAGCCGCCGAGTACAGCTGCCGTGGCGAATGAAAGTGCGAGAACGGAGCAACGTCGTGTCATTCGTCGTGTAATTGTTTTCATCGGAGTCCCTCCACGGACCGGGCCAGAATATCACCTTGTCTTGCATGACAGCAGTTCATATCATCCGCCGGCCCTGATAAGAACAAAAATATCCGGAAATCTTCCATGAGCCAGACCTTCCAGGTAAACGATTTCGTCGACGGGCAACGCATTCGCAGCTTCAACATCATGCTGCTCGTGTGGAGCTTCCTGACGATGTTCGCCGACGGCTTCGACCTCAATTCGCTCGGCTTCGCGGCGCCGGACCTGACACGCCTGTGGGGCATTGCGCGCAGCGAAATGGGTCCGGTATTAAGTGCGAACCTCGTCGGTATCTTCATCGGCGCACCATTGCTCGGCTGGATGGGCGACAAGTACGGGCGCCGCCCCGTCATCATCGGCGGCACGCTGCTGTACGGCGTCATGACGCTGATCATGGCCTGGTCGACGACGATGGAGCAGATGATGGTGCTGCGCTTCATCGCCGGCATCGGCATCGGCGGCATCATGCCGAACACGATCTCGCTGAACTCCGAACTCACGCCCAAGCGTTTCCGCTCGACGCTCATCGTGCTGATGTTCATGGGCATCACCACCGGCAGTACCGGCGTCGGTCTCGTCGCCGCGTACTTCATGCAGGACTATGGCTGGCAGATCATCTTCCACAGCGGTGGCATCCTGCCGATCGCGATCGCGGTAGGCCTGTACTTCGCGTTACCCGAGTCACTGAAGTTTCTCGCGACGAAACCGCGGCGCCACGCCGAGCTGATCGCCACGGCCCGCAAGATGCGCCCCGACCTGGTGATCGCCGATGACGCACGTTTCGAAAACCCGCCTATCGTCGCCGGCAGCGAAGGCCGCATCAGCGAGCTGTTCAAGGGCAGCCTTGCGCTGATTACACCGCTGCTTTGGGTGTGCTTCTGCATCGCACTGATGGCCAACTTCTTCCTGAACAATACGCTGCCGCTGATCTACGACCAGTATGGCATCGACGCCCAGGAGGCTGCGCTCACGGCCACGATGTACCACGCCGGCGGCATCTTCGGCGGCCTGCTGATCAGCGTGTTGCTCGACCGCACCGGCTTCCTGATCGTGGCCGCGCTGTTCGCGATAGCCCTGCCGTCGGTCGCGCTGCTCGGGCTCGAAGACATGCACTTCATCGGCATGGCATCCGTTGCCGGCCTCGCGGGCATCACGATCCTCGGTGCGCAGTTCGGCAACAACGCGGCGGCCGGATTGATCTATCCGACGTCGATTCGCGCCAAGGGTGTCGGCATGGCGCTGTCGATCGGGCGCTTCGGCTCCATCATCGGCCCGACCGTAGGCGCACAACTGCTCGGCATGAACCTGACGATGCAGAACCTGTTCCTGCTCGCGTGCACGCCGATCCTGATCGGACTCGTCGCCGCCCTGGTTCTATCCCGCCTGTGCTATAAACGCTTCAACAGTTTCCAGCTGGACGACACACCGGCGGACTGAAACCAGCGCAGGGAGCTGCATCGCCATGGCCAGCACATCCGGCAAACTCCGCAGAAGGACACGCGAGGGCCGGCCCGCCCTCCTCATCCTTTCCGCCACTACCGCATTGCTCCTCGCTGCGTGTGGCGTGGAGAGCGATGCACCCGAGGCAGCACAACCTCCATCCGCCGCGGCCATGGATAACGCGGTGTCGGATCGTGACCCGCAGGCGCACCTGACACAGGCATACGCGCAATTCCGCAAGGCACAAATCGCCAATCCTGCATACGATCTCCATATCGACTTCGACGCCGGCAGCGATACCTTCCGCGGCACGGCCACGCTGGCCTTCGACATCGCGGCGAACAACGTCGCACCGGTCACGATCGATTTCGACAGCGGGACGATCACGAGCCTGAGCGTCAATGGCATGGCGGCCGACTACGACTACGAACGCTGGTTCATCACGCTACCTGCCGCTGCACTGCGCAGCGGCACGAACGAAGTGACGATCGCATACGAGCGTCCGTTCGCGACGGATGGCGCCGGCCTGCACAAATTCACCGACCCGGAAGACGGCAACGAGTACTTTTATACGCAGTTCGAGCCGTACGACGCGAATCGCATGTTCCCTCATTTCGACCAGCCCGACCTGAAGGCCACGTTGACATTGAGCGTCAGCGCACCGGCGGAATGGCAGGTCATCGCGAACACGCGCGAAAGCGCCGTCGCGCAGAACGGTGGCGAAACCACGTGGGAGTTCCCCGCCACGCCACGGCTGTCGTCCTACGCATTCGCGTTGATAGCCGGCCCCTACGCCCAATGGGAAAGCACCGCGGGTGACATCCCGCTGCGGCTGTTTGCGCGCCGGAGCCTCGCACGGCACGTCGTGCCTGACGAATGGTTCATGCCGACGCAGCAGGGCTTCGACTTTTTCCAGAGCTATTTCGAGATCCCGTATCCCTTCGGCAAGTACGACCAGGTGATCGTGCCGGACTTCAACTTTGGCGGCATGGAGAACGTCGCTGCCGTGACATACAACGAACGCTACGTGACACGCGGCGAAAAGAGCACGCAGCAGCGGCGCAACCTCGCGAGCGTCATCGCGCACGAAATGGCCCACATGTGGTTCGGCGACCTCGTGACGATGCAGTGGTGGAACGGCCTTTGGCTCAACGAAAGTTTCGCGACCTACATGGCGAACCTCGCGCTCGAACGCGCGGGCGATTTCGAAAACGTCTGGGACTCGTTCTACACCGGCACGAAACTCGGCGCGTACGGCACCGACCAGCTCGTGACGACGCACCCGATCGAGCTCGAAGTCGAATCCACTGCCGCCGTGCTGACGATCATCGACGGCATCACGTACGGCAAGGGCGGCTCCGTGCTCAAACAGCTGCCGTACTTCATCGGCGAGGAGAATTTCCGCATCGGCGTGCGCAACTACCTGCAGAAGCATGCGTATGGCAATACTACGCTCGACGACTTCGTCGGCGAACTCGCCGCCGCGAGCGGAGTCGATCTCGCGCAATGGCAGCAGGAATGGCTGTACCGTTCCGGCGTCAACACGATCCAGTCCGACTTCACGTGCGCAGACGACGGCACGCTGAGCTCGTTCCGGCTGCTGCAGTCGGTGCCGGCCACGCCGACGGCCGACAAGGTCCTGCGCTCGCAACGCACGCAGATTGGCTTCTATCGATACATCGACAATGGCATGCAGATGACCACGGCGCTGCCGGTGACCTACAGCGGTTCAGTGACCGACGTCCCGGACGCCATCGGCCTGCCCTGCCCCGACCTCGTGTTGCCGAACGAAGGTGACTGGGCGTACGTGAAGATCGCGCTCGACAACCGCTCGTTCGCCACGCTGAACCAGCGCATCAACGACTTTACGAACCCGACGACCAGGATGATGCTCTGGCAGTCGCTATGGGACAGCGTGAACGACCTCAGCCTCACGTTGCCGCAGTACCTGGACTTTGCACTGGCGAACATCGGTGCCGAGCGCGACGACAATGTCGCCCGGCTCGTGTTCGGACATCTCCAGGCGGCCTATTCGTACCTCGCGCGGTTCGGCGGCCAGGACTCGCAGCTCGCGCGCATCGAAGACTTCCTGTTCGAGCAGTTGCAAAAGTCCGAGGCCGGCAGCGAACTGCAGAAGATCCGTTACGAGGCATTCGTCAGCCGCGCGCATACGCCGCCAGCGCTCGACTACCTGCAGGACCTGCTCGACGGCGACGAAGAACTCGCCGGCCTGCCGATCGACCAGGACCGGCGCTGGGACCTCGTCGTCGCGCTGAACCGTTACCTGCACGGCGATTACGAAGGACGCCTGCAACTGGAGCAGGCGCGCGACCAGTCGGATCACGGCGCCAACATGGCCTTCGCCGCGCGAGCGGCGCGCCCGCAGGCCGAAGCGAAAGCAGAATGGCTCGATGCGCTGCTGGACGGGCGCGGCAGCTACAAACTCGCGACGCTGCGCGGCGTGCTCGGCGTACTGTTCCCCGCCGAACAGCTTGCGCTGCTCGAACCGCATCGCGAACGCATCCTTGCAGCGATGCCGGCGTTGAACGGGAGCGCCTCGCCGGAATTCATCGATTCGGTCAGCGGCGCGCTGTCGCCGGCCACCTGCACGGCCGACAGCGTCGCGCGCCTCGAACAGGCGAATGCCGACTTCGCCGCGCTGCAGCCCCTGATCGTGAAGGCCTACCTCGTGCACCACCAGAACGACGCGCTATGCGTGGACATGAAAGCGCTGATGCAGTGATTCGCCGCTGGCCTCACGGTCCATTTCCCGCGCCTTGTGTGCGTGACGCTCTACCCGGCCTGCGCTAGTAGTTGTACTGCAGCTGCACGCGCAGCGCGTCCGCCTCGAACTGCTCGTAGTCCGGCCGTCCGCTGCGATTGCCGGTGACCAGGTTCGTGCGTTTCATGCGGTGCCAGATCGCCGCGAGTTCCAGCTCCGATGCGACCTGCCATTCCACGCCGAGTTCCCAGTCGTTCACGTCGTTCGCCGGCGCGTTGGTTTCCGCCTTGTTTGCACCGTCGAAGTACTGCCACTTCACGAACGGAAAGAAGGTGCCGGCCCTGGTATCGAGTTTCATCATCGTCTGCACGTAGCCGCCCTGGATGTCTTCCTCGACGATACTGTTCGACGCAAGGTCGAGCTGCGGGCTCGTGCCCCAGTTCCATTCCGCCTGAAGGCCGAAGGGCTGCGGATACCAGATGAAGCTCACGCCGACGCGCTCGTCGGTGAAACCACCGAGGAATTCGTTGGCGATCGTCGGCGTGACGCTCGCGTTCGACGCATCGCGGTACGCGCCCGTCGTCGGCACGTACTTGCCGGAGTACGCCTGGATGCCGGCTTCGATGATCTGGCCGCTTTCGAGCTGCCACGGATAACTCACGCGGGCGACGACGTGTTCGTTGTCGTTGCGATCACCGCGGTTGGCGCCCTGCCCGTTGTAGAAGCCGAAGCCGACCATGCCGTAGTTGCCGCTGTGCTTGAGGCCGGACGAGTTGATCTCGTCGAACAGCGCCTGCACGTGGCGCGGCGTGTAGTAGTAAAACGCGCCGAGGTCGCGTTCGTCGCGTACGGCGCTGTTCATCGAATCGACGCGGTCGAGCGCAAGGCGGTTCGAGCTCGATTGCATGTTCTCCCAGCCGTACGGCACCTTCGACTGGCCGACGCGCACGCGGTGCACGCGATCGGTCGTCAGGTAGACGTCGCCGTAGGCATCGCGCATCTGCGCGACGTTGCCGGTCGTCCCGGCGGAGCTGGCGAGGTCAGGCTGGATATAAAAGGAAAGTCGCTCGCCGACATCGCCCTGGAACACGAGGCGCGCGCGGCGGATCAGGAAGTTCTTGTCGGCGTCCCCGAGCGACTGGTCGTCGCCCACCGAACGATCCGACCACAGGTTCACGCCTTCGTCACCGCCGAGCATCACGGTGTGGCGCGTTTGCAGGTAGCCGCGCAGCGAGAAGCGGCTCGTGAACGGGCTGCGCGACGAATCGGCATTGCGCGCTTCGAGCGAGGCTATCTTCTGTTCGCTGTCGACGATGCGGCTTTCGAGCTGCGCGATGTCCGACCCGGAAGCAGGCGCGGATGCCGAAGCGGGCGCAGTAGCGGCTTGCGCCGCAGGCGCTTGCGCATCGACCGGCCTGAAGGTCCCCATCAGCACGCGGTTCGGGCCCGGCTCGGCGAAAATCTGGCCAGTAGCGCTGTCGACATACAGCGTCAGGTCGGCCGCGTGCACCGCCGTGGCGCACATCGCGCCAAGGGTCAACGTGATGACATGGGACAGTAACTTCGGTTTGCGCATGCTTCGCCTCCTGGTATGGACGCGGAACCGCCGTGGGCTCCGCAAAGATTGCGCGTGCATCCTATGAGTGCGGTATTAAGTGGAAATTAACGCTTTGCGAAGATTTCACGTGCTAATTGTTAAGGTTGTGTATAGATCACCGCGTGGGCGGCGCTCCATGAAGAACCGTTAAAGAGCCGAAGAAGGCCGTACGGCCGTTAATCGCCCCTTTACTCCGTGCCGGGCCTTGGCGCCGGCCCGGATATTCCTGATGACGCAAGTACTCATGGCCGCCGCGGAGATCCGGGGGCCATGCGACGAAGGCCATGGAAAATGCGTAGAAGCTCGAGCGGGCCGTCCCTGGGCTAGTGGCGAAGATGGCTTCGCCCCGCCATAGCCCCGGGGGGCGAAGGCGGTTTAAAATCGCGCGCTTCGCAGGCCATGGAAAGGCCCTGAAAGCTAGCCTTGAAGTCCTGTCATGAATATCCGGCAACATCTGGACCACCTCATCAGCCAGTCCCTGGCCCGCATCAGCGGCATCGCGGATTGCCAGGCCCTCGTCGCGCCGGCAAAAAGCGCCCAGTTCGGCGACTACCAGGCAAACGGCGTGATGGGCCTCGCCAAGCGCCTCGGGCGCAATCCGCGTGAACTCGGCAACGAGGTGCTGCGGGACCTCGACCTCGGTGGCATCGCGACGAAAGTCGAACTCGCCGGCCCGGGCTTCATCAATATCTTCCTGGCGCCCGAATACCTGGCGTCCGAACTCGGCAAGCTCGGCATGGGCCGCCTCGTCGCCGAACGCGCGTCGCCGCAGACCGTGCTGATCGACTACTCGTCGCCGAACCTCGCGAAGGAAATGCATGTCGGCCACCTGCGTGGCACGATCATCGGCGATGCGATCGCGCGCACCTTCGAATACCTCGGCCACCGCCTGATCCGCCACAACCACTTCGGCGACTGGGGAACGCAGTTCGGCATGCTGATCACGTACATGCAGGACCTGCCGCCCGACCGCGCGCTCGCCAGCGAACTGTCCGACCTCGAAACCTTCTACCGCGCCGCCAAGCAGCGTTTCGACGCGGAGCCCGCCTTCGCCGATCGCGCGCGCGAGAACGTCGTCAGGCTGCAGTCGGGCGACCCGGCCTGCCTCGCGCAGTGGCGCAAGTTCATCGACGTGTCGATCGCGCATTGCCAGGAACTGTACGAACGGATGGACATCACGCTGAAGCCCGCCGACATCGTGCCGGAGAGCTTTTACAACGACCGCCTCGCGGGCATTGTGGACTCCTTGGAATCGCAGGGCCTGCTGACCGAATCGGAAGGCGCGCTCTGCGTATTCCTCGACGAATTCAAGACACGCGAAGGCGAGCCGCTGCCCGTCATCGTGCAGAAGAGCGGTGGCGGCTTCCTGTATGCGACCACTGACCTTGCCGCGATCCGCTACCGCGCGCAGGAACTGGGCGCAGAGCGCATCCTGTACGTCGTCGACTTCCGCCAGAGCCTGCATTTCCAGCAGGTGTTCGCAGTCGCTCGCAAGGCTGGTTTCGCCGGGCCGCAATGCTCGCTGGAACACCTGTCGTACGGCACGATGATGGGCAAGGACGGCAAGCCCTTCAAAACGCGCAGCGGCGACACGATCAAATTGATCGACCTGTGCGAGGAAAGCGTCGAGCGCGCATTTGCCCTCGTCAGCGAAAAGAATCCGGAACTCGACGAGACGGCGCGCCGGCATATCGCCGACGTCGTCGGCATCGCCGCGGTCAAGTACGCGGACCTCAGCAAGAACCGCAACAGCGACTACATCTTCGACTGGGACAGCATGCTGTCGTTCGACGGCAACACGGCGCCATACCTGCTGTACGCCTATGCGCGCATCCGCAGCATTTTCCGCCGTGCGGACCTCGATCCCGACGCGCAGTACCCGATCGCCGTGACGGCGCCGGAAGAACGTGCGCTTGCGCTGAAGCTGTTGCAGTTCTCCGAGAGCGTCGAACAGCTCGCCGCCGACTGCCTGCCTAACCAGCTCTGCCTGTACCTGTACGAACTCGCCGGCACGTTCATGAAGTTCTACGAAGCCTGCCCCGTGTTGAAGGCCGAAGGCTCCGAACGCGCGGCGCGGCTCGGCCTCTGCCAGCTTACGGCGAGGACGCTGAAGCAGGGACTGAACCTGCTCGGCATCACGACGCTTGAGCAGATGTAATGCTCGCTTCTAATTCCTGAATTCATTCACTTCACCATTGGGTCCCTTATGTCCGAGCAAAGCACGATCATCTACACGCAAACCGACGAAGCCCCTGCCCTCGCCACGTATTCGCTGCTGCCGATCGTGCAGGCCTACACGAAGAGCTCCGGCATCACGATGGAAACGCGCGACATCTCGCTCGCCGGACGCGTCGCTGCCGTGTTCCCGGACTTCCTGTCCCCGGCGCAGCGCCAGTCCGATGACCTCGGGTACCTCGGCCAGCTAGCGACGCAGCCCGAAGCGAACATCATCAAATTGCCGAACATCAGCGCGTCGATGCCGCAGCTGACGGCGGCGATCAAGGAGCTGCAGGCGAAGGGCTACAAGCTGCCGGACTACCCGGAAAGCCCGCAGACTCCCGAAGAGAAGGACATCAAGGCCCGCTACGACAAGGTGAAGGGCAGCGCCGTGAACCCGGTGCTGCGCGAAGGCAACTCCGACCGTCGCGCGCCGGGTGCCGTGAAGGCCTATGCGCGCAAGAATCCGCACTCCATGGGCAAGTGGTCGCCGGATTCGCAGACGCACGTCGCGCACATGCAGGAAGGCGATTTCTTCGGCAGCGAAGTGTCGACGACCTTGCCCGGCGTCGACAGCTTCCGGATCGAGTTCGTCGGCGCCGACGGCACCGTGACGGAGATGAAGAAGAGCGCCCCGCTGCAGGCTGGCGAAGTGATCGACGCAAGCGTCATGCGCTGTGCGGCACTGCGCGCCTTCCTCGAAACGGAGATGCAGGACGCGAAGCAGAAGAACCTGCTGCTGTCCGTGCACCTGAAAGCGACGATGATGAAGGTGTCCGATCCGATCCTGTTCGGCCACGCCGTATCCGTGTACTTCCGCGAGGTGTTCGACAAGCACGCCGAAGCCCTGAAGAGCGTCGGCGCGAACCCGAACAACGGCTGGGGCGAAGTGCTGAACCTGATCCAGACGCTGCCGGACGCACAGCGCAGCGCGATCGAGGCCGACATCGCCGCCGCCACGGCGAAACGTCCGCCGCTCGCGATGGTGAACTCCGACAAGGGCATCACGAACCTGCACGTACCGAGCGACGTGATCATCGACGCGTCGATGCCAGCCGCGATCCGTGCCTCGGGCAAGATGTACGGTGCCGACGGCAAGCTGTACGACACGAAGGCGATCATCCCCGACCGCTGCTACGCCGGCGTGTACCAGGCCACGATCGATTTCTGCAGGAAGAACGGCGCGTTCGATCCGCGCACGATGGGCACCGTGCCCAACGTCGGCCTCATGGCGCAGGCCGCGGAAGAATACGGCTCGCACGACAAGACCTTCGAAGTGAAGGGCAAAGGCGTCATGCGCGTGGTAAATGGCGCAGGCACCGTGCTGCTGCAGCATGAGGTCGACAAGGGCGACATCTGGCGCATGTGCCAGGTGAAGGATGCGCCGATCCGCGACTGGGTGAAGCTCGCCGTGAACCGTGCGCGCCTGTCGAACACGCCGGCCGTGTTCTGGCTCGACCCGAAACGCGCGCACGACCGCGAGCTGATCGCGAAAGTGAACACGTACCTGAAGGACCACGACACGAAGGGCCTCGACATCCAGATCATGTCCCCGGTCGATGCCACGCTGTTCTCGTGCCAGCGCCTGAAGGAAGGCAAGGACACGATTTCGGTTACCGGCAACGTGCTGCGCGACTACCTGACCGACCTCTTCCCGATCCTCGAGGTCGGCACGAGCGCGAAGATGCTGTCGATCGTGCCGCTAATGAACGGCGGCGGCATGTTCGAGACCGGCGCCGGTGGTTCGGCACCGAAACACGTGCAGCAGTTCATCGAGGAAAACCACCTTCGCTGGGATTCGCTCGGTGAATTCCTCGCCCTTGCCGCTTCGCTCGAACACCTCGGCAACGTCACCGGCAATAAAAAGGCCCAGGTGCTGGCCGATACGCTCGACAAGGCGACCGGCGTGTTCCTCGACGAGGACCGCTCGCCGCAGCGCGACGTCGGCCAGCTCGACAACCGCGGCAGCCACTTCTACATCGCGCTGTACTGGGCCGAAGCACTCGCCGCGCAGGGCGATGATGCCGCGCTGCAGAAGCAGTTCAAGCCGGTTGCACAGGCGCTGCGTGCAAACGAAGCGAAGATCGTCGGCGAGCTGAATGCCTGCCAGGGCGTGAAGGTCGACATCGGTGGCTACTACAAGCCCGTGCCTACGCTGTGCCGCCAGGCGATGCGCCCGAGCAAGACGCTGAACACCATCATCGACGGCCTGCTGGCCTGACTCACCAACAGAAGAACAACAACATGACGATAGACCTGCAGAAGATCAAAGCCATCGACGTCCACGTGCACGCGGAAGTCTCGTGCCATGACCCCGAAGATCCGGTGATGGCCGAATTCTTCGATGCGGCCAGCGCCTATTTCGGCGCCGAACGTCGCCGCCCGACGATCGATGAAACGATCGCGTTCTACCGTGAGCGCGAGATTGCCTTCTGCCTGTTCACGGTGGACTGCGAAAGCGGCATCGGTGCCAAGCGCGTGAGCAACTACGAAGTCGCGGAACTTGCAGGCAAGCATCCCGACATCGTGATTCCGTTCGCGTCGATCGATCCGCACAAAGGGAAGTTCGGCGCGCGCGAAGCACGCGACCTGGTCGAAAACCACGGCGTGCGCGGCTTCAAGTTCCACCACATCATGCAGAACTGCCATCCGGCGGACCGCATGGCCTATCCGATCTACGAAGTAATCGCCGAATACAAACTGCCGGCCATTTTCCATACCGGCCATTCGGGCATGGGCACCGGCATGCCCGGCGGTGGCGGCGTTCACCTGAAGTATGGACAGCCGATACTCGTCGATGACGTCGCGGCCGATTTCCCGGACATGAAAATCATCCTCGCCCACCCCTCGTGGCCGTGGACCGACGAGAGCCTGTCGATGGCCCTGCACAAGAACAATGTATTCATCGACCTGTCGGGCTGGATGCCGAAGTACTTTCCGAAGCAGGTCATCCATTACGCCAACACGCTGCTGAAGCACAAGATGCTGTTCGGCTCGGATTTCCCGCTGATCAAGCCGGAAGCCTGGCTCGAACAGGCCAAGAGCGTGGGTTTCAGGGAAGAGGTCCTGCCCGGCATCCTGAAAGATAATGCGGCGAAAGTGCTGGGTTTGGCATAACATGCGCCCGCGAACTTCAAGAGCGAAACTATGAGCAAATCCCTGCAAATCCTCGTCGTGGACGACAACGTCGATGCCGCCACGACCGTCGTATGGCTGCTCGAAAGCATGGGCTACGAGAATTGCACCGTTGCGCACGATGGCCCGACCGCGCTAGAGATCGCGCGGGAAATGCAGCCGGACGTGATCCTGCTCGACCTCGGCCTGCCGGGGATGAACGGCTATGAAGTGTGCCGTGAGCTGCGCCGTAACCCGGTGTTTGCCGACACCTTGATCATCGCGCAGACCGGCTGGGGCGAAGAGCGCAACCGTGAGATGGCCTACTTCGCCGGCTTCAACCACCACTTCGTCAAACCCCTGCAGCCAGACGACCTCGCCGGACTGCTGGCAAAAGTGCCGGCCCGCAAGGCTCCCGCCAGGAAGAAGGGCAAGGATTCAGTCGACGGCGAGTAAGCCGCCGTTTACACCACGCGTGGATTCTCACCCGGGTACAGCGTGTGCACCGGGTCGCTTTGCCAGAAGCGCTTGCTGTCGGCATCCATCAGCGTCAACGGCCCGGTAAAGCCGGCGCCGGTGTCGAGGTTCCAGATGCAGGCGGCGTTGACGGGTTCCGTGCTGCCGACATGAATCGTCGGCGTGTGGCCGATGAATATCTCCGGGTACAGCTTCAACCGGGCCGGATAGCGCGGATGGTCGCGCGACATGCCCGGATCGATACCCAGCGCCGTTTCCCACAGTGAACGATCCCAGTACAGCATCGGCTTGAAGTATTCGCTGCGGAAGCCGCGCACGTGCGTGAAACCGGCATGGACGAAGAGACGGCCCTGCTCGTCTTCGTAATAATCCACGAGCGCGTTCTCGATGAAGTCGGCGTGGCGTGCCTTGTCCTCGTTCGGCAGCGCGGCATAGGCCTTCAGCGTCGGAATGCCGCCGTGCCGCAGCCAGGACGGATGCTCGCTGCCCTGCTGCAGCCATTCCAGCAGCATCATGTCGTGGTTGCCGCGCAGAAGGATGCAATTGTGCGTCTCGCGCAGGTCCATGAGGTATTCGATAACTTCCGGCGACTCGCTCCAGCCATCGACGTAATCGCCGAGGAACACGATCGTGTCGTCCGGCGTGATGGCTGCGCGTTCGAGCACCTGCTTCAGCGCGCGGAGTCCGCCATGGATGTCGCCGATGACGAGTGTTCTGCCCTGCTTCATTTACTGCCCTCTTTGCTGGCACCCGGGACGTTTCCGCCTCGGGTCCCGTGACTCGCAAGGCTCAGCGTGAAGCCGTCCTTGCGTACCTGTACCTGTGTGAGCTGGGGGCGTGCGGCGATCTCTTCAAGCAGTTTCAGCACGGGACGGACAGCCGGATTGTAGTAGTAGGCACGTGGCGTGTTGCGCTGCATCGCGTCGATCTGGTCGCCCGGCATAACGGCACGCAGCAGGAATTCCTCGTCGGACATGGACGCGGGAAACTGCCTGCGCTTGTCCTTCAGCGTCATCGTGGCCGGTTCGCGTTCGATCTCGCGCGTGCGCGGCAAAGCCATGATGCGATCGAGCACGTTCGCGTCCACCGGGGCAGTCGGGCGCCCGAAGCGTCCGAGCACGTAGCGGATCACCTGGTCGGGTATGTTGCCGTAGCGCTCGCTGCCGGTGACGTTGAACAGCGCCTGCGTCGCGACGATCTGCGGGAACGGCGTGACCATGATCGGCGAGCCCAGCTCGTAGCGCACGCGCTCGGCCTCGCCCATCACCGCGTCGAACTTGTGCTCCAGCTTGAGTTCGGCGAGCTGGCGCCGCGTCGTCGTCAGCACGCCGCCGGCGATCTGGTGGCGCAGGAAGGCGGCGTCGTAGGCCTGCGGCTGGCCAATCGGCAACCCCTCGGCACGCGCATGCGTGAAGAAATAATCTTCGAGCTGCGTGATCGCGCGCTCATCGATTTCGACGTCGAAACCGTGCGTGCGCAGGTTCGCGATCGTCTGGCTCGCGCACGGCAGCGACGAACCGTGCGCGAGCGGACCGATCGCCGTGTGCAAGGCGTCGATGCCGAGCTCGGCGGCAACCATGTAGTTGAACTGCGACAGGCCGATCGTGCAGTGTGAATGCAGCTCGAGCGGCAACCCGCCGATTACCGCTTTCACGGCCGGAATCAACGTGCGCGCACGCTCGGGCGTCAGCAGGCCCGATGGGTCCTTGATGTAGACGAGGTCGAAGTATCCCGAGGCCACGGCCCTGCGCGCGCAGTCGGCGTAGAAGGCGTCGGTGTGGACATCGCTCAGCGTGTACGTCAGCGCGAGCATGTTCTGCGCGTCGCCCTCCTCCTTGACGATGCGCGCCACGGCGATGATCGCGTCCATGTCGTGCATCGGGTCCAGCAACGAGAAGCGGCCTATGCCGGCCTCCTGCAGCTTGCGGTACGCGAGGCGCATGAAGTCATGGTCCGCCGTTTCCCAGGAGATGAAGCGAAAGCCGGTGGAAATGAATTGCAGCGGGATCGTCGGCAGCGCACGCCGCATCAGGCGGATGCGTTCCCATGGATCGTCGCGGTGGTAACGCACGCCAACCGCCATGTGCGTGCTGCTCGTGAAGTCGATCGCATGGAAGCCGGCGCGTTCGAGTAGCGGCGCCGCGCTGAGCATCTGCGCGGAGTCGAGGCCGGTCATGCTCCACAGGCTCTGGTTGCCGTCGCGCACGCTGACGTCGACGAGCTTGATCGGCTTCATGCCTCGCCTCCAGCCAGCAGCGCTGGCAGGAAGGCCGTCGTCACGCCGCCGCGGGCGAAGTCCGCGTGCGCGGCAATCCGGCGCAACAGCGGAAGGTTCGTGCTGATACCGTCCACTTCGCACGCAGCCAGTGCGCGTTTCAATTCCACAAGCGCGGCGGCGCGGTCGGCGCCGTGGACGATCAGTTTACCCATCAGTGAATCGTAGAACGGCGGCACGACGGCGCCGCTCTCGAGATGGCTATCAACGCGCACGTTTGCACCAGCCGGAAATCGCAGCCTTGTGATGCGGCCCGGACTCGGCCGGAAATCCTGCGCGGGATCCTCGGCGTTAAGCCGGCATTCGATGCTGTGGCCCTCGAAGCGCAGGTCCTGCTGCCGGATGCCAAGCGGACGTCCCTCGGCGATCCGTATCTGTTCCGCGACGAGGTCGAGCCCGGTGATCGCCTCAGTCACCGGATGTTCGACCTGGATGCGTGCGTTCATTTCGAGAAAGTAGAAAGCGTCGCGTTCCACGTCGTACAGGCATTCGACCGTGCCGAGCCCGCGATACTTCAGGTGGCGGCCGAAGTTCACGGCGGCATCCTCGATCGACGCGCGCGTGTCTGGCGGCAGGCCGGGCGCCGGCGCCTCCTCGACGATCTTCTGGTAGCGACGCTGCACGGAGCAGTCGCGCGTGCCAATGTGGACGACGTCATTGCCGTCGCCGAGCACCTGCACTTCGACGTGGCGCCCGCGTTCGACGTAACGCTCGAGGTAAAGCCGTGGATCGCCGAAGGCCGCTTTCGCTTCGGCGCTCGCGAGGATGAATTGCGGTTTCAGTTCGCCGGGCGCGCGCACGACTTTCATGCCACGCCCGCCGCCGCCACTGACGGCCTTCAGCAGCACCGGCAAGCCGAGTTCGGCGGCAAGGGTGCTCGCCTCGTCCGCCGTTTCGATGGAACCACCGGGTACGAGCGGCATGCCTGCCAGCCGTGCTTCTTCGCGTGCGCGCAGCTTGTCGCCGACGGCAAGCAGCTGTCGAGGCGTCGGTCCAACGAATACGATGTCCTGTTCCGCACAGGCTGTCGCGAGCGCGACGTTTTCCGACAGGAAACCATAGCCGGGATGCAGCGCATCGGCACCGGTCGCCCTTGCCGCCGCAACGACACGCGCGACGTCCAGGTAACTCTCTGCCGACGGCGCGGGACCGAGTAGCACGGTGCGATCGGCGGCGCGCGCCGGCACGGAGTCCGCATCTGCCGCCGATACGCCGAGGATCGTTTCGATGCCGAGCCATCGGCACGTGCGGATCACGCGCAACGCGATTTCACCGCGGTTGGCGATGAACAGGCGCCGGATGTTCACTGCGCGGGATGTCATTGCGCGGGTTTCACGCGCATCAGCAACTGGCCCTTCTCGACGAACTGCGCGTCCTTCACGAGTAGTTCCCTGACCGTTCCGGTCGCGAGCGCCGGGATCGAGCTCATGAGCTTCATCACTTCGATGATGCCGATGACGGTGTCGTGCGTGACGTCGGAGCCAACGTCGACGAAAGGCGCCGCACCGGGCTGCGGTGCGCGATAGAACGTGCCGACGATCGGCGCGCGTACATCGACAAGGCCGGCTTCGCTCGCGGGCGGTTCCGCCTCGTGCGCTGGAGTGTGCGGCTGCTTCGCGCCGACTGTTCCGGCACTAGCACCGGGGGCGACATCCAACTCCGCCAGCGGCACCGCTGGCTTCAACGTGCGACGCTCCTCGCTCCAGCCATCGTCGGTGCGTTTCAGGTACAGGCTGAATTCGGCGTTATCGAGCCGCAACTCGTCGTATGGCGAGTCGTCGATGATCCTGAGGATGGCCTGGATGTCTGCGTGCGTGAGGTTCATGTCAGCCTTTCATTGGTCGCGTGGCGTTCGTTCACGGCTTGCGCGCCCCGCCGCCCATCACCTTGAAGATGTGCTCGAAAGGCTTCGCCGCGGGCTTCGCGACAGGGGCCTTCTCCTTCGTCGCCCACACGGTCTCCGGACGGCTCTGCAGCAGCAGGATGCTGCCGTCCTGGTCGAGTGCCCATTCGATGTCCTGCGGCTTGCCGTAGTGGCGTTCGACCTGCTTGCCGATCTCCGCGAGCGCGAAGATCTGTTCGTCCTTCAGGCAGGGTTCCCGCTGCAATGCCGCGCCGACATCCTCCACTAGCACGCCGCCGTCGGGCGCAGGCACGTGCGCGTGCAGTTTCTGAGCGATGTCGCGCCTGCTGATTTCGCGCGTGATCTTGTTGACGACGAACTTATCCGGCGTCACTTCGCCGCTGACGATGCCGGAGCCGAGTCCCCAGCTGCCTTCTATCGCGATTACCGAGCGGTCTCCGGTCAGCGGGCTGCGCGTGAACATGACGCCGGAGCAGCGTGAATTGACCATGCGCTGGATCACGACCGCCATCGCGAGCTGTACTTCGGGCAATCCGAGCCGCAAGCGATAGCTGACCGATTCGGCGTTGTACAGGCTCGCCCAGCACAGCTTCACCGCTTCGAACATCGCCTGCTCGTTGCGCACCCACAGGTAGGTGTCCTGCAGGCCGGCGAAGCTCGCTTCGGCACTGTCTTCGCTCGTCGCGCTCGAGCGCACGGCGACAGGAACCCTGCCGCCGTCGCTGAGCGCCCTGTACGCGGCGCCAATCTGTTCCTGCAATGCTGCCGGGCACGGTTGACTGATGAGCGCTTCGCGAATGCCGGCGCAAGCGGCGTTGAGCGTTGCCGTGTCCGCGCCTTTCAGCGTCGCAATGCGTCCATCGATGTCAGTGCCCTCCCTCAGCGGCGCAACGAAGGCACGAAACGCGTCGACGGTCAGCACGAAGCCGTCAGGAATCGCGATGCCGGCACGACGCAGCTCGCCGAGACTCGCGCCCTTGCCACCGACTTTCGGCACGGCATTCAAATCTATGTCGCGAAACCAGGCGACGACGTCTTTCGCAGCTGCATTCATGCGCGCACCTTCAGGCCGTGGCTTCCGCGGCTTCTTCAGCAGGAGCCTCATCGAGGATCGTGACGATCCCGCGATCGCCATCGACACGAATTCGCTGGCCGCTCGTGATGCGTTTCGTCGCCTGCCCGGTGCCCACGACGGCCGGCATGCCATATTCACGCGCGACGATTGCCATGTGCGACATCGTGCCGCCGATGTCCGACACGGCCGCCTTCAGCTTGCTGAACAGCGGACTCCAGCTCGGATGCGTGACGGGACACACGAGAATGTCGCCTTCCTGCACTTCGCCGAAGTCGTTGATGCTGCGCAGTACGCGCGCCGTGCCTTCGACGACGCCGGCGGACGCGGCGTAGCCTTTCAGATCGCCGTCATTGCCGGCATCAGGCCTCGCCCAGCTGTGCAAGGTTTCGGTCGTGATGCCCCACAGCATCTGCAGCGCGGGGTCTTCGATGTTGTCCGGCATCGGACCGATCGCCGGCGGCGCATTCCAGCCTTTCAGCGTTTCGATCATCGCGCGGCGCTCCTTCACGATCGGTTTCCAGTAATCGCGCTGGCCCGGTGGCGAACCGGCGGCCCAGCTGTTCATGACGTTCGCGAGCGCCTCTTCGACTTCGGTGTACTTCAGCTGGAATACGTCGTCGGCCTCGTCGAGCATGCCATAGCGTTTAAGCAGGCCGCCGAAGTCTCGCACCTTGTTGAAGAAGCAGGTCGTCAACCAGTGCTCGCAGTAGAACTTGTGGTCTTCGACATAGGGGAACACGAGGTGGCAAACGCCGAGCATCTGGTCGAAGGCCGCTTTCTCTTCGTCGCTACCGAGAAGCGCGCGGTATTCGCTGACGATGCGGTCGCGCTCCTCGCGCAGCCGTTCGGTCGGCCGATCGAGGGAGGTGCCCTGCTTCACCAGTGCGATGTAATGCGGAAGTGCGGAGAGAGGTACTGAAAGGTCGTCGTTCCAGCTGCGTTCGTAGTGATAGAAGCCGTCGCCGATCGAGATGTTGAACCAGGGGTCGCGCGCGTCTTTCAGCGCCTTCATCCATTTGGCGCCGGCTTCGCCGCGCTTTTTCACGGCGCCGAGAATCGTCTTCGGATTGCCGTCGGGCGTGAACAGGTCGCCGATATCGAGTTCGACCGCGAGCTTCGCGAGCTTCTTCAGCTCATCGTCCGGACGGAACATCAGCACGTCGATGCCGGCGACCATGCGCGCGACGCTCTGATCGGTGATTTCGGGAAAGGCCTGCTTGCAGAACTGGAAGAACACGACGTAAGCGCCATAACCCAGCATCAGCATTTCGAAGTGGTGATGCCACATCTGGCCATACAGTTCGATCGTGCGGTGGAATGCGGTGCGCACCTGGTGGTTCTGGGCGATGCCGCGCTTTTTGAAGACCGCTGCGTCGTCTTCGTATTCGGGCAGCTTCGGAATCTTGATGCGATTCATGTCCTTGATCAGTTTGCCCATGCGCTGTTCCCACTCGCCGAAGAACTGGTTCCAGTTCTCGTAGTAGTGGCCGGCGCGCTTCTGGAACACCTCGAGGCGCTCCTGGATTTTTTCAGGATCGGTGACGGTGTTCGCCGTGATGTATACGCGCCCATTGATCACGCGATAGTCGATGCCCATTGCGGTCGGAAAGGCAAACACTCTGGTCACGTACGCACCCATCGCGTGGTACGCAGCTTCCGCGGTGATCATGTCGAAAGCCGACATCGGCTCGGAGAAATGCATCGAGTTGTAGAACCAGAAGCGCTTGTCGTCGTCAGGCTGCACGCGCGTAAAGTAGGCGTACATGTCCTGCCAGTTTTCGGCCCCTGGGACGGCGCCGATGGATGTGGGCATCGGAAACGGACTGTTGCTCATGATGTTCCCCTCTGCTGCTGTTGTTGTTGGTCTGCGGCCAAGAATAAACGTTAAGCCCTCTTTCGAACCAGCCTTTTCCTCGGCCATTACACCTTTGAAATTCAATCACTTAGGTATTTATCAGTGCTACTTGATGGAGAACCGAAGCATGTGAGCGGCACGACAACGCGGCGGCAGCTGTGGAATGGCGGCACTGCCCTTCGCTGCAACCAGCCGGCAAGTACGCAATAAAAAACCCGCCGTTCTGGCGAAGCGGCGGGTTCTTCGAAGCGCAAAGAAACTTATTCGGGCTTCCTGAACACCAGCAAGGCCCTGTCCGTCGCCCCGCGCGTGCCCGGCGCAAACACCATCACGCTGCGATCGTCGTCCGGGTTCGCGAACAGGTCGCTGTCGGTCACGAGTTCGAAGCCGGCGGCGGTAACTTCCTCAACGATCGTTTCCTTGCCCATGCGATGGATCGTGCCGGCGTCGCGCCAGCCCGAGCCGTCTTCGGCCTTGTGGTCTTCGATCAGGTAGATGCCACCGGGCTTCAGCGCGGCCAAAATCTTCGCATTCATCTCGGCGGTGTCGACCATCAGTGGCTGAAGGTCATGGTAGTAGAGGATGTTGTAAACGGCGTCGAGGTCATTCGGCAGTTCGATCTCGCTGTAATGCACGAGTTCGTAGCTGGTATTCGGATGGCTCTGCGGAAATTCCTGGCCCTGCTTGACCGCCGCGCCGCCGCCGATGTCGGCCATGTACGGCATGTCGTACATATAGATGTGGCCCTCGGGGCCGACCGCGGCCGACAGGATACGCGTGTAGTACTCGCCGAACGACGAAATCTCCGCGATGCGGTCGCCTTCCTGCAGGCCGGCGAGCGTCAGCACTTCCGCGGGCTTGCGTGCGGGATCGCGCGCGGTGTCCGCTTCAGGACGATCTGCTGCCTGCACGCCGCGCACGATGTGCGCCGGGGTGCCTTCGGGAATCGTGTAGTTTTCCTGCGCACTGGCGGCCGGCAGGTTAAGGGCGATGGCAGCTGACAGGGTCAGCAGCGAAAACAGTTTTTTCATTGTTCTTACTCCGCTGGAGGGTTGAAGGCGCAGCGATTGTATAACCGCGCACGAAAAAGCGGATACACACGATGCGGATAGCCCGCTGACTGAACGGTTTACGATCAGTCAGCGGGCTGCATGATTGCCAGGCATGCTCGCCAGCAAGCGGATACTGGCCGCTGAAAGGCTATTTGCTGAGGTCGAGCAGCAGCTTGTTCAGCCGGCTGATGTAGGCGGCCGGGTCGTCGAGCTGGCGGCCTTCGGCGAGGCAGGCCTGGTCGAACAGGATGCTGGCCAGTTCACCGAAACGGTCTTCGTCACTCTCGCGGTCCAGTTTTTCGACGAGCGGATGCGTCGTGTTGATCTCGAATATCGGCTTCGTGTCCGGCACCTTCTGCCCGGCCGCTTCCATGATCTTGCGCATCTGCAGGCCCATCTCGTATTCACCGACGGCAAGGCAGGCCGGCGAATCGGTCAGGCGGTGCGTCACGCGCACGTCGGACACACGCTCGGCGAGTACCGCCTTTACGCGATCGAGGAAGGGCTTCGCCTTCTCGTCGGCAGCCTTCTGCTGTTCCTTCTCTTCCTGCGTATCGAGTTCGCCGAGGTCGAGTTCGCCCTTCGTGATGTCCTGGAAGGACTTGCCGTCGAACTCGAGCAGGTAGCTCATCAGCCATTCGTCTACACGATCGGACAGCAGCAGCACTTCGATGCCTTTCTTGCGGAACACTTCCAGATGCGGACTGTTTTTCGCCGTGTTGTGGTTGTCGCTCGCGATGAAGTAGATCTTCTTCTGCTCCGGCTTCATGCGGCCGACGTAGTCTTCGAGCGACTGGTCCTGCTTCGCATCGTTCGTATGCGTCGTCGAGAACAGCAGCAGCTTCGCGATCTTCTCCTTGTTGACGCTATCTTCCGACGGACCTTCCTTCAGCACCGTGCCGAACTGCGTCCAGAATTCCTGGTACTTCTCGGGCTCTTTCTTCTTCAGCTTCTCGAGCATGTCGAGCGCGCGTTTCGTCAGCGCGGACTTCATCGAATCGACGACCGGATCCTGCTGCAGGATTTCACGGCTGACGTTCAGCGAGATGTCGTTCGAATCGACGACACCCTTCACGAAGCGCAGGTAAAGCGGCAGGAACTGCTCGGCGTTGTCGAGGATGAAGATGCGCTGCACGTACAGTTTCAGGCCCCGCGCGCCGTCGCGATGCCAGAGGTCATACGGGGCCTTCTTCGGAACGTACAGCAGGCTCGTGTATTCGAGCTTGCCCTCCACCTTGTTGTGGCTCCAGTCGAGCGGCTCGCTGTAGTCATGCGAGATGTGCTTGTAGAACTCCTTGTACTCATCGTCGCTGACGTCGCTGCGCGGGCGCGTCCACAGGGCCTTCGCGGAGTTGACGGCTTCGAATTCCTTTTCCTTCTTCTCGTCCTTCTGCTTGTCGTCGTCACCGCCGAAGTCCTGCTTTTCCATCATGACCGGCAACGAGATGTGGTCGGCATATTTCTTCACGATGCCGCGCAGGCGCCAGAGATCGGCGAAGTCCTTCTCGTCCTTCTTCAGGTGCAGGACGATCGTCGTGCCGCGCGCCGGCCTGTCGATGGTTTCGACGCTGAAGTCGGCCTCGCCACTCGACTCCCAGTGCACGCCGCTGGAAGCCGGCTCGCCGGCCTTGCGCGTGAGCACTTCGACCCGGTCGGCCACGATGAAGGCCGAATAGAAACCGACGCCAAACTGGCCAATCAGCTGCGAGTCCTTCTTCTGGTCACCGGTGAGGTTCTGCAGGAACTGCGCAGTGCCCGACTTCGCGATCGTACCGAGGTTTTCGATGACCTCGTCGCGCGTCATGCCGATGCCGTTGTCGCTGATCGTGATCGTGTTCTGCTTGTTGTCGACCTCGATCGTGATCTTCAACTCGGGATCGTTCTCGTACAGCGCGCCGTTCGCGAGTGCGAGGAAGCGCAGCTTGTCGGCGGCATCGGATGCGTTCGAAATCAGCTCACGCAGGAAGATCTCCTTGTTGCTGTACAGGGAGTGGATCATCAGGTGGAGCAGTTGCTTGGCTTCGGTCTGGAAGCCGAGGGTCTCTTTCGCGGCGGCAGTCATGGCATCTCCTGTGGGGCTCGGGATGGGGCCGGAGATATGGGCACAGGCCCTGAATTCAAGGGCACGCTGGATGAACGGGCTCAGGCGGGGCCCGGCTGACCGCCCTGCTCGGCCCGCTGCGCCGCCGCGGCGAGCAGGCCCTCGATGTCGCTTGTCCTGACCGGCTTGACGAGGTGGTGGTCGAAGCCGGCCTCATGGGTCTGGCGCTTGTCCTCGCTTTGTCCCCAGCCGGTCACGGCCACGAGCAGCATGCCGGCGCCCCAGGCCTCGCGGCGTATCGCGCGCGCGGCGTCGAGCCCGTTCATGCCAGGCATGCCGATGTCCATCAGTACGGCGTGCGGCTGGAACTCACGTGCCATCTCGATGCCCTGCGGTCCGTTCGTCGCCATCTTGAGGTCGTGGCCGGCAATGCGCAGTTGCATCGCAAGCGTCAGCGCGGCGTCTTCGTTGTCGTCGACGACGAGGATGCGACGCTGTTCCTTCGCAGGCGCTCCGGTATGCGCGGGTTCTTCCGGATCTTCAATGTCGCAGTCCTGCACCGGCAGCATGACGATGAAACGCGAGCCCTTGCCGGTCCCTTCGCTTTCCGCGCGCAGGCTGCCGCCGTGCATGCGTACGAGCGAACGCGCCAGCGTCAGGCCGATACCCAGGCCACTGCGCGTGCGCCCCAGCGGGTTGTCGAGCTGGATGAACGGATCGAAGACTTTCTCGAGCATGTCCGGCGCCATGCCGATGCCGTTGTCCCGCACGACGACTTCGAGGATGTCGTCGTGGCACGTTGCATCCACTTCGATGCGACCGCCCTCTTCGGTGTAGTTCGCCGCGTTCGACAGCAGGTTCAGGAAGACCTGCGTCAGCCGCACCGGGTCGCCGTGCAGCTGCACCGGTTTCTCCGGCAGCCGCACGACGAGTTCGTGGCGCTTCTTCTTCACGAGCTCGCTCGTGGCATCGATGGCCGACTGCATGACTTCGTCGAATACGACGTTCTGCTTGCGCAACGTCACCTTGCCGCGCGAGATGCGCGAGACCTCCATCAGGTCATCGACGAGCCGCACGAGATGGTTCGTCTGCCGTTCCATGATCGAGTAAATCTGCTCGCGCTTGTCCTCGTCGGCCTTGCGCACGATCTCGAGGCCGGTCCGGATCGGCGCGAGCGGGTTGCGCAGCTCGTGCGCGAGCGTCGCGAGGAAGTCGTCCTTGTTGCGATCCTTCTCGTGCAGTTCCTCGATGCGGCGTTCGAGCTGGCCGTTCAGGTACAGGATCTCGCTGCGCGCGCGCTTGCGCTCGCTGATTTCGTGCGTCAGCTCGGCGTTGGTGGTTTCGAGCACGGTCGTGCGCGCCTCGATCTCGTTCAGCATGTCGTTGAAGGCATCGACGAGCGTACCGACCTCGTCGTCGGAGATCTTCGTCGCGCGCTTGCGGAAGTCCTTGCGCGTGACGACTTCGCGCGCGATTTCGGCGATCGACAGTACGGGGTTCGTGATGAACGACTGCAGCCACACCGACACGACGACAGCCACCATCAGCGCGCCGATCGCGATCGCGGACTGGATGCCGATGAAGCTGATGATGCGCTCGCGCAGCGGATAGTCGGAACGCAGGAATGCCGTGCCTATCACGCTGTTGTTGATGACGATGCGCTTCGAGATTTCGAGGCTGCCGTCATGGAAATAGATGCCTTCCTGCGGCGGCATCTCCGGCGGTGCGGAGCTATTCTCGGAGCGCCCGTAGCGGGCGAACAGCATGCCGTCCGCGTCATAGATTGCGGCGACGGCGATCGTGGACTGGATACGCAGCAAATCCAGGTTTTCGGCGGCCATGTTCTGGTCGAGGAACTGCAGCGCCGGCGTGGCCGAATATGCGAGAAGGTCGACCTGCGTCGACAGGTCGTCGATGCGCTGGTTGCGGAAACTGTTGATCTCGTACAGGAAGATGCTGCCACCGGACACGAGTAGCGCGCAAAGCGCCGTGAGCGCGAGCACGAAGACCAGCTTGACGCGGATGGAGCGCATCGACTTCATGGCGTGTCCACCACCCGCAGCGCCACGCCGAGCAGGCGGGCACTGATGTCCATGCCACTGGCACGCGCGCGGCCGAGCGCGACTTCAAAGCGCACCTTGTTGTCGACGATCTCGAAATTGATCATCGCGTCCGGCGGCCGCGGCAGCGTCTCGGTGACGGTCAGCACGCCGGCATCGGCGGCGGCACGCAGCAGTGGGTCCGCCTCGTCGTCGAAAACGTCGGCAACGAACAGCACATGCAGGTCGCGCGGGTCTGCGTCGACGGACAGGCGGCGGATGTCGATCGGTCGCACCGGGGCCGCTCCAGCGGCGGCCAGCGCCGCGAGGTTATCCGCAAGTTCGCCGGCGCCGACGACGCCGATGACGAGAGGCCCATTCGGCGGCTTGCTTGCAGGCCACGTGACATAGGCGAGAAACTGGTACACGAAGGCCGCCTTGAGGTCGTACTCCGACGGACCGGATTGCGCGTGCGCTGGCGTGTCAGCCCACAGCGGCGCCGTCAGCAGCAGCGCCATCGGCACGACGCGCATCCAGCAATGCCAGAACCGCGCGTGCTTCATGCTCAGAGCATCCACCGCAGTCCGACGGCGACACTGCGATTGAGCAAGTTACGGTTTGCGATTGGACTGTACTCCGCATGTCGTCTGTGCAGCAGGTTCGCGCCCGTCAGCGACACTTCGAGGTTCGCCGTCGGCTGCCAGCCTATGCGCAGGTCGAGTTCCGTATAGGACGGCACGGATTCGATGCGGAGTTCCGCGACGCGGCGCAGCTGCAGGTCCATCTGGATGTTCGGGCGCAGGTCGTAACGCGTGCGTACCTGCCATTGGTAGTCAGGATCGTTGTGCAGGGTTGCGTTGTTCACGCCGACCGTATCGGGCGCATCGCTGCCGAAGCCCAGATCCTTCTCGAGCGTATTGAAGCCCCCGCGCACCTGCCACTTCGGCGTGAGCTGCCAGGTTGCCCATGCCTCGACGCCGTACGCATCACCTTCGATGTTGTTCACGAGGTACAGCGGAAACGGCAGCGCGGTGGCACTGCGCAGCTTGTCCCAGTCGTAGTGGTACAGCGTCATCGAGTAACTGAGGCTATCGGTCGGCTGGCCCCGCAGTCCCGTCTCGAGCACGCGCGCGACTTCCGCCTCGAAGTTCGGCCCGCCGGCGATCAGGAACGGTGGCTTGTCCGGATAGTACACGTCACGATCGAAACGCGACGGCGCGCGGATCACGCGCGACCACCTCGCCCACAGCATGTGCGCGTCGGCCTGCCAGGCCACGCTCAGGCTCGGCAGGTGTTCGCGGCCCGTGTAATCGTTCCACTCGAACTTGATGCCCGGCGTGACGCGCAGCCTGCCGTCGCCGAAGCTGATTTCGTCCTGCACGAACAGGTTCTGCCAGTCGAGCGTGCGTTCCTTCGGAATGTAGATGCTGAAGAAACCAGGCTCCACGTCGTCGTAGGCATGGCGTACGCCGCCGCCCCACACGACGTCGTGCGTCGTCGCAGAGCCGGTGTCCAGCGTCATGTGATGGTTTGCTTCGACGTCGAAGATGCTCGACTCGGGGCTGAACAGCACGAACTCGTCGCGCATGCTGTACGTGTAATAGGCCTGCACGCTGAGATCGGAACCCGAGCGCAACTCGCGGTTCCAGTGCGCCTGCAGGCTCCTGGATTTCAATTCCACGGCCGGTATCGCGACGCCGGATACCACTCCGCGGTCCTGGGATTCCGCATGCATGACTTCACCCTGCAGCGAGAACTGCTGCACGCCATTGTCGTGATCCGCGCGAAAGCCGATCAGCTGGCGCTGGAATGCATCGACGCCCGGCGCGCCTGAGGGTAGCCACGTGCGATCCCATTTGCTGGCTTTGCCGTAGGCGCGCCAGGCGAGCGCCCCGGCACCGCCGCCCGTGCGCACGGTCGCGCCTCGCTCATAGTTGCCGGCGGTGGCGGATACGAGCGTCGACTGCGTTTGCGCGGCATTGCGCGTGATGATGTTGATGACGCCGTTGACGGCGTTCGCCCCCCACAGCGTGCCGCCCGGGCCGCTGATGACTTCGATGCGCTCGATGTCTTCGAGGTTCGCGTCCTGCATTTCCCAGAACACGCCAGAGAACATCGGCGTGTACAGCGTGCGCCCGTCCTGCATGACGAGCAGCTTGTTGCCGACGCGGTTGTTGAAGCCGCGTGCGGTGATGGCGTATTCGTAGGCATTCACGCGCGCGACCTGGAGGTTCGGCGCCATGCGCAGGATTTCAGGCAGCGACGAAGCGCCGGAGCGGCGAATATCGTCGGACGTGATGACGAACACGGAGGCCGCCGCGCCCGACAGACTCTCGTCACGCCGCGACACCGACGATATCTGGATGTTCATCAGCTGTTCGATGTCGAGGTTGGCGAGCTCCATCGAAAAGCCATGCTGCTCCGCGGCCGTCAGCGACGGGCAAAGACACACGGTGACGAGGGATGCGATCAGGCGTTGCATACGCCGGCTCTCCTTGAAGCTATGTATGGATCAGCTGAGATGCACGGAATATACCTGACAAGCTGGAGTGTTACCGATGCTTGTTACAGGTTGCAGGTTTTTCCCTCAGGGTTGCAGGTAATACCCTGCAAGGCAGGGATGTGCGAGTAACGATTCGGCCGTGACGAGAATGAAGTACGGGGACCACCAAGGGTGGCCCCCGATGACCTCATTTCCAGCCCGTGGCCTTCTTGATGCCATTGCCGATATCCGCCAGCGACTTCACCGTCGTGATGCCGGCTGCTTCGAGCGCCGCGAATTTCTCCGCTGCCGTACCCTTGCCGCCCGCGATGATCGCGCCGGCATGGCCCATGCGCTTGCCCGGAGGCGCCGTGACGCCGGCGATGTACGAGACGACCGGCTTCGTGACGTTCTGCTTGATGAAGGCCGCTGCTTCTTCCTCGGCGCTGCCGCCGATTTCGCCGATCATGACGATCGCTTCGGTCTGCGCGTCGTTCTGCAGCAGCTTCAGGATGTCGATGAAGTTCGAGCCCGGGATCGGGTCGCCGCCGATGCCGACGCAGGTCGACTGGCCGAAGCCGTAATCAGTGGTCTGCTTCACGGCTTCGTACGTCAGGGTGCCGGACCTGGACACGATGCCGACCTTGCCCGGCTTGTGGATGTGGCCCGGCATGATGCCGATCTTCGACTGGCCGGGCGTGATGACGCCCGGGCAGTTCGGCCCGATCAGGCGTACGCCGAGCTCGTCGCATTTGACCTTCACGACGAGCATGTCGAGGGTCGGGATGCCTTCCGTGATGCACACGATCAATTTGATGCCGGCGTTCGCGGCCTCGAGGATCGAGTCCTTGCAGAATGGCGCCGGTACGTAGATAACCGACGCTTCCGCGCCGGTTTCCTGCACGGCGTCGGCCACGGTGTTGAATACCGGCAGGCCGAGGTGTTTCTGGCCGCCCTTGCCGGGCGTCACGCCGCCGACCATTTTCGTGCCGTAGGCAATCGCCTGTTCGGAGTGGAACGTGCCCTGCGAGCCGGTGAAACCCTGGCAGATGACGCGCGTGTTCTTGTCGATCAGGATGCTCATGCTTTACCTCCCGCTGCCTTCACTACCTGTTCCGCGGCGTCGGTAAGGCTCTTCGCTGCGATGATGTTGAGGCCGCTGTCGGCCAGGACTTTCGCACCGAGTTCGGCGTTATTGCCTTCGAGGCGCACAACAACCGGCACCTTCACGCCGACCTCGTTGACCGCGCCGATGATGCCTTCCGCGATCAGGTCACAGCGCACGATGCCGCCGAAGATGTTGACGAGCACGGCTTTGACGTTCACGTCAGACAGGATGATCTTGAAGGCTTCGGTGACGCGTTCCTTCGTCGCGCCGCCACCTACGTCGAGGAAGTTGGCCGGCGCGCCGCCGTGCAGCTTCACGATGTCCATCGTGCCCATCGCGAGGCCGGCGCCGTTGACCATGCAGCCGATGTTGCCGTCGAGCGCAACGTAGTTCAGTTCATGTTTGGCCGCGAGCGCTTCGCGTGCATCTTCCTGCGAAGGGTCATGCATCGCGGCGATCTTCTTCTGGCGGTACAGCGCATTGCCGTCGATGTTGAGCTTGGCGTCGAGGCAGTGCAGGTTACCGGCGGTCGTGATCACGAGCGGGTTTACCTCAAGCAACGAAAGGTCACATTCGACGAAGAGCTTGGCGAGGCCGAGGAAGATCGACGTGAACTGCTTGATCTGGTCGGGATTCAGGCCGAGCTTGAAGGCGAGGTCGCGTGCCTGGTACGGCTGCGCGCCGGTCAGCGGGTCGATCGTGGCTTTCAGGATTTTCTCTGGCGTGTCGTGCGCGACCTTCTCGATGTCGACGCCACCTTCGGTCGAGGCCATGAACACGATGCGACGCGAGCTGCGGTCGACGACGGCCCCGAGGTACAGCTCCTTCGCGATGTCCGTCGTCGCTTCGACGAGGATCTTGCTTACGGGCTGGCCGTTCTTGTCCGTCTGGTACGTAACGAGGTTCTTGCCAAGCCACTTTTCGGCGAAGGCCTTGATCTCGTCCTTCGTCGTGACCAGTTTGACACCGCCGGCCTTGCCACGGCCGCCAGCATGCACCTGCGCCTTGACGACCCACTGGCCGCCGCCGATCTTGTCTGCGGCCGCCGCGGCTTCGTCGGGCGTCGCGCAGGCGTAGCCTTTCGATACGGGCAAGCCGTACTCGGCAAACAGCTGCTTGCCCTGATACTCGTGTAAGTTCATGTGCTCTCCATTAGAGACTCTGGCAATTCGATTTCCCTGGATTCACGCCTTCGCGGCAATGACGATGGAACATCGCCGTCATTCCCGCGAAGGCCGGAAATCCAGTCGACCTTTAACGCTTCTTGCGATTGGCGATGTGGATCGCGTGCCCGTTTACCGCGAGCGCCGCTTCATGCACCGCTTCGCAGAGCGCGGGATGCGAGAATACCGTCATGCCAATGTCTTCGGCGCTCGCGCTGAATTCCATCGCGATGACGATGCTCTGCGCCAGGTCGGCGGCGGATGGACCAATAATGTGGCAGCCGAGGATGCGGTCGGTGCGCGCATCGGCGAGCATCTTGACCATGCCGTCGGAATCGTTCGCGGCGAGTGCGCGGCCGCTGGCGACGAACGGGAACACGCCCGTCTTGTACTCGACGCCTTCCGCCTTCAGCTGCTCCTCGGTCTTGCCGACGGATGCGATTTCCGGATGCGTGTAGATCACGGCCGGGATCAGGTCATAGTTCATCGCGGCCTTGTGGCCGGCAATGC
>DASWWP010000128.1:0-19403 GCA_036405915.1 Pseudomonadales bacterium
AAGTTCGGGGCCGTGGGCAGCGACGCGGATGTGCTCGCACACGCCACTCCGGCGACGCAGGTCATCGACCTGCGGGGCCGGCGCGTGATCCCCGGCCTGAACGACAGCCACACGCACCTGATCCGCGGCGGCCTGAACTACAACCTCGAGTTACGCTGGGAAGGGGTGCCGTCGCTCGCCGATGCGTTGCGCGTGCTGAAGGAGCAGGCGCTGCGCACGCCGGCGCCGCAGTGGGTGCGCGTGGTCGGCGGCTGGTCGGAATTCCAGTTCGCCGAGCGGCGCATGCCGACGCTGGCCGAGATCAATGCCGCGGCGCCCGACACGCCCGTGTTCATCCTGCACCTGTACGGCCGCGCGCTGCTTAACCGGGCGGCGCTCGACGTGCTCGGCATCGACGAGCGGACGCAGGATCCACCCGGCGGCACGATCGAGAAAGACTCTCGCGGGCGTCCCACCGGCCTGCTGCTCGCGCGTCCCTCGGCGCAAATCCTGTATTCGACGCTCGCGCGCGGTCCGAAGCTGCCGTTCGCCGACCAGCTCAATTCCACGCGGCACTTCATGCGCGAGATGAATCGACTCGGCGTCACGTCGGTGATCGACGCCGGTGGCGGGGGCCAGAACTACCCTGACGACTACGCGGTGATCGAGCAGCTGCACCGCGAAGGACAGCTCACCGTGCGCATCGCGTACAACCTGTTCGCGCAGAAGGCGGGCAGCGAGCTCGGCGACTACGAGCGCTGGATCGCCATGACGCAGCCCGGCAGCGGCGACGCGATGCTGCGCATGAACGGCGCCGGCGAAAACCTGACGTGGTCGGCTGCCGACTTCGAGAACTTCCTCGAGCCACGGCCGGACCTCGCGCCGGTGATGGAAAGCGAGCTGGAGCCGATCGTCGAATTGCTGGCGCGCAACGAGTGGCCGTTCCGCATCCACGCCACGTACGACGAAACGATCGACCGCTTCCTGTCGGTATTCGAGCGCGTGAACGGGCGCGCGCCGTTCAAGACGCGCTTCATCATCGACCATGCGGAGACGATCAGCGCGCGCAACATCGAGCGCATCGCCGCGCTCGGCGGCGGCATCGCGATCCAGGACCGCATGGCCTTCCAGGGCGAGTTCTTCGTCGCGCGCTACGGCGCGGAAGCCGCGCGGCAGACGCCGCCGGTCGCGCGCATGCTCGCGAGCGGCGTGCCGGTGGGCGCGGGCACGGATGCCACGCGCGTGTCGTCGTACAACCCGTGGGTGGCGCTGCAGTGGCTCGTCACCGGCAAGACCGTGGGCGGCCTGCGGCTGTATGCGGATGCGGATTGCGTCTCGCGAGAGCAGGCGCTGCGGCTATGGACGCAGGGGTCGGCGTGGTTCTCCGGCGAAGCGGAGTACAAGGGCACAATTCGCGCGGGCCAGTACGCTGACCTCGCGGTGCTTTCTGAGGACTTCATGCACGTGGCGGAGGACGCGATTGCGTCGATCGAAGCGGTGCTGACCGTCACCGCCGGCCGCATCGTGTACGGCGCGGGCGACTTCTCCGGCCTCGCGCCACCGCTGCCGCCGGCGAGCCCCGCATGGTCGCCGGTCAACGGCAGCCGCGGCGCAGCGCGGGTTGTGCGCACGGCGCTCACGCGCAATGCGAACAGCGCGGATTGTGGAGCTGCCTGCGGCGCGGGCTGCAACATGCACGGCCATCGGCACCACATCGCGTGGAACACGCCGTTGCCTGTCGCCGAACCGCGCCAGTTCTGGGGCGCGCTCGGCTGTTCCTGCTTCTTCGGAGCCTGACGATGAGCGCACACGAGGAGCAGGACGGCGGCTCGGCGTGGGCTCCGCTCGGCAACACGGGCTTCGCGTTGCTGTGGGGCGCCACGCTGGTATCGAACACCGGCACGTGGATGCACGAGGTCGGTGCGGGCTGGTTGATGACCACGCTCGCGCCGTCGCCGGTGCTCGTCGCGCTGGTGCAGGCGGCAAACACCTTTCCGATCTTCCTGTTCGCGCTGTTCGCGGGCGCGCTCGCGGACCGCGTCGACCGGCGCCGCCTGCTGCTCGTCATCAATGCGCTGATGCTGTGCGTCGTCGCGCTGCTGACGCTGCTCGTGCACCTGCAGCGCCTGACGCCATTGCTGTTGCTGCTGTTCACGCTGGTGCTCGGCACCGGGGCCGCGTTCATGGCGCCGGCATGGCAGTCCGTGGTGCCGACGCTCGTGCCGCGCGCGCAACTGAAGTCCGCGGTGGCACTGAACTCGCTGAGCGTGAACATCAGCCGCGCGGTGGGGCCGGCGCTCGCGGGCCTGCTGCTTGGCGGCGTGGGCCTCGCAGCGCCGTTCGCCGCGAATGCGCTGAGCTTCGTCGCGATCATCGCGGCGCTGCTGTTCTGGCGGCCCGCACCGGTTGCCGCGCGTCAGCTGCCGCCCGAACCCCTGCTATCCGCGATGGCGACCGGCCTGCGGCACGTGCGCCACAACCACGCGCTGCGCGACACGCTGACGCGCACGGCGGCCTTCGCCTTCTTCGCCGCCGCGTACTGGGCGCTGTTGCCGCTGATCGCGCGCACGTTGCCGGGTGCGGGCGCGGGCTTTTATGGCGTCTTGCTCGGTGCCGTCGGTGCAGGCGCGGTCGGCGGCGCGCTCGTGCTGCCGCGACTGCGGCGCAAGCTCGCGGCGGACTGGCTCGTGCTGTACGCCACGCTGCTCACGGTGCCGGTGTTGCTGGCCTATGCGTTCGCCGACAGCGGCGCGGCACTCATCCTTGCGTCCGTGCTCGCCGGCTTCGGCTGGATCACCGTGCTCACGTGCCTGAACGTGTCGGCGCAAACCGCGCTGCCCGACTGGGTGCGCGCACGCGGGCTCGCCGTGTACATGATGGTGCTGTTCGGCAGCCTCGCACTGGGTTCCGCGTTCTGGGGGCAGGTGGCCGCGATCACGTCGAATGCCGGCGCGCTGGCCGGCGCCGCGGTGCTGCTCGCGGCGATGGTGCCGCTCACGTGGCACGCGAAGCTCGGCCGCGCGGAACGGATGGACCTGTCGCCGTCGGCCTGGTGGCCCTCGCCCGCGGTTGCGGACACTCTCGGCGATCCGGGCGCGCGCGGTCCCGTGCTCGTCACGATTACGTACACGGTGGCGCCGCACGAGGAGGCGGAGTTCCTGAAGGCGATCCACGAGCTGTCGAGCGCGCGCCACCGTGACGGCGCGTGGGCCTGGGGCATTTACCAGGACCTCGAACATCCGGAAGAGTGGCTGGAATGCTTCCAGCTTGCGAGCTGGCACGAACACCTGCGCCAGCACCAGCGCGCGACGACGCATGACCGTGGCGTGCAGGAAGCCGTACAGAAATTCCATCGCGGCGGTGCGCCGCAGGTGAGGCATCTCGCGGCACCGCGCCGCAGGTAAGGCATGTTGCAGCCGCGTCGTGCATCGGCAGGACGCGGCTGCGAGCGGCGGGCTTCAGCCCCTGACGTGCGTGTTGAACCAGTCCACCATTCGCCGCCACGCTTCCTGCGCCGCAGCTTCGTTGTAGCGTTCCGGCGTTGCGTCGTTGAAGAATCCGTGCACGGCGCCGTCGTAGATGTCGGCTTCGTAAGTCACCCCAGCGGCTTTCAGCGCTTCTTCGTACGCAGGCCAGCCTTCGACGAGGCGTGTGTCGAGCGCGCCGTGCTGCACGAGGATTGCTGCTTCGATGTTCGGCACCTGCGCGAGATCCGGCGGGCCGCCGTAGAACGGCACTGCCGCGGCAAGGTCGGGGCCGAGGCGTGCGGCCAGTTGATTCGACACGGCGCCGCCGTAGCAGAAACCTGTCACGCCGATCCTGCCGCTGCAGTCGTCGCGGTTCTTCAACCAGAGCGCCGCGGCAACGATGTCTTCGAAACGCTTGTTCGCATCGAGGCCGTTGAACAGCTGGCCACCGCGATAGTCGTCCCCAGGATAGCCGCCCACCGACGTCAGGACATCCGGCGCAAAGGCCATGAAGTTCGCAAGTGCGAGACGCCGTGCGACATCTTCCGTATGCGGGTTCAGGCCCCTGTTTTCATGCACGACGACGATGCCCGGCAGTTTCGCGGATTCTTCCGAGCGGCTGTCCGCGCTGAACGGGCGCACGAGGTAGCCACGAATTTCGCCATATCCGTCCGGCGACGGGACGGTGACGTACTCCGCGCGAATGCGTTCGTCGTCGCGCGCGATCTGCTGGCCCATCGCGTAGTCGGGCATCAGGGCCGCAACGAGCGCGCTCGTGCTGAGGCCCGTGGCCGCAAACTGCTGCATGCCGTTCAGGAAGCTGCGGCGATCGATCTCGCCGTGGATGTAATCGTTGTACAGCTGGATTGCAGCGGCAGGAACGCTGCGGCGTTCCTTTTTCGACAAGCCGCCGGACGACGACATTGCGGATGAAGCGTGCTGTGACATGGATGAGTCCCTCCTGTTGAACTGCGGCGACGATAGCACAGTCCTCCGTATGGTGAGGTGCAGCGTCGAGCACGCGGCGCGTTGGCGCGAGGCGACTCGTCATGCCGCTGCACGGCGAAGGCGGTGTTGCGAACTGCCATTCTTGTATCGCGCAGTTCTGGAGTAACATCCTGTCCACAACAGGAATGCGATGCCAGGTGTGTCGCGTCGAATAAGAGGGGAATCCCATGTCAGCCAGAATCATTGCATTGAGCATCGCATTCGTCGGCAGCCTGATGCTGTCGTCACCCGCAGCTTCGCAAGGCACGCTCGACGAGCTCGCCCGCGATGTCGATCGTGCCGAGTCGATGCGTGCCGTCAAGAACCTGCAGCGCACGTACGCGCACTACTCGCAGTACGGCCTGTGGAACGAAATGGGTGCATTGTTCGCGGACGACGCGCAGTACATCTTCGATGGCGAAACGGTCAGTGGCCGCGACGCGATCACGGCGCACTTCACGCGCACCGAAGGCGATGGCGAGCAGGGACTCGCGCCCGGCGCCGTGCATACGCAGCTGATCGAACATCCGGTCGTGAACCTCTCCGTCGATGGCGAGTCCGCGAAAGGCCGCTGGTACGGCTTCTTCCTGCTCAGCGATGCCGACGGCAACGCGAGCATCCAGGGCGGCGTGTTCGAGAATGAATACGTTCGCGAAGACGGCAGGTGGAAAATCGCCGTGCATCGTTTCCATCCGCAGTACGAAGGCCCTTACGAAACGGGCTGGAAGAACTGGAAAGGCGAAGACGTCGCGATCCTGCCATACCACTTCACGCCCGATGAAAGCGGCGTCCCGATTCCGCCGGCCGAAGGCGTCGCGCCGAAAACGGATGCGACGCTCGAGCAGCTCGAGGAGCGCATCGCCGTGATGGTCGACGAAGGCCTCGTGCGCAACCTGCAGGCAGCCTACGGCTACTACGTGAATCGCCGCATGTGGGACGACGTCGTGGACCTGTTCGCGGATGACGGTGTGTACGAAGTTGGCGGCGTCGGCGTGTACGAAGGCAGGGATGGCGTGCGCAAGGCGATGGAGCGGCAGGGGCCGGCCGGCCTGACGGACGGCGTGCTGAACGATCGCCTGCAGTTCGACACGGTCGTCAGCTTTGCGCCGGGCCGCAAGGAGGCCTTCGTGCGCGGCATCGAGATGGGCATCCTCGGCGACGTGGAGAAGAACGAGGCATTCTGGGAGATCAATACGTACGTCAACCGCTTCGAGAAGGAAGACGGTCTGTGGAAAGTGCGCGAAATGCGCGTGTTTCCGGTGTTTCGCTCGACCTACGCGGAAGGCTGGGGCAAGAGCCGTATCGTCGAAACGGCGCAGACAGGCGCGCTCGCGCCGGATCGCGAGCTGCCTTCAGCCGATGCGGGAGAGCAGGATCGGCTCGTGCCGGACTTCGTCTCGACGCATCCTGTCACCGGCGCCGCCGTTGCCGCGCCGCAGGGCATGAAACTCGTCGCCACAGAGCCGCTGACCGGGGTGATCGATGCGCCGGAAATTGTCCGCAGCGGCGATCTCGCGACGCGCATGGGCGAAGCCGCGCGCAAGCTTGCCGTCGCGAAAGCCTATGACGGCGCCGAGCATGTCTCCGTTGCGTACGGCTTCTACGCCGACGACTCGCAGTGGGACTGGCTCTCCGAAATCTTCGGCAACGGCGGCACGAAGCAGATTCCGTTCGCCGGCTACTACACGAGCTTCCCGCGCATCTCGAAGGCACTGTTCCTCGAGTACGGCGATCCGGTGAGCCTCGACGCGAAAAAAGCCTCGATTGCGTTCCACTGGCGCATCCAGCCGGTGATCATCGTGGCGCCCGACGGCCGCTCGGCGCGATTGCGCACCTACCTGTTCCACCCGAATACCTCGAAGACGAATCCGAGCACGCTGTTCGGGGCAATCTACCCGGACGACCACCTCATTCTCGAAGATGGCATCTGGCGCCTGTGGAACCTCTCGCTCGATGAGCCGTATTTCGAGATGCCTGACTGGAAGCGCGGGTGGTCCGGCGTGAACTTGCCCGATCCGGAACCGCAGGCTCCGCGCGCTGCGCCGCCGCCGGCCGGCCCGAATGCGCCGCCGCGCCCGAAGCGTTACTTCGGCGCCGAACTCGTCGCGCAGTACCGGCCCGACGTGCCGATCACGGAGCTCGGCGTGCTGCAGGAGCATTTCCGCGGCGGCACCGGCGAGCCATGGGATTGGCCGCAGATCCTGCCGATGTGGTGGGGTTACAAGAATCCCGTCAGCGGACGCCAGCCCGAGCTGTTCCTGCCCGATTGCGTCCCGTGCGAATACGCGCCGGAGATGAGCATGACGCGGCATGGCTACATCCTGCCGTCGACCGATCCGGTGAAAAGCGTCGATTGAGCCGAAGGCGGGTTTATAGGCCGCCGCCTACAGGGTTATTCCCGGGTCCGGGCGTGTTGCCGGGATGCCCAGTAGCCTAGAGTCCCTTTAACTTCCCAAAGGACTCATCAGATGGCGGCGAAGCCACAGCAGCACTCCACCGGAATCGAAGGACTTGATCTTGTACTGAACGGCGGTTTCACGCAGAACCGCCTTTACCTCATCGAGGGAATGCCGGGTTCAGGCAAAACGACCCTCGCGCTGCAGTTCCTGCTCGAAGGCGCCGCGCGCGGCGAGCCGACGCTGTACGTGACGCTCTCCGAATCCGAAGACGAACTGCATTCAGTTGCCGAATCCCATGACTGGTCGCTCGACGAAACCACGATCCGCGAGCTGTCGCCGGCCGAAGAAGCGCTGCGTCCCGACGAACAGTACACGATGTTCCATCCGTCGGAAGTGGAGCTCGGGCAAACGACGCTGACGATCCTCGACGAAGTGAAGCGGCTCAACCCGCGGCGCGTCGTGCTCGACTCGCTGTCCGAACTGCGCCTCCTCGCCGGCACGCCACTCCGTTACCGCCGCCAGATCCTCGCGCTGAAGCAGTTTTTCTCGCGCCGCCAGTGCACGGTGCTGCTGCTCGACGACATGACCAGCATGGATCACGACCTGCAGGTGCAAAGCATCGCACACGGCGTCGTTGCGCTCGAACAGTCGAATCCGGATTACGGCGTGGAGCGCCGCCGCCTGCGTGTCGTGAAATACCGCGGCGTGTCGTTTCGCGGCGGTTACCACGACTACGTGATACGGCGCGGCGGCATCCAGGTGTTCCCGCGCCTCGTCGCGCACGACACACGCGGGCATGTCGAGCACGTGCGCCTGACGAGCGGCATCCAGAAACTCGACGCCCTGCTCGGCGGCGGCATCGAGCGCAGCACGAGCACGCTGATTACCGGCGCCGCCGGCACCGGCAAATCCTCGCTGGCCGCGCAATTCGTGCACACCGCGGCGGTGCAGGGCTGTAGGTCCTTCATGGTGATCTTCGACGAGAGCAGCAATACGTTGCTGACACGTACCGCGGCGCTCGGCATCGACCTGCGTCCGCACGTGGAGGCGGGCCTTGTCACGCTGATGCAGGTCGATCCGGCGGAACTGTCGCCGGGCGAGCTGGTGTATGCGGTGCGGCAGGCAGTGGAGAAGGACGAGGTCGCGATCGTCGTCATCGACAGCCTGAACGGTTACCTCAATGCGATGCCGGGCGAGCAGCACCTGATCATCCACCTGCACGAGTTGCTGACTTATCTCGGGCAGCACGACGTCGCAACGATGCTGATCAGCGCGCATCACGGCCTGATCGGCGGCGCGATGACCGCGGCCGTCGACGTCAGCTACCTCGCGGACGCCGTCGTGCTCATGCGCTACTTCGAAGCGCAGGGCGAAGTGCGCCAGGCGATCTCGGTCGTCAAGAAGCGCGGTAGCGCGCACGAGCGCAGCATCCGCGAATTCACGATGATGGACGGGCGCATCCAGGTCGGCAGTCCGCTGCGCCAGTTCCGCGGCATTCTTACCGGTGTTCCGGTGTTCGAAGGCGGCGACAATCGTCTCATCGATGCGGCCACGCCGTCGCGATGAACGGCGTGGCGGCACACGATTCGCGCGTCGTCGTATTGACGCCGACGGGAAGGGATTTCGAGCTGCTGCACGCCGTACTTGCCCGCCATGACATCGACGCGCACGGGTGTCGCGACCTTGCCGACGTGTGTGCAGAGCTGTCGCACGGAGCCGCCGCCCTGCTCATCGCCGAAGAGGCCTTGAGCGCCGGTACCGAGTTGAGCCAGTGGGTGGAACGCCAGCCGCCATGGTCCGATCTGCCGATCCTGATCATGGCCTTGCCTGGTACCGACTACGGCGTCGCGGAATTGCGCACGAACCGCTTCGGCAACGTCACGATCCTCGACAGGCCGACTCGCGTGGCGAACCTCGTGAGCGCCGTGCAGACCGCGCTGCGCGCGCGCAAGCGCCAGTACCAGATACGCGAATACATCGCCGGGCAGCAGCTCGCCGAGGAACAGCTGCGCGCAAACGACCGCCGCAAGGACGAATTCCTGGCGATCCTCGCGCACGAGCTGCGCAATCCGCTGGCGCCGATCAGCAATGGCCTGCACATCCTGAACCTCGCGTACGGGGACCACGCCGAAACGCGTGCCGTGCGGCAAGTGATGGAGCGCCAGCTCGCGAGCATGAAACGGCTCGTCGACGACCTGCTCGAAGTGTCGCGCGTGACGCGCGGCAAGCTGGAGCTGCGCATCGAGAACGTCGACCTTGCGGCGATCGTCAGGGCGGCGATCGACGTCAGCCAGCCAGTCATCAGCGCGGCTCAGCACCGTCTCGAGGTCGAGCTGCCCGAGCAGCCGCTGTACCTGCAGGCGGATGCGGTCAGGCTTGCGCAGGTGGTCGCGAACCTGCTGAACAATGCCGCGAAATACACGGCGGCTGGCGGCACGATTCGCCTCGCGGTCGCGGGCGGTGGCAACGAGGCCTGCGTCAGCGTGACGGACAACGGCGTCGGCATTCCCGCCGACCTGCAGCCGAAGATTTTCGACATGTTCATGCAGGTCGACACCAGCCGCGGCCGCGCGCAGGGCGGACTCGGCATCGGCCTGACGCTCGTGAAGCACCTCGTCGAGTTGCATGGCGGCAGCGTCCACGTGGCGAGCGGCGGCGATGGCCTCGGCAGCTGCTTCACGGTGTGCCTGCCCGTTCGCGCGAACGCGGCCGCCGTGCGGGCGGAAACGATAGTCGAGTCTTCGCGCGACCTCGCGGGCGTCGCCTTGCTCGTTGCCGACGACAACCGCGATGCGGCGGACACGCTCGCCGACGTGCTGCGCCGGCTCGGCGCCTCGGTACAGGTGGCCTATGGCGGCACCGAGGCACTTGCGGTGCTCGGACTCGCGGAAGTGGATGTGGGTATCCTCGACATCGGCATGCCGGACGTTGACGGCATGACGGTGGCCCGCTGCATCCGTGCGG
Organism: Pseudomonadales bacterium; assembly: GCA_036405915.1. Lineage (GTDB taxonomy): Bacteria > Pseudomonadota > Gammaproteobacteria > Pseudomonadales > Pseudohongiellaceae > CAILUG01. Next base: position 9,797 of record DASWWP010000128.1, read on the forward strand.
AAGATCGCAGTCATGCGCCGCGGCTGATCGCGCTGACCGGCTGGGGGCAGGCGCAGGACATCCGGAACACGCGCGCCGCCGGCTTCGACCATCACCTGACGAAGCCGGTGGACATTGCCGAACTCGTGGCCTTGCTGCGTACGGCGGAAGAGGAAAAATGACGCCTGCGGAGTCGCAGGCCTGACTTGAATCAAGCCGGGCGAAAAGAGCGCATTCACCCGGGCACGCGTGGTTGCGTCCATCGCGGCATGGGTTTCATCGGACAGGACGCGCAGCATCGCGCGATCCTGGAATCACGCACGAAGGTCCACGGCTCCGCATGCATGGCGGTCGGTGCCTGCACTGCTGCCTCGAGCAGCGTCGCAACGGTGGCGCGGCTCAGCGTGTCCGCTGTGTAGGCGCGCACCGAGCGGCGTCCCGCGAACGCCTGCATCTCGCCGATATGGCTGCCTGTCGCGTCCGTTGGCTTGGCCATGGTGCGTTCTTCGTGGGGCGCCAGATCGCATTTCACGCGAAGTTCGCGAAGCTGGCGTTGATGGCAGTCAAGCTGAACGCGCGGGCAAAAACCTGGGTGCCGCGAGGATTTTTCACCATGTCCGGTAACGGCGCCGCCTGTGATGTCGTGGTTCCGCGGCACTTGAGCGCGATCAAGAACGCAATCCGGAACTGGGGACAAGCCTGCCGGTCTTCCTGTTGAATGAGTGAAAAATCCGCGGCACGAGGATTCTCGTATGTCAGGTCCGGCGACAGGTAGCGTGGCGGTGCGGGCAGTGAGGATACGCGCCGCGCAGGTCGAGCTGAGTGCGGACGTCGCGGTGCCTCCGCATGCGCACGGCCTCGTGATTTTCGCGCACGGCAGCGGGTCGGGGCGCCATAGTCCACGTAACCGATACGTGGCCGGCGTGCTGCACGAGCGGCGGCTGGCTACCGTGCTTGCCGACCTGCTGACCGTCGAAGAGGAAGCGGTGGACCGCGCGACGCGGCACCTGCGTTTCGACATTCCCATGCTTGCACGGCGGCTCGCTGAAATCGGCGACTGGTCGCGCGGCGAACCGGACCTGCGCGAACTCGATTGCGGTTACTTCGGCGCGAGCACCGGCGCCGCTGCTGCGCTCATCGCGGCGGCCACGCAGCGTTTTCCGATACGCGCGGTCGTGTCGCGCGGCGGGCGCCCCGATCTTGCAGGCGAACATCTTCCCCAGGTGAGGGCGCCGGTGCTGCTGATCGTCGGCGGCCACGACCACGACGTGCTCAGGCTCAACGAGCGCGCACTGCAGTCGCTCAATGCCGATTCGCGGCTCGACGTGATCCCGCGCGCATCGCATCTCTTCGAAGAGGCCGGCACGCTCGAGTCCGCCGCGCAGCTGGCGGCGGACTGGTTCGACCGTCATCTGGACCAGGTCGGTCCGGACGTCCGGCACGAGGTATCCCGATGAATCGTTTCGCTGACAGGAAAGATGCAGGTTTCAGGCTGGCCGCGGCACTTGGCGCGTACGCCAACCGGCTCGACGTGATCGTGCTTGCGCTGCCGCGCGGCGGCGTGCCCGTCGCACACGAGGTCGCTCGCGTGCTGAACGCGCCGCTCGATGTCTGGATCGTGCGCAAGATCGGTGTACCGGGACACGAAGAACTCGCGATGGGCGCGATCGCGCTCGGCGACCAGCAGTACCTCGATCGTTCGCTCATCGCGCGGCTCGGCGTTTCCGACGGCGCCGTGCAGCGCGTCGTCGCGCGCGAGGCCGAAGAACTGCAGCGCCGCAACCGCCAGTACCGCAATGCGCGGCCGCTGCCCCAGCTCGATGGCCAGACGGTGATCCTCGTGGACGACGGCCTTGCGACCGGGGCGAGCATGCGCGTCGCCGTACAGTCGGTACGCAATGCCGGCGCGCGCGAGATCGTCGTGGCGGTGCCGGTCGGCCCCGCGAGCACCTGTGCCGGACTCGCGGAGCTGGCCATCAAGGTCGTATGCCCCTGGCAGCCCGAACCGTTCCAGGGGGTGGGCCAGTGGTATGACGACTTCACGCAGACCGGCGACGACGAAGTGCGCACGCTGCTGGCCCAGCAGCCTTGGATGGACCAGCGCAGGCGCGCGGGGGCGGATGTGTGAGCCGCCTCGATTTCGAGCCGGGGCTCATTCGCGCCATCGAAGCGGCGGCGCTGCCGCTCGCCGGCCGCATGGAAGACTATGCGCCGCTGCTGGAGGCCGCGCGCGGCAAGCGGTACGTGATGCTCGGCGAAGCCACGCATGGCACGCGCGAGTTCTATCGGGTTCGCGCCGAAATCACCGAGCGTCTCATCGACGAAGCCGGCTTCGATGCCGTTGCCGTGGAAGCGGACTGGCCGGATGCCTACCGCGTCAATCGCTTCGTCATGCAGCAGGGCACCGATGCGGATGCCTCTGCGTCGCTTGGAAGCTTCGAGCGTTTCCCACGCTGGATGTGGCGTAACCGCGAAGTGAAGCGCTTCGTCGAATGGCTGCACGCCTTCAATTCGACACCGCGGCTGCGCGAGCGCGCCGGCTTCTATGGCCTCGACCTGTACAGCCTCAGCAGTTCGGTCCATGCCGTGATCGGCTACCTCGAGCGCATGGATCCCGCCGCCGCCAGGCGCGCGCGGCAGCGCTACGGCTGCCTCTGGCATTTCATGGAAGAACCGCAGAGCTACGGCTACGCGACCCAATACGGCCTCGCGGATTCCTGCGAGGCGGACATCGTGCTGCAGCTGCGCGAGCTGCTGCAGAGCCGGCAGGCCTACCTGCAGCGCGACGGTTACGTGGCCGAAGACGAGTATTTCTGCGCGGCGCAGAACGCGAAAGTCGTGAAGGGGGCCGAGGAGTACTATCGCGCGCTGTATCGCGGCCGGCCGAACACGTGGAACCTGCGTGACGAGCACATGTTCGGCACCCTCGAGGCGATTGCCGGGCATCTCGGCATGCGTCTCGGGCGGCCGGCGCGCATCGTCGTGTGGGCGCACAACTCGCATGTGGGGAATGCCGCGGCGACCGACATGGGGGAACGGGGCGAGACCAATATCGGCCAGCTGGCGCGGGAACGTCATGGCGCCGATGCGCTGCTCGTCGGCTTTTCGACCTGTCGTGGGCGCGTGACGGCGGCCCCGGACTGGGACATGCCCGCGGAAATCAAGGCCATTCGCGAACCGTGGGCCGGAAGCTACGAGGAAGTGTTCCACCACGTGAACCACAAGGCCTTCCTGCTGGACCTGCGGCAGCCCTCGGCGGCGGTGGATATGCTGACCGAACCGCGCCTGCAGCGGGCTATCGGCGTCATTTACCGGCCGGGGACGGAGCGGCACAGTCACTACTTCCGCAGCCGCCTGCCGGAACAGTTCGACTTCCTGCTGCATTACGACGAAACCGAGGCCGTCACGGCCATCGACCCGGGCATCCAGCCTCGCTTCGGGGAGCTGGACGAGACGTATCCCCGGGGGCTATAAGTCCCGCCGGCCGTTGCGACGGCCTTGAGAAGCGTCCCATAAATCCGCATAACACAGCCTGGTGGAAAAGCAAAATGCGCCCGTCAAGCGCGCTGTAACAGAGCTGTTCAGATTCGCGCCCACAATCAGCTCAAAATTGTAAAAACGGTGGAACAATCAGCCACCTGCTGGCATTTCGCGAACCCGTCGGTCTATGCTTCGACAGACCTGTAAAGTTTAGCAAGGGGAATGAGTGACATGAGGGGACAAGTAACCGTAGTGCGAGCGTTTTCCCGCGTATTTCTCGGGGTCGCGGCAGTTTCTGCGTCTTGTGTATTCGCTCAGGAAGCCGTCGATACCGGGGCTCTTCTGACCGACTACTGTACCAAGTGTCACAACTTGGACGATTACTCCGGCGGCATTGACCTCGAGGGTATGGACGCACACACGCTGGCCGAGTACCCCGAGATGGGCGAGAAGGTCATCAAGCGCCTGCGCGCCGGCATGATGCCGCCCGCCGGCGAACCGCGTCCCGAGTACGACGTGACCCAGGCCCTGGCCGGTGCGCTCGAGAACGCCATCGACGAGAAGGCCTTCGCGGAAGGTACCCACCTGCCGCCTCCGGGCCTGCATCGCCTGAACCGTACCGAGTACACGAACGCGATCCGCGACCTCGTTGGCCTCAACATCGACGCCACGCGCTTCCTGCCGGCCGACGACTCCAGCCACGGCTTCGACAACATGGCCGGTACGCTGACGACTTCCCCGGCGCTGATGGAAGCCTACCTGTCGGCCGCGGGCAACATCGCGCGCCTCGCCGTGGGTACTGAAACCGCGCCGACGCTGGCCGTATTCGACGTGCCGGTCGACACCTCCCAGAATACGCACGTCCCAGGCCTGCCGTTCGGTACGCGTGGCGGCATGCTGATCGAACACGAATTCCCGGCCGACGGCGAATACGTCTTCACCGTGAAGGGCATGACCGGTTACTTCGCGCGCGTGCTCGGTAACGTCCCGGGCGAGCAGCTCGAAGTGACGATCGACGGCGAGCGCGTGTACCTGTACGACTGGGACAAGGAAATCGCCCCGACCGAAAGCGTCGGTGGCCGCACGCCGGCGATCCCGATCAAGGCCGGCTTCCACAAGGTGGGCGTGACCTTCATCGCGACGAGCGACCTGCCGGATACCGGCCTGAACAAGTCGTTCCAGCGCACGATGAACTCGCCCGGCTCGATCTCCGGTTACACGTTCTACCCGCACGTCGGCCAGGTCTTCATCGAAGGTCCGTACAAGGGCATGCCGGCGACGAGCAAGCAGAGCCGCGACAAGATCTTCGAATGCTATCCGAGCGACCTGAGCCAGGAAGAAGCCTGCGCACGCCAGATCGTCAACACGCTGGTCAGCAAGGCCTTCCGCCGTCCTGCCAACGAAACCGACATCGAGCACGTGATGACGTTCTTCCGCTCCGGCCGTGAACAGGGCGGTACCTTTGATTACGGCATCGAGGCTGCGCTGCAGGTCGTGCTGGCAGACCCGGAATTCATCTACCGCGCCGAGCTGGAACCGGAGCAGGTAGCGCCCGGTGAACTGTACGCCATCAGCGACATCGAGCTGGCTTCGCGCCTGTCGTTCTTCCTGTGGAGCAGCATCCCCGATGCCGAGCTCGTCGAAGTGGCGACCGCGAACAAGCTGCATGAGCCTGAAGTGCTCGAGCAGCAGGTCAAGCGCATGCTCGACGATCCGCGCGCGAAGTCCTTCATCGAGAACTTCACGGGCCAGTGGTTGAACGTGCGCGGCATGGCCGCCAACGAGCCGGTCGTCCAGCTGTTCCCGGACTTCGACAGCACGCTGCGCGACGCCTTCCGCCAGGAAATCGAGCTGTTCTTCGGCAGCATCATCCAGGAAGACCGCAGCATCCTCGAGATGCTCGATGCGAACTACACCTTCGTCAACGAGCGCCTCGCGAAGCACTACGGCATTCCGGACGTGTACGGTTCACAATTCCGCCGCGTGGAACTGCCGCCTGAACTCGACGAACGCCGCGGCATCCTCGGCAAGGGCGCGCTGCTGACCTTCACGTCGGTGGCCGCGAGCACGTCGCCGGTCAAACGCGGTAAGTGGTTCCTCGAAACCTTCTACGGCGTGAGCCCGCCCGATCCGCCGCCTGGCGTCGAAACCGACCTCGCCCCGCAGGAAGGTGACGCGCCGGCCACGCTGAAAGAGCGTCTCGAAGCGCATCGCATCAACCCGACCTGCTCGACGTGCCACATGATGTTCGAGCCGCTGGGCCTCGCGATGGAAAACTTCGACGCCGTCGGCAAATGGCGCACGACCGACCAGGGCCTGCCGATCGATCCGAACGGCTTCACGACGAATGGCGATCCGCTGTCCGGCGTGGAGAGCCTGCGTGAATTGACGAAGCAGGCTGGCGACCAGTTCGCACGCGTCGTGACCGAAAAGCTGATCACGTATGCGATTGGCCGCGGTCTCGAATACGAAGACATGCCGCTCGTGCGCAAAGTGGCGCGCGAAGCCGCTGAAGACAACTATCGTTTTTCATCGCTGCTGATGGGCGTGATCCAGAGCCCTGCATTCACGATGAACCAGAAATCCACCGACGTGGCAATGAGAGAGGAGTAAGACGATGTTTATTACGAAGAAGCACATCTCCCGCCGTACTCTGCTCCGGGGAGCCGGCGCCGCACTCGCGCTGCCGATGCTCGACTCGATGATTCCTGCCGCAACCGCGCAGTCGCAGACGGCTGCCGTGGCTCCGCAGCGCTTCTTCGGTGGCTTCGTTCCGCATGGCGCGGCGCCCGGCTTCTGGGTTCCGGAAGTGGAAGGCGCGCTGCCGGAAAAACTGCCGTACATCTGGTCGGCACTGGAACCGCATCGTGAATACCTGAACATCCTGACGGGCCTGCACGCGACCTCGTCCGAACCGCCTCCGGGCGAAACCGGCGCCGACCACTGGGTGGCCGCGGCCTTCCTGTGCGCCGAGAAGCCGAAGAAAACCGCCGGTGCCGACGTATACGCCGGCCTGACGATCGACCAGATCATCGCGCAGAAGATCGGCCAGGGAACGCTGCTGCCGTCCGTCGAGATGTCGGTGGAAGATCCGGGTTCGGGCTCCAGCAACTGCGGCGAAGGCTACAGCTGCGTTTACACGAACACGATCGCGTGGGCCTCGCCGACCACGCCGCTGCCGATGGAGCTGAACCCGCAGGTCGTCTTCGAGCGCATGTTCGGCTCGGGCAGCACGCCGGAACAGCGCATCGCGCGCCGCGAGCGCAACCAGTCGATCCTCGACGCGATCAACGACAAGATCGGCAGCCTGCGCAAGGAGATCAGCGTGCCCGACCGCGCGCGCCTCGACGCTTTCACCGACAACGTCCGCGAAATCGAACGCCGCCTGCAGATTGCTGCAAGCGCGACGACCGCTGCGCCGGAAGATTTCTCGGTACCGCCGGGCATCCCGCAGTCCTTCGACGAGCACATCAAGCTGCAGTTCGACCTGCTGGCGCTGGCCTACCAGGCAGACATCACGCGCGTCGGCACCATGCTGCTCGCGCGTGACCTGACGAACCGCGTCTATCCGGAAAGCGATGCACCGACGCTGAGCTTCCACGGCGGTTCGCACCACGGCGAAGACCCGGCCCGCATCGAAGAGTTCTCGCGCATCAACGCCTACCACGTGAAGATGCTCGCGTACTTCGTCGACAAGCTGAAGAACACCGAAGACGGCGACGGTTCGCTGCTCGACCACTCGCTGCTGCTGTACGGCAGCAACATGGGCAACCCGAACCAGCACCTGCACTACGACGCGCCGCACATCCTGATCGGGAAGAACCACGGCAAGATGCCGACGGGCCGCCACCTGGCCTATCCGACCAAGACGGTGCCGACCGGCAACCTGCTGCTGAGCATCCTCGACCAGTTCGGTATCGAACGCGACAAGTTCGGCGACAGCACCGGGCGTCTCGACAAACTGGTGTAAGACTAGAAAAGAGTCATCGACGTATGTTGAAAGTGAAAGCGACAAAGACCCTCGTGCTGGCGATCGCGCTGGCCTCCGCGAATTTCGCAGTGGCCCAGTCCGAAATCGCCGATGCCGCGATGGCGCGTGACAGCGAAACCGTGCGCAGCCTGCTGGGCACGGGCGCTGACGTGAATGGTGCGCAGGCCGACGGTGCCACCGCATTGCACTGGGCGGCGTACCACAGCGACGAAGAACTCGTCGAACAACTGCTCGATGCCGGTGCAAACCCGGCAGCGGCCAACCGTAATGGTTCGACCGCAATGTGGCTGGCTGCAAGCACGGGCGACGCCGAGGTCATCAAGGCGCTGCTCGATGGCGGCGCCGACGCCAACGAAGCACTGCCGCTTGGTCGCCGTCCGTTGATGCTGGCCGCGCGTTCCGGCGTCGTCGATGCAGTGGAAGTGCTGCTCGATGCCGGCGCCGATCCGAATGCGAAAGAAGACTACCGCGGCACCACCGCGCTGATGCAGGCTGCCGACCAGGGCCATGCCGACGTGGCCTCCGTGCTGATCGAGCATGGCGCCGACGTGGCGGCCGTTTCCGCTCCCGTGATGCGCGATGGACGTACCGCCGCACTCGGTCAGTCGGAAGATCCACGCGTGACGGTGCGCCGCCAGGCGATCGTGTCGAACTGCGAACAGCCGACACCCGACGTGAACCTGCTGCGCAAGCTGACGGTCGAAGGCGTCGACATGGATGCCGAGCTGAAAAAATTCGTCGATTCCGGCGCTGAGCCTACGGCTGAAGCGATCTGCAACATCTTCGTTCGCGCCGGCATTGGCTTCGTCGTCGTCAACAACCAGAACGAGGCCGGCCAGGAAGGCACAGATGCCTTCAACCGTCCTGCCGGCATGCAGCGTGAGCCCGATGGCGGCGAACTGACCGCATTAATCTATGCCGCACGTTCGAGCGCAATCGACGTCGCGCAGGTCCTGCTCGATGCAGGCGCCGACGTGAACCAGACGTCGCGCTACGGCTGGAGTCCGTTGCTTGCCGCCACGCAGAACAACAACCTGCAGATGGGCAAGTTCCTGATCGAAAACGGCGCCGACGTAAACCTCGCCAACAAGGGCGGCTGGGTTCCGCTGTACCTCGCCACCGACAACCGCAACATGGAAGGTGGCGACTACCCGACTCGCCAGCCCGACATGGACACGCTCGAATACATCAAGTTGCTGCTCGACAACGGCGCCAACGTGAACGCGCAGATCACGGAAAGCTCGGAGACGCGCACGGTGTTCACGAACCAGTGGCTCGACGAGGACGGCGCGACGGCCTTCCTGCGTGCCTCGCAGTCCGGCGATCTCGAACTCATGAAGCTGCTGCTCGAGCATGGCGCCGATCCGCTCATCAACACGAAGCTCGGCGTCACGCCGCTGGCTGTGGCCGCGGGCATCGGCTGGGTCGAAGGCGTCACGAAGGAGCATTCGACCGAGGAAACGATCGAAGCCGTGAAGCTGTTGCTCGAACTCGGACTCGACCCGAACTACCAGGCTGAGACCGGCCGCACGCCGCTGCATGGCGCCGCGCACAAGGGAGCGACGGAAGTCGTGAAGCTGCTCGTCGAAGCCGGTGCCCGTCTCGACCTGCGCGACTTCGGTAACACCGACAACCGCGGTAGCCCCGAACTCGCGGCGCATACCTGGCTGCCGATCGATTACGCAGACGGCCTCGTGCGCGTCGGTGTGCAGTCGGCCATCCCGCACCCGGAAACGGCTGCCGTGCTGCGCCAGCTGATGATCGACCAGGGACTCGAGCCGCCGCCGGAAGGCCGCACGCTCGAATCGATCTGCATCGTCGAAGTGTGCTCGCCGGATTACGATCCGCTCGACATCACCGAGAACTGATAAGGGTTCATCTTACAAAGCCCGGCAAACGCCGGGCTTTTTTATAGGTCCGCGACGCACAGCTGTCCGGCTGCGACGCGCCTTTGGGGTATTTCCCGGATTGCTATGCTGCCATCATTCTTCCACTATGTGCGCCGTCCCACGTTGGGGGTGCGGCACAGGCGATGAACCAGCTCGTGAAAATTTCAGTAATTGACCGAATCGTGAACGCCGAACGGCGTTACTACGTGGCTTTGCACCAGTACGCCGGAGCGGCGAAGTCTTCCTCCCCCGAGCACGCCGAACAGTG
>DASWWP010000129.1:0-5590 GCA_036405915.1 Pseudomonadales bacterium
AGCGCGAAGTCGTACACGCGGTCCACGAGGCTCGCGATCTCGACCTGCTTGCGATAGTGCGAATGGATTTCGACGAGCACTTCCATGCCAAGCGCGTGGACCTGCGCCGACAATTCGCTGATAAAGGCGAAAGTAGCGGGCAGCATGAAGCAGCGCGTGCCGGCCTGCTTGATCGCGTACCCGACGGCATCGAGCCGCACCATCGCGACGCCGTGCGCCGCAAAGGTCCGCAGGATGTCGCCGAGGTATTGCTGCCCGAGCGGATGCGTGACGTCGATGTCGACCTGGTCAGGCGTGAACGTGGTCCACAATTGCACGGCCTCGCCGGTGTCGAGCGTCGCGGGACTGAACGGCAAGCCCGGACGCGGACGGTAAATGGCGTTCACAGCATCGGCCGTAGCATCGCTGCCGAATACGCTGTCGCGCGTCAGGAAGAGTGCAGCCCACGGCGAAGCCTTGCCGCGGCGCTGGAAGTCGAGGAACTGCGTCGACGCGCGCGAGATGTGGTTGACGATCAGGTCCGCGACGACCGGCGTGCTTCGCGCGAGTGCGGCGATGTCGTGCCAGTCACCGAGGCGCGGATCAACGCGCGTGTGGTCTATCGGGTCGAAACCGGCGTCCGCGCCGTCGATCGGCGTGAAGAACGGCAGCAGGTGGACTCCGCCGAACAGGCCAGCGAACGGACCCTTCAACAGCGCATCGAGCGATGCGATGCCGCCGCCGCCGAGGCGGTCGACATACGTGATGAGCTGGACCTGGTTGAGCATGAAGCAGGGCCTGTGGATTTCGAAAGAAATGCGCTCCTATAATGCAATCGTTTGCAATAAGGGTAAAGAACAAGAGCAAAGCGTCATGCCGTCGCAACGGCGGCGACAATGACAACAAGCGCGACCCAGGGGATCCCATGCACGACCACGCAATCCCGCAACACAACCCCCGCCTTCTCGGGGTACTCACGTGCATGATGTTCTTCATGTTCGCGATGACGACGGATGCGGTCGGCAGCATCATTCCGTCGCTGATCGACGAATTCGGCCTGTCCCTCAGCGCCGCGAGCGCATTCCACTACGTGCCGATGGCCGCGATCGCACTCGGTGGCCTCGGCCTCGGATTCCTCAGCGATCGCTATGGCCGCAAAAGCATGATCGTGCTGGGTTTGCTGCTTTATGGCATCGGTTCGTTACTGTTCGTATTCGGCAACAGCTTCGGCTTTTTCGTCGTGCTGCTCGGCATCTCGGGCCTCGGTGTCAGCGTAGTCAAGGTCGGAGCGCTGGCGTTAATCGGCGATTTCACGAATTCGTCGCGCCAGCACACGGCCTTCATGAACACGGTCGAAGGGTTCTTCGCGGTCGGTGCGATCGTCGGTCCCGCTGTCGTGGCGACGCTGCTCGCGCAGGGTATTTCGTGGAAGTACCTTTACGTGGCCGCCGCGGGCATCTGCGGCCTGCTGGTGCTCGCTGCGTCGCTCGCGCGCTATCCGGTGAATGTGGCGAGCTCCGCCGCGCCGGCGTCGTTGCGACTCTCGTTCTCGATGTTGAGAAACGCGTATGCACTCGGCTTCTCGATGCTGATCATGCTGTACGTGGCCGTCGAAGTGGCGATCTACGTATGGATGCCGACGTGGCTGGAACAGTACAGCGGGTCCGCCTCGTGGCTCGTGACGTATGCATTGACGATCTTCTTCGTGCTGCGCGCGGCGGGACGCTTCATCGGCGTGTGGCTGTTGCAGCGCATGGCCTGGGATGCGGTGCTGGCCGCGATGGCCGTGGCGATCCTGCTGTGCTTTGCAGGAAGCCTCGCTGGCGGGCCGGCACTTGGCGCATGGCTGTTGCCGTTGTCGGGCCTCTTCATGTCGGTGATGTATCCGACGCTGAATTCGAAGGGCATCAGCTGTTTCGACAAGACCGAACACGGTGCGATTGCCGGCCTAATCCTGTTCTTCACGGCATTCGCCGCCGCGGCGGGTCCGCTCGCGATGGCTGCACTTGGCGACCTGCTCGGCGACATCCGCTACGGCTTCATGCTCGCTACCGTGTTCGCGGCGCTGTTGTGTGCAGGATTGCTGTGGAACCTCGTGAACAAGCCTGCCGCTGCACGGCTCGCCGCGGCCGAAGCGGCCTAGGTTTTGCCGAAACCGGCGGCTGCAAGGAGCTTCGCGGCCTGGGCGGCTCAGGTCCTCGCAGCCGCGCCGCAGGACTCGCGCACGAGCAACTCCCCGTTCATCGCCACCGATGCAACGGCTTCGCCGGCGATGCGTTTCAGCAGCAGGTCGACGAGCAGCTGCGCACCGCGATTGAGATCCTGCGCGATGGTCGTCAGCGTGGGGTGCACGTGCGCGCCGAGCTCGATGCCATCGAAGCCGATCACGGCGACGTCATCCGGAATCCGGCGCCCGCTCGCGGCCAGTGCGCGCATCGCGCTGATCGCGATGATGTCGGTCGCGGCGAAAATGGCATCGAAGGGTTTTCGCTTGCCGATGTGCGCGAGCACCGAACGGTAGGCGGCATCGGGTGTCATGTGCGCCTTGACGATCGTGGCCGGTGCCGTGCCGCGCGGCCCCTGTGCAAGCGCGTCCCGGTAACCGTCGCAACGCAGCCTGATTTCGGGAATGGACGGATCGCCAACGAACAGGATGCGGCGCCGGCCATGCGTGAGCAGGTGTTCCGTCGCGAGGCGCCCTGCCTGCACGTTGTCGGTGCCGACGACCGGGTAGTGCTGCGCACCGAAGTGTCCGCCCCACACGACGAACGGCATCTGCGTGCGCGAGGCCCGTTCCAGCGTGTCGTGTTCGGTGCTCTGGCCGATCACGATGATGCCGTCGGCGCGGCGCTCCGCGACGATCCGCTGCATCCAGCCCTGCATCGGCGGCAACACCTTCTGCAGGTGCATGCCGTAACCGCGCTGCGTGATCTCGTCGGCCAGGTGGCTCAGCATGTACGCGAAAAAAGGATCAGTGAGCTCCTGGCCGCGTTCGTGCGCGAGCGGTATCACGACGCTGAGTGTCTGCGTGCGGCCTGCACGCAGGTTGCGCGCCGTGGAATTCGCGACGTATCCATGCTGGCTGGCGATCTTCAGGATGCGCTCGCGCATGGCCTTTTCGACCAGCGGGCTGTCGCTGAGCGCGCGCGATACGGTCGACACATGCACGCCGGCGAGGCGAGCGATGTCGGCCATGGTGACGACGGGTTTGCCACTTCTGCTCATGGCGCGATGGTAACAGCAGACCGGCGGCTTTCGTCACCGGCCAGCGATTCCCGATGAAGGCGCTCGCACGATGAGCGCCGACTTTTGGATTCGGAAAAAGCAACCAGCTTTGCAAACGTTTGCAGCTCGTCTAAATTCGCGAAACAGCCGGACAATGAACAGGAAGGAGAGCTACATGAAGCCAACACTGAAACCCCTGCTGTGCTGCATGGCTGTTGTCGCAGCGGCCTCGCCGCTGGGTGCGCTTGCCGACCTGCGCGTCGGCGCGGCGAGGATCGACATTACGCCGGCCGAGGACCAGCTGCCGGAGCTTTACCGCGGAATCAACGATCGCGTTTACGCACGCGCCATCGTGCTGGACGACGAGGGCGTGCGGGCCGCGCTGGTCACGCTCGATGCCGGCGGCATTCCGACGCCGCTATGGCAGGCCGTCAGCGAGCAGCTCAGTGAGGAATTCTCCATCGCACCTGGGCATCTGCTGCTGTCGGCCACGCACACGCACAGCGTGCCGCGGCAGCTGGCGCCCGATTATGTCGACAAGGTCGTCGCCAGCGTCCGCATGGCCATCGACTCGCTGCAGCCGGCGCAGATGGCGTGGGGCACGGGGCAGTCGTGGATCAACGTGAATCGCAACCTGGTCAATCCGGAAACGGGGCGCTGGGGCGAAGGCCCGAACTACGAAGGTCCGTCGGACAAAACGGTCGCCGTGCTGGCGTTCGAGTCGCTGGCTGGAGAGCCGATTGCCGTGTATTACAACTACGCCGTGCATGGCGTCATCGCGGGCCAGCTCGACGAAGTCAGCGGCGATATACCCGGCGCCACGTCGCGCTACATCGAAGAATCGCTCGGCGACGACGCCGTTGCCGTGTGGTCGCTCGGCGCCGCTGGAGACCAGAACCCGATTTTCTTCGAACAGACCTATGACCTGCGCAGGATCCGCATTGCCGATTACGCGAGCCGCGGCGAGGACATCAGCAACTCGATGCCACCGGGCGGTACCGGGCTGGATCGCGAGAATCCCGACGTCGCCCGCCTGATGGACCAGCAGCGCCAGATGCTCCTCTCGATGGGGCAGATGCTGGGCGAAGAAGTGCTGCACGTACTGCGCCGCAAGCTCGAGCTGCCGCGCACCGAAGCTGCGATTAGCGGCGGGCAGAAAAGCATTACGTGCCCCGGGCGCCAGCGCACCGACCAGGGCCGCGAAGGCTCCCCGGGAACCTACGTCGAGGGCGAGTCCGTTAGCCTGTTGCTCAGCATGCTGAAGCTCGGCGACGTGTACCTCGGCGGTGTCAACGCGGAGGTGTTCAATCCGATCGCGCAGCGCTTCAAGGCGGAATCGCCGTACAAGCACAGCATGATGGTGACGCTGGCGAACGGCACGGCCGGTTCGGGCTACGTGCCACACGACGCGGCTTTCGGTTACAACACCTTCGAAGTGCTGTCGTCGCGGCTGCAGCCGGGCTGCGCGGAGAGAGCGATCGTCGAGGGCTTGCTGGAGCTGGAGCAGGCAGTAAGCCCGCCGGCTGGCGAGTAAGTCCGGGTACTGCTGCCTGCGAACGAAGTCCTTTCGCTGCAAGGTCGCCTGTCAGCGGGTGGTCGCCTGCATGCCCCCGCTTTGCAGGATGAGTTTTTCGATCAGGGAGGTGAACGCCGCGCTCAAGGAATGTATGCGCTGTTCGATGGTGCCCAGTTCCGCGGCGGATACGCCGGCGCTGCGCTGGGCGCGTGCCGATTCCAGTTCCACAAGGGCGCGCTTGAGCTGGAGGCGAAGGTCGTTTTTTCTATTCATGAGCTACCTCGTCGTGAACACCGCTTGTCGATGATCACGAATGCGTGAAAAAGCAGCGCCGTGAAGCGCTGCATGCTTGCCGATCGCCGGGTCGGGACTCGGCTCAAACGTTTCTTTCGCTATCCTCGAAGGCCTCGTCGAGGCGTTGGGACTTGTCGGCTTCCACCGTATCCGATTCGTCATTGCCCTCGAGCGATTCCGTGGCCCCCGCGGCGCGTTTGCCTTCCGAAGGTTCCCCCGGCTCCGTGCGGCCTGCCGCGCGTCTTTCACCGGGAATGGACTGGTTGGCCTGGTTACCTTCGCCTTCTCCTGCATCGGATTGCTTCTGTCCCTGTTCGGATGGCTGGTCTTCGCGCTGGAAAGATCCTGCCTGCGATGACTTGCGGTTGGCTGGACCTTCGCCGGCCTGCGGCTGGCTCGAAGGCGATTTGTCCTTGCTGGAATCAGAACCGCTGGCATTGCGGCCGCCCTGTGGCTTCTTCTCGTTGTATCTGTTCATGAGTGCTCCATGGATATGATTGGCGCCGCTCGAGTGAGCCACGCCTGTAGCGTTTGCCGCGCCCGCTTCAGCAATGTCCGCTGTTACTTTTCGATGAG
>DASWWP010000130.1:0-13439 GCA_036405915.1 Pseudomonadales bacterium
ACCACAAGGCGCTGTCATTGGGCCAGATCGAACAGTCAGTAAAGGACAAAGGCATTACCTTCGCTCACATCATCCAGGTAGCCATGGTGCTGACCGGTGCTGGTAACTTGGCTTTGGTGCAGGATGATCACGTGATTAACAAGGCCAAAAAGTCTGCCGATAAGCTCAACACCCATCTATGTCAGAAGGCGCGTGGAAGCCATGAAATCGGATACTTAGCCAGTCCGGTCACGGGTGGAGGCTTCAACGTAAATCGATTCCAGCAACTTTTCCTAACGTCCATAGCGCAAGGCAAAAAACAACCCACCGAGTGGGCGCAGTTTGCTTGGCAGACTATTGCCTCTCAAGGACAGAAATTACTCAAAGAAGGAAAGGCATTGGAGACCGCAGAGGAGAACCTTGCCGAACTGACAGGACAAGCTCAGGTTTTTGCCAAGAAGCAGTTGCCCATTCTCAAGGCCCTGCAAATCGCTTGATACATGATTGATACCCCTCCTCCGATAAAGAGGGGGGAGGCTTTGTACGTGTTGAGCTCAGCCGGATGAGCAATGCTAGACAGCGTAGCGTGAGCGTTACCGCAATCAACCTAATAGCTCGCCTAACTTTGAGAGAAGCCAATGCTACAATGTGCTCGAAGTTTTCGCGGGCCACGGCGCCCAGGAGGACTACGATGAAAAGCTCTCTGCCTCGCATCAGCGTTGTACTAACTCTCGTGTCCGGAGTTGGGCAGGCGCAGGATCTGCGCTTGTTCGAGCCCTCTGAAACCGAAGCCGCGCAACCCGCTCCCGGATTCTCCCCCGACCAGGCCTTCGCGCCTGCGAACGGCCAACCCCCCTACACGCTCCGCAGCCTCAGCCGCTTCGGTGATCGTTACCAGGCCACGCTTGTGAATCGCGCCGGTGAAACCGCTAAGGTGAACTGGCGTGACGGTGAAACCGCGCAGGTGCAGAACTCCGGATTCACGATCGTTGCGGCGGGACCAGGTACCTTGTCGCTGACACATCCCGGCGGCGACGCGTGCGTCGCGGCGCCTGCCATCGGCGTGACGTGTTCCGCTGGCGATCGGTCCGAGCTGCGCCTGACGCCGGCGGCGCCGCTTGCGAGTAATGGCGTGAATACGTCGATTGGGCCGATGGCTCCAGGTGGCGTCAATCCGAATGATCCGCTTGGCATCAATGGCATCCAGCCTCAGCAGGGCATGGTCAACGAAGCGGGCCAGCAGGTGTTCATCAACCCGTTCAGCGGCGAACCCGAAGTGATGCCGCAGATCTCCGAGGAGGAGCGCCTCGCGCGCGAGCAGCGCCAGCAGTTGCGCGCAGAGCGGTTGCGGCAGTTCGAGCAGGGCGTGCAGGTGATTCCGGACGAGGCGATTCCGCCCGGCATGGAGCGCGTGCGCACGCCGTTCGGCGACAGATTGATTCCGCGGCGCGAATGACCGTGTGATGCGCACGGCATCCGTGAGCGTTGACTCGCAGGCCCATTCGGACCCAATCATGAGCTTTGATTCCCAACGCCATTCGAAAAGCGGCTGCCGAAACTCGCACGCCCATCGCGCATGACGCCAGACTTGCTCCACATCGCCATCGTCACGTATCGCGTGGATGCCGAACAGTTCACGCGCGTGCTGCAACAGTTGCGCGCGGCAATTCACAATGCCGGTTCCGCACGACAAGCTTCGGGGAAACTTACGATCGTCGATAACGGCGACGATGCCGCGCTGCTGCGTGAACTTCTGCAGCGCAATGGCCTCGCTGATATAAGCGAGGTCGTCGTGGCCGGCGGCAATCTTGGCTACGGCAGGGCGCACAATCTTGCGCTTGCGCGCAGCGCTGCGAAGTATCACCTCATCATGAATCCCGACGTGCTCGTCGCGGAAAACGCGCTGACTACGGCGATCGACTTTCTTGATGATCACGCCGACGTCGTCGCACTGTCGCCGCATGCCGTCGATGGCAACGGCGAAACGGCTTTTCTGTGCAAGCGTTATCCTGCCGTGGTCGATCTCGCCCTGCGCGGCTTTGCGCCGCGTTCGCTGCGCCGCTGTTTCAGCGCACGCCTCGACCGCTACGAACACCGTGCGCTCGTTGCACGCGGCGAGGCGGCAGACGTCGACCTGATCAGCGGCTGCTTCATGTTCTGCAGGGCCGATGCGCTGCGGCAGGCCGGCGGCTTCGACCCGGCGTTCTTCCTGTACTTCGAGGACTTCTCGCTGTCGCTCGAACTGCGCAAGTTCGGCCGCCTGATGTACGTGCCCGCCTGCCGCATCACGCATTACGGCGGCCATGCCGGCAGGAAAGGACTGCGCCATCTGCTGCACTTCGCACGTTCGGCGCTGACCTTCTATCGCAACTACGGCTGGAAACTGCGATGAGCAAGGTGCTCGTTACGGGCGCCGCGGGATTCATCGGCCGGCATGTCGTACCGCTGCTCGCTGCGAACGGGCATACGCCGCGCGTGCTCGTGAGCCTGCGGAACATGCAGCAGCCCGGATTCGCGCGCGACTTCGCTGCCGTCGTACCGTCACACGAATTTCATGCCGGTAACCTGCCGGACGCCGAGTTGGCGGAACGCCTTTGCCACGGCGTCGACGTGGTGGTCCACATGGCCGGTGTCGCGCACGTGAATGCAGACGCTGCCGCCTTGCGCACAGCCAACCTCGACGCAACGCTCGAACTCGCGCGCGCGGCCAAAGCACAGGGCGTGCAGCGTTTCATATTCGCCAGCAGCAGCAAGGCGCGTTATCCGGCGCATTCCCTTTATGCGCAGTTGAAGGCGGACGCTGAAGCCGCGTTGCAGGAACTTCGCTCGGCTGACTTCGACGTGGTCTGCGTGCGACCGTCGCTCGTATACGGCCGCGGCATGCGCGGCAACCTGCGCAGCCTGCTGCGCGTACTGTCGCGCCGCATGTTGCCCGCGTTCCCATCGAGCCTGCAGCCGCTTGGCATGATCAGCGTGGAAGACATGGCGCGTGCGCTGCTTAATGCCGTGGAAGCGGAGACACTTCCGCAGCAAATATGGGAACTGAGCGACGGACAGGTCTATACGCTCGATGGTATCGTGCGCGCCGTACGTAACGAGCTGCAGTTATCGCAGCCCGCCGTGCGCCTGCCGCGCCAGCTCTTCCGTATCGCGGCAACGCTGGCCGGATTGACCGGCATGAGTTTCTCGCAAGGGACTTATCGCGCATTATTCGAAGAGCCGTACGTACACGACGCGGCATTCAGCCGGCATACAGGCTTCGTTGCCCACGATACTTTTTTCGCGCGCCTGCCCGACCTGCTCGACGACATGCTGTAATTAAATCCTTGATACCCATGTTCGACGATACACCGTGATGCCCTGCCGCACTCCGACACACATGATCAGAACCGCACTGTTCACGGCGCGTCGCCTCGTGCTGTTGCTTCCATTCCTGTTGCCACTCGGTGCGCATGCCACGACAAGGCTCGTGCTGTCGCTCGAGGAACTGATCGGCAACTCGACGCTGATCTTCACCGGCACGGTGAGCGAGGTGGTCGTCACCGAAGTTGCCGGCGTCGTCTACTCGACGGTGCACTTCGCGATCGACGACGTGATCGAAGGCGATCCCGCACTCGATACGATCGAGTTGCGCTTCGTCGGCGGCACGACAGCGGCGGCACACACCGAAGTATCCGGCCAGTTCATTCCGACAGAGGGTGCCGAAGGCTTGTGGTTCGTCGACGACCTGTCGCGCGAACTCGTCAATCCGCTGACAGGCTGGAGCCAGGGCTATTTCCCGATCGTCGAAAAACCGGATGGCACGCGTTGGCTCGATCTGCAGGATCATCCCGACTATCACATCCTGGCGCCCGCCGACGCGCTGGCCGACAAGATGCGCGCATTCAATTTTCCGCAGCAGCAGGTGGAAGCCGAGTTTCCGAAGCGCCTGGAATTTCCGCTCGATGATTTCATCGGCGTGATCGACGCGCAGGTACAGGCCCGTTGATGCGCATGCCGAAACGTCCTGTCGTTGCCCTGTTGCTCTGCGCGCTCACCGGCAGCGGCGCGCTCGCATTCACGCTCGGCGGTTCGCGCTGGTTTGCGCCGACGACGACGTTCTACATCGGCATGACGGGCAGCTCGCCGTCCGGCGTGGCCTGGTCGACGGCGCTGCGCCAGTCGCTGGCGCAATGGAGCGATGCGACGAGTTTCGATTTCGTCGCAAACGAAAGCTACCTCGATCCCTGCGCGGGCTTTCGTCGCAACGACAATGACGCAGCCGGCTTTCCGATGGGTTCCGGTGATCGCCGCAACGGCATCGACTTTCGCAGCACGGTGTGCGGCAACAACTTCGGTGCGGGCGTGCTGGCGATCACGCTGAGCCTGTCGATCGGCGGGCCGCTGGGATTCCCGGTATTCGACCAGACGGACATCATCTTCAACTCGAACTACCAGTGGGACGTGTACACCGGCAATCCGCAGCAGCGCATCGATTTCCGGCGCGTAGCACTGCATGAGCTCGGCCATGCCATCGGACTCGATCATTCGAGCGCGACGGCCTCGATCATGGCGCCGAACTACGGCCAGGTGCATACCTTGCAGGCCGACGACATCAGCGGCGTGAACGCGATCTACGGCGCCAGCGCCTGCCAGGTACGGGATGTCGCGACGAACGCCGCGGTCGCCGAACGCCTGGCGGCGGGAGACTGCCGCGTGCGCGACCTGTTCGGCGGGTCGACGGATACGAGCTTCGTCGATGTTTACCGCCTCACGCTCGCGCGCGAAACCGAACTCGACATCGCGCTGGAGTCGAGCGAACTCGATCCCGTGCTGATCCTCACCGATGCAAAACTCGGCGGCATCGAGATCCACGACGATACCGACGGCACCTGCAACGCGCGCATCCGCAAGCGCCTGCCTGCCGGCGAATATCGCGTGCTCGTGAACACCTTCGTGGAGCCGCAGAAATGCGCCGGGAATGAAGGCGCGTACAACCTGACGCTGTCAGATTCGGGCATGCCGCTGCTCGGTAATATCGGCAACGCGGGCGGCGGTGCGAGTCTCGCGAATGCCGTCATCACCGGCGGCGCGACGTCCACTGCCGGTGCGAGCTTTACGACGAGTTTCGGCGCAAGCCAGCCGTTCGACGTGCTCGGCCGGATCGTCGTCGACCCCGCGCACGTCGGCCGCTCCGGTCGTCTGTTCGTGCTCGCCGTACTCGGCGATGGCCGGCGCTTCGCGCAGAACAGCAGCGGCGCCTTCGTGCCATTTACAGGCGATATAGGCAGCTTCCCCGTGCGCCGCAGCACGGTCCTGCATTCGACGGAACAGATGAGCGTCGTCTCAGGCTTGCGCGGCGACACCTCCGGCCTCGCGGGCCAGACCGTCACCGTCTACCTGGGCTACGCGCTCGACAGCAGCCCGACCGACATCTGGTACGGCAAGCAACCGATCAGGTTCACGATTGCCCCGCAATAAGCACGGCAGGACCCCGGGCGAGACCTGTCCTGCCGTAGCTTTAGCGAAGGTCGGATGGCCCCGCCCCGCCTCTTTCCCTATAATGCGCCCCGCTCACCCGTCTCCCGAATTCGAGGTAAATCCGTGATTTCCCAGAAAGCCACCGCAATCGGCAAATCCCTCCTGATCATGCTTGCGCTGACGACGGCCGGCTACGTGGCCGCCGCCGTGGAAGACGACATCCGCGCCCGCATCCAGCCGCACGGTGAAGTCTGCGAGATTGGTGATGAATGCGCGGCAGGCCTGACGATCGGCGGTGCCGGCGGCGGCGCGCCGAAGGATCCGGAAACCGTGTACTCGACCTACTGCTTCGCCTGCCACGGCACCGGCGCGAACAATGCCCCCGTCCTCGGCAACGTCGAACACTGGGCGCCGCGCATCGAGAAAGGCATCGACGCACTGTATGAAAGCGCGATCAACGGCTTCAACAATGGTGCGATGCCGCCGAAAGGCCTGTGTGCGGATTGCTCGGACGATGAAGTGAAGGCCACGGTCGACCACATCGTCATGATGAGCCAGTAAGGCAACCGGGACATTTGGGGGAGTCCCCAAATGTCCTCAAATTCAGTCGAACAAACTCTTCAACCGAGCCAGCGCTTCCTTCCCTTTCACCTCGGCCTTCTCGGGCGTCATGTCGCTTGGCCGGCCTTCCCATTCGAGTAGGTCCGGCGGCAGCTCGTCGAGGAAGCGGCTCGGCGTCGTTTCGAGCATTTCGCCGTACTGCTTGCGCTGGCGCGCGAGCGTGAAGGTCAGCTGGCGCTGCGCACGCGTGATGCCGACATAGGCGAGTCGCCGCTCTTCCTCGATGTCGCCGGTTTCGATGCTGTTGCGATGCGGCAACAGTTCTTCTTCCATGCCCATGACGAAGACGAACGGAAACTCGAGGCCCTTCGCGGCATGCAGCGTCATCAGCTGCACGCGGTTCGTCTCCTCTTCCTGTTCCTGTTGCTCGAGCATGTCGCGCAGGATCAGCTTGTTGATCGCGGCTTCGAGGCCTTCGTCGTCGCCGTTCTCCTTCGCTTTCGCAATGCTTTTCTCGATCGAGCTCGTCAGCGTCATGACGTTCGCGATCGCACGGTCGGCCGCCGTCGGCGTCGAGCATTGTTGCCGCAGCCAGTCGTCGTAGCCGATGTCGTCGATGAGCTCCTTCACGATCTGCACGCCGCCGCCGCGCTCCACCATTTCGCGCTTGTGCTCGAGCCAGTCGGAAAACTCGCGCAGCTTCGCGATCTGCGTGTCGTTAAGGTGCTCGCTGAGCCCCATGTGCCCGCAGGCCGTCAGCATGCTGACACCGGCCTTGTTCGCATACGTGCCGAGCGCCTCGAGAATCGCCGGGCCGATCTTGCGCCGTGGCGTGTTGATGCTGCGGAGAAACGCGTTGTCGTCGTCGGGATTGATCAGCAGGCGCAGGTAGGCCATCAGGTCCTTGATTTCGGTGCGCGCGAAGAACGACGTGCCGCCCGTCAGCACGTACGGCACCTGGTGCGCCTGCAGCTGGATCTCGAGCAGGCGCGCCTGGTGGTTGCCGCGGTACAGCACGGCGAAATCCTTGAACGACAGCTTGCGATGCACGGTGTTCAGCAGGATGTCGGTGGCAATGCGTTCGACTTCGGCCTCTTCGTTCGCGAGCATCAGCACGCGGATCGGGTCACCCTTGCCGTATTCGCTCCACAGCGTTTTCTCGAACACGTGCGCGTTGTTCGCGATCAGCGCGTTTGCCGCCGTGAGGATCGTATTCGTCGAGCGGTAATTCTGCTCGAGCTTGATGACCTTCAGCGTCGGATAGTCCACCTGCAACTGGTTCATGTTTTCAGGCCGCGCGCCGCGCCAGGAATAGATCGACTGGTCGTCGTCGCCGACGACGGTGAGACAGGTCCGATCGCCGATCAGCAGTTTCACGAGGTGGTACTGCATGTTGTTCGTGTCCTGGTACTCATCGACGAGCAGGTAACGAATCTGCCGCTGCCATTTCTTCAGCACTTCTTCATTCGACTGGAACAGCTGCGCGGGCAGCATGATCAGGTCGTCGAAGTCCACGGCGTTGAAGGCCTTCAGGTTGCGCTGGTAACTCTCGTACAGCGTGGCGGCAAGCACTTCGTCAGGCGTTGCGGCGATCGCGGCGGCCTGCTCCGGCGTCAGGAACTGGTTCTTCCAGTTCGAGATCATGCCGGCGAGCATCTGCACCTTGTCGTCTTCGGTGTCGGTGTCGCGATGCAGCAGCTCCTTGAGCAGCGACAGGCAGTCGAGCTGGTCGAAGATGGTGAACGTGCTCTTGAGCCCGAGCTGCGCGTGTTCGCGGCGAATGATCGTCAGGCCGAGATGATGGAACGTCGATACGATCAACCCGCGCGCGTTCTTGCCCTTCAGCAGCAGGTTCACGCGCTCGCGCATTTCACGGGCGGCCTTGTTCGTGAAGGTCAGTGCCGCGACGTTGTGCGGCTTCATGCCGCAGTCGGAGATCAGCCACGCGATCTTCTGCGTGATCACGCTCGTCTTGCCGCTGCCTGCGCCGGCGAGCACGAGCAGCGGACTGTCGATGTAACGAACGGCGGCGTTTTGGCGGGGGTTGAGCGACTTCATGCGGTACCAGCGGGGCAGGCGCGCATCATAGCGCCCACCTGCCGCCGACGAAAGCGCGCAGCGTCCCAAAAAATAACCGGTGGCAGCGTTGCTGCGTCGGGCGCCTATTCTGCGAGGCCCATGTGATCCTGCACAAATAGTGGCGCGCTCTGCCGTCCTCCGCTAAACCTCAGGAGCTTTCCATCGGTAGGTATTTCCATGTCCCTCGCCATCGTCCACTCGCGCGCGACGCTCGGCATCGAGGCGCCGCTGGTTACCGTCGAGGTGCACCTGTCTGGCGGGCTGCCGGCTTTCAACATCGTCGGCCTGCCGGAAACCGCCGTGAAGGAAAGCCGCGAGCGTGTGCGCAGCGCGATACTGAACGCGCAGCTCGAGTATCCGCAGCGCCGCATCACGATCAACCTCGCGCCGGCCGACCTGCCGAAAACCGGCGGCCGCTTCGACCTGGCGATCGCGATCGGCATACTCGCCGCATCGGAACAGGTGGATGCGCAGCGCGTCGCGCCTTGCATCTTCATCGGTGAACTCGCACTGACCGGCGAAGTGCGGCGCGTGAACGGCATCCTGCCGGCGCTGCTCGCGAGCCAGCGCGACGGCCAGCGTTGCATCGTGCCGCGTGGCAACGCCGGGGAAGCGGCGCTGTTGCAGGATGCCGACATCGTCGTATGCGAACACCTGCTCGACCTGCTGCGGCATTACCGCGAAGACACACCACTCCTGAAACCGGAAAAGACAACGGCAAGCCCCCCGGCACACACGATGGACTTCAGCGACGTCGTCGGCCAGGACGCCGCGAAGCGCGCACTGATTATCGCTGCCGCCGGCGGCCACAACGTCCTGCTGCGCGGGCCACCGGGCACCGGCAAGACGATGCTCGCGAGCAGGCTCGTCACGATCCTGCCGCCACTGACGCAGGACCAGGCCATGGAAGTTGCCGCGATCCGCTCGATCGCCGGCCTCGGTTTCGAGCACGAGGCCTGGCTGCAGCCGCCGTTTCGCGCGCCGCACCATACGAGCTCCGCGATCGCGCTCGCCGGCGGTGGCAGTACGCTGCACACCGGCGAAATCAGCCTCGCGCATCACGGTGTGCTGTTCCTCGACGAGTTGCCCGAATTCAACCCGAAAGTACTCGACGTGCTGCGCGAACCGCTCGAAGCCGGCTGCGTGCAGATCGCGCGCGCGAAATACCAGGTGAAGCTGCCGGCGAACTTTCAGCTCGTGGCGGCATGCAACCCGTGTCCTTGCGGCTACCACGGTGATCGCGAGCGCGAGTGCCGGTGCAGCGAGGAGCGCGTGAAGCACTACCAGCAGCGTGTATCGGGTCCGTTGCTCGACCGCATCGACCTCCAGGTCAGCGTGCCGCGGCTGAACGACAGCGAGCGTGATGCCCTGCTGCAGCAGGGCCAGTCCATGGCCATCGACAGTGCCGGCATCCGCGCAACGGTAATCGCCTGCCGCGAACGCCAGCTCGCGCGCGCAGGACGCAGCAATGCAAGGCTCGAGCAACGCCAGATCCGCCAGCATTGCGCGCTAACGGCGAGCGACAGGAAATTACTGAACGACGCCGTCACGCGCCTGCGGCTCTCCGCTCGCGCGACGTTCAGGATACTGAAGATCGCGCGGACGATTGCCGATCTCGACGAAGCCGCGGGCATTGCGACGCCACATCTTCTCGAGGGGATCAACTATCGGCGCTTCGATACGCTTTGAGCGGGCTACGTATGGGGTACTACGCGGCCCGATACCGCCACCGTGCTGCCGCGCAGCGCGATGCGCATCTCCGCGACGCCACCGGGACTGAACTGCAGTGCCCTGACCGGTGCGCGCGAGCCAAGCAGCAGCGGCGCAAGATAACAGTGGGCGGATCCGGTGCCGCTGTCTTCCGGCTTGCCGTGCCACGGCGCGAAGTAGCGGAAGCCGTATCCTGAGTCCGGCAGCGGCAAGGCTGCGATGAGTGCGCCGGGCGTGTCGTTGCCGCAGGGCAGCGCGGCCACCCTCTTCGCCTCTATGGTCCGCAGCTTCTCCATGTCGCCGAGCACCGCGACCCATACGTCGTTCCTGCACTGGTAAAGGCGCTCGTGTTCGATGCCGCTGCTGCGCAAGGCTCCATTCATCCAGTGCTTCGAATCCACGATCTCGCAACCGCTCTGGGCGGGCATGAGCACGCCGGGTCCCTGTTCATCGGCATGGATTCGCCATGCGCCGAAGGGCGAATGCACGGTGCGGGCGTCGGTACTGCCGGGCGTACACAGGTGATGCGACAAAGCCAGCAACCCGTGGCCACACAACCACAGCTCGGCCCTCGATGAGAAGAAGCGCGCCATCACCGCCTGGGCGTCGGTCACGCTGAAGAAGACATTGTCTTCCGTGCGGGAATGTTTGGCCGCCGACAGGATGGCGGCACTGTCGTCGAGCGCGTCGAGTTCGAACAGCGTTACCGGGTTGCCGGGGAACGTGGCGCTGCCGAAGACGCTGTACTGGTATTCACTCTGTACGATCATCCGGCTTCTTTACACGCCACAGTGCGTCGACAAACCAGCCACGCGCGCAGCGCCACTGCGCCACGCTGTCGAAACCGGCGGCATTCGCCATGCCGGGCAGGTCCTTCTCCAGGTACTTGGTGGATTGCTCCAGGTGTATGCCCTCATACGGGTCGAAATGGAAGCGCCTGTGCAGCGCGTCGATCGCGACGTCCTGTTCCTCGAGCGAGATCAGGTAACTTTCCATCGCTCCCTTGATCGGATTGTAGAAACCGTAGTGCGTGAATTTGTCGACCGAAATACGTCCGCCAAGTTCGCGATTGATGCGGCGGAGCACGTTGAAATTGAATTCGCGCGTGACGCCTTCGCTGTCATTGTACGCGGCCATCAGCACGTCGATGTCCTTCTTCAAATCGAAGCCGATCAGCACGTAATCGCCGTCGCTGAGGTGCTGGCCCAGCGTACGCAGGAAAGCCATGGCCGAAGGATGGTCCATGTTGCCGATAGTGGAGCCCAGGAACAGCACGAGGCGGCGGCGACCTGGCTGCGGCGCGAGCGTGCGCAGACAGTCGAAATACTCGCCAGCGAAGCCGTTGACCCGTGCCGCGCGATGCGACGCGCGCACGGACCTGACGAGCCTGGACACCGCGGTTTCCGAGATATCGACGGGCATGTAGTTCACATCCCTGCCGGCCTCGAGCAGGCTCGTCAGCAGCACTTTCGTCTTGCGGCCGTCGCCGGCGCCGAGTTCGACGACATCGAGTGCATCCGCTTCGAGGCTGTCGACGATGTCCGCACCGCAGCGCTCGAGCACATCGAACTCGCAACCGGTGACGTAGTAGTCATGTGTCTCCGTGATGCGCTCGAACAACTTGCTGCCACGCGCATCGTAGAAATATTTGGACTGCAGGAATTTTTGCGCAGCGCTGAAGCCGGCGAGCACGTCGCGCGCAAAACGCTCGCGCTGGACCTCTGCGTGCGAATCGCGCTCGGGCGCGTCGAAGAACTCGTGCCCATCCTCAGCGAGAAACGGATGCGAGCGTTTGTCGATGACCCTGGTGCTGGTTGAGGGCCGGACGGAATGAGTCATTTGGTATCCTGGGCCAGACGTATGCCGGTAAAACACCAGCGGTCTTCAGGCCTGTAGAAGTTTCGGTAGGTGACGCGCCAATGACGGGCCGGTGTCGCGACGCAACCGCCGCGCAGCACCTGGCGTCCGCTCATGAACTTGCCGTTGTATTCGCCGAGCGCGTCGGGAGTTCGCGCATAACCGGGATAGGCTTCGTAGGCATTGCGGCACCATTGCCACAGCAAGCCATTTTCGAGCGAATCGATCGCACGTGCAGGAAGGGGTAGGACAGGCGCCCCCGGCGACCAGAATGCCGTATCCGCGCGCGCGGAACCTTCCGCACTCGCGACTTCGAGTTCCGCTTCGGTCGGCAGGCGTGCGCCTGCCCAGCTTGCGAACGCGGCGGCCTCGTAATAACTGACATGGGAAACGGGCAGGTCGGGATCGAGTGCCTGCAGGCCGCCGAGCTGGTATTCGAACCAGCTGCCGCTGTCGTCCTGGTCAGGACGCTCCGCGCGCCAGTACAGGGGTGCCGTGATGCGGTTCGCGTTGATCCAGTCCCAGCCATCGCTGAGCCAGTATTGCGCGCGGCGATAACCACCGTCGCGCATGAATGCGAGGTACTCGCCATTGCGCACCAGCCGATCGCGCAACGAAAAGGCATTCAGCCATACGCGATGCCGCGGACTTTCGTTGTCGAATGCGAAGCCGCTGCCAGCCTCGTGTCCGACCTGCCGCAGGCCTGCTGCGAATTCGCGCCACTGCGGCGCCGCTCGCGCGGGTGCCGTGTTCGTCGACTGCGAAACGTCGTCGTACGCCGGCATCTGCGGATGCATGCCGAGGATGTACTTGATGTCCATCAGCAGCAGTTCCTGGTGCTGCTGTTCGTGGTGGATGCCGAGCTCGAGCAAGGCCATCGCGTCCGGACCCAACTGGCCACGTTCCAGTTTGCCGAGCAGCGTGTCGGTCACGGCGTGGCGATAGCCGAGGATATCCTGCACGGTGGGACGCGACAGATGCCCGCGCCGCTCTTGCGGCCAATGTTCGCCGAGCGTCTTGTAATAAGAGTTGAACAGCACGTTCAGCGACGCTGGCCGGGCCGCATCGCTGGCATGGTGGCTCCCGAGCAGGAAGCAGTCGAAAAACCATGTGCTGTGTGCCAGGTGCCATTTCGGCGGACTGACGAACGGTGCCGGTTGCACCACGTGGTCTTCGATCTCGAGGGGCTGGCAGATGGCTTCGGTGTGTTCGCGGCACCTTGCAAAGTCCGCGACCAGGTGGCGAGACCTTTCGGATGGAACATTTGCGCCCATCACCATTCGAGAATGAGGCGCGCCGATGTGAGATCGGGGTGGGACGGATTCATCTGGCGCCAGACCTGCTTGTTGCATACATGGCATTCCCTATTCCTGAGCGGCCGCGAGATCCGGAACGGGGCGTGCCGCAGCTTCCGCTTCGGTGCGTACTACGCCGTGTTCCCGAATATCCTCGATCAACCATTCCATCTCGCTGATTTCGCGGACTTGTGCCGCGATGATTTCATCTGCCAGTTTCCTGACGCGTGGATCCTGCAGGCCGGCGCGATCGCTGGTCAGGATGGCTATGGAATGGTGGGGAATCATGCCCTGCATGTAATCCACGTCAGTCACCGCCACTTGGCTGCGCACCAGTGCGAGGCCTCCCAGCAGCATCAGGCCTCCTGTGGCAAACAGCGCGACGTTCCACCGCCTGTTGGTGTACATGCGCTGCATCCATGCAAGCATCACCACGACCATTGCACCGCCCATGATCAAAGTCGTGTATGCGCGGGTTTCACTGAAGCGCGCATGCTC
>DASWWP010000131.1:0-28812 GCA_036405915.1 Pseudomonadales bacterium
GGCGAAGGCAAACATGCCGACCCGATTGCAGCCCTGTTCCACCTCTACCGCAACAAGCTCAACCTGAATCGGCACGTGAACCTGTCGACGGAGCATTTCGACCGCGGCGCCGGGCAGGGCCAGATCGGCCTCTTCTGATCCGCGCGCAACAATTGGTTACATTTTCCCAACAGACCTGAACAACATCGGGCGCGGCGCACGTGCACAATGCCGGCGTTTCCTGGAGCGTCGCATGAAGAAATACGCCTACACCCTCGTAACGAGTCCGCAGCGCAATGGCGAGAACGTCGCCGCGCCCCGTGCCGGCCGTACACTGACCTTGCGCGAAACACTGATCATCGACGGCGGACCGAGCTACCAGCGTGAATACATCGTGGCTACGGATGGCTTCGGCATCACGGTAAATCCCGACGCGTCGCATCACGGCTAGCTCGCCGGGTGCGGCCTCCGCGCCTGCAATTGCGCGAGGACATCCGGCATCGCATCCACGAGTACGGAGTCACGCAGGAACTCCTCCGCGAGCGGCGTGTTTCCGCGTGCGCGCAGGTTCGCATAAACATGTAATTCAAACTGCGCGCGCAAGGCATCACGCTGTGCCGTGAGTCCGAGGCAGTCCAGCAGGAACAGCAGCGCTTCCGCCGTCGAATAGCGGCCGCCATCCTGCTTCGCGCGCAACCAGAAACGGCTTGCGCCATCGAGCGGCAACTGCACGAGCCTGCCCCAGCCTCCCACGTTGCGCGCAATGCCGGCACTCTCGCTCCACGAGCCATCGAGCAGAATGGCCTGCACCTTGTCCGGCACGGCATCGCGCGGCGGCGGCAGCCCGTTCGGATGCAGCACCCACACTTCGCGCTCCGGATCGACCACCTGCGAAGCGTCGGGGGGATTTTCAGGATGCCACACATGGCGCCGTGCGGACGGAAGCAACCGCGCGATGAGGTTGCCCGTGCTGCTCGGGCGATGCAGCTCGCGCTTGTGCGTCAGCAGTGCGATTGCGAGCGGGCTTTGAATGTCGACCTGCGCCGCACAGGTGCACCAGCGCGGCGTAAGACTGCAGCGCGGGCAACGTGCGGTGGCATTGAGGACTACGCTGCGCATCTGACGGGGATCGTGGACAAGCGGCGCTGGATCAGTGGGTGATCGAATAGATCACGGCATTCGTGCCGAGGCGGAACGCGTCGGTGGACGGCTTCAGTGGCATCGACCCGTCGCCGTACCAGTCCCAGAAGTTCGCGAGGTCGTTGTTGTGGCCAGCCATGATCGCGAGGCGGCCGGTTGCGTCGTAGAGCCCGTAATACGTAATGTTGCCGCCGGGCACGTATTCGCTCATCGCCTGGAGGTTGTCGAGCGGTGTGTGCACGGTATAGACGACGTGCTCCAGCGGAATCGGCACGAAGTCCGTCCGTGGAAACGCGCGCAACACCTGCGAGCGCATCTGCGACCACTGTTCCGGCCCGTCGAAATCGTCCATCAGCACGAAACCGCCGCGTTCGATGAATTCGCGCAGGTTGACCACTTCCTGGTCCGTCAGCTCCATTTCGCCGGGCTCGGACACGTACGCGAACGGATAGTCGAACACCTCGTCGCTGCCGAGCTCGACGATGCGGAACGACATGCGTTCCAGGTCGAGCAGCGTCGCACGCTCGAGGAACTCGTTCAGGTTGATGTCGGAGTTCGGATAGTTATGTGACCAGCCCATGTGGCCGATCATGCCGTTCGTGCCGAAGTGCCAGCGTGCGGCGATGAATTCGGTCGGCGGCGGTTCATTCTGCGGAATGCGCTGCGCGCGGAAGTTGGCGCGGAAAGGTTGCGCATATGCAACCAGCACCGCGCTCGTGGCGATGCCGGCGATGAGAAGGAACGACGCTGTGAGTCCTGGCTTGTGCACGTGGCTGCCTGAAGGGCCTACCTGAGCTGGCTGTCTTTACTGCCGCGGCGATTGTAGCCCGCATTGAAGCCCTGCTCGGCATCCACTTCGGACTGGCACTTTACGCACAGGCGCACGCCTGGAACCGCAAGGCGGCGCGCTTCGGGTATCACGCTTTCACACTCGGCGCAGTGCGTCAGGCTGACGCCGTCCGGCAAGCGGCTGCGGGCCTGCCGGATCGCATCCTCGACGCTCGCGTCGATCTGGTCCTGTACTGCCCCATCACGTGCCCAGCCGTTAGCCATGCCTACCTCGCCTGCTTCACTGTCTATTCATCGTCGAGCGCGAACACCCATACTACGCCGCCCTGCGGCACGATGTTCGTGCGCCCCTGCATTTCGTCGAGCCGCGCCTGCATGCGCATCGCATCGACGCCCCAGCCGGACTGGATCGCGACATACTGCCTGCCATCGACTTCGAAGGTCGTCGGCACGCCGGTGATGCCCGAATTCAGTTTTTGCTGCCACAGTATCTCGCCGCTCGTTGCATCGAACGCGCGGAACATGCGATCTGCCGTGCCGCCGCTGAACAACACTCCGCCACCCGTCGCAAGCACCGGACCCCAGTTCGCAAGATCGAACTCCTGCGTCCACACCTTCTCGCCGGTATTGACGTTCCAGGCCTGCAACTCACCGATGTGGTCGGCGCCGTCTAGGATATAGGCCGAGCTGTCCTTCGTACCGGTGAAGTTCTGGCCGGGGCGATATTCGACGGGCGTGCCGGCGAAAGTCGAACAGTAGTTGTCGTTCGCCGGAATGTAGAGCAGCCCGGTTTTCGGACTGAACGCGGCCGGCGTCCAGTTCTTGCCGCCCGACAGCGACGGGCAGAAGCTGCCGGGCTTGTCCATGCCGGGCTTCGCGTCTTCGTTATATGTGGGGCGCCCGGTGACCGGATCAAGCGACGCAAACACGTTCTGGTGCACGTAGGGTTTCGCGTCGACGTAGCGGATGCTGTCAGCGCCGCGCTCGAGAACCCACAGGTAACCATTGCGGCCGGCATGAACGAGGCCGGGGAACGTGCGGCCGTCGCGCGTTACGTCCATCAGGATTGGCGGCGACACTTCGTCCCAGTCCCACGAATCGTTCCAGTGATACTGGTGGTAGCCCTTCAGTGCGCCCGTATCGACGTCGAGCGCGATGACGGAATTCGCATACAGGTTGTCGCCCGGGCGCGCATCGCCGATCCACGGTCCTGCGTTGCCGGTACCCCAGTATGAAATGTTCAGTTCGGGATCATAGGTGCCGGTGACCCATACCGGCGCGCCGCCGGTTTGCCACGAATCGCCGGGCCATGATTCGCTGTTTGGTTCGCCAGGCGACGGAATCGTGTACGTCTTCCATGCTTCCTCACCGGTCTCGGCATCGAGCGCCGTGACGAAGCCGCGAATGCCGCGCTCGCCACCCGATACGCCGACCATGATCTTGCCATTCGCGGCGAGTGGCGCCATCGTCATGTAATAACCGGTGCGGTAATCAGCGACGGGTTTCTCCCACACGACTTCACCGCTGCGCGCGTCGAGCGCGACGAGCACGGAGTCGAGCGTCGCCATGTACACCTTGTCGCCGTACAGCGCGATGCCGCGATTCGTCGGGTGGATCAGGCTCAGGTCGAAGGGCAACTGGCGGCGATGCGACCAGATCACGTCGCCCGTCGCCGCGTTCACCGCATACACGAGGTTAAGCGGCGTCGTGATGTACATGATGCCGTCGTTGACGATCGGCGGACTTTGGTGACCTTCGGTGACACCGGTCGACATCGTCCACACCGGCTTCAACCGGCTGACGTTGGCAGGCGTGATCTGCTCGAGTGGGCTGTAGCCAGAGCCGCTGTATTCGCGTCGGAACATCAACCAGTTTTCCGGCTCCGGATTGCGCAGCCGTTCATCCGTTACGGCACGCATTGCGCCGATGTCCTGAGCGCACAGCAGCGCGGGCGCCGCGATGAGACCCATCATGCCCAGCCCTGCGACGATCATATTGGTGACGTTCATGTGCATCCCCTCCATTCGCATTATTGTTCTTTCGTTTTTTTATGCCGTCTGCGTTGTGGCGTGAATCGCTCAGATTTCGAAGGGATTCTGCCCCGGCTGCATGAAGCCGAGCCGCCCCTCGAACTCACCGGCGACCGCAAGCTTGCCATCGACCTCCGTGAGTGGCAGCGCGGCCAGTTGCCAGGGCGCAGGCCCGCCGACCACTCGCGCCCCGTCGCGCGGATCGAACTGTGACTCATGGCACGGACACTGGAAACGCTTTTCGGTGCCGTTCCAGTCAGTGACATCGCAACCGGTGTGACTGCAAACGCCGGAATACGCGACGACACCGTTGACGCTGCGCGCGGCCGTGTCGGCCGCCAGCGTTGCGGGATCGAGCCTTACGAGCAGGACCTGGTTCATCCTCGTGCCATTGCGCAGGTTGCCACTCTGCGGATCGATCGCGAACGCGAATACCTGTTGCGCGTCCGTTTGCAGCTCGTCGATGCCAATGGCCTGGCCGGCTTTTGCACCGAAGGCATGGCCGAGCAGGTCGCCAGGTTGTGGCGGGATCATCGCAGTTGCGTCCTGCGCAGTGGCATCAATCAGCGGAATGCCGGCGCCGAGGGCGCACATGCAGCCGAGCACCTGCCTGCGTTTCACTTCGAACCTCTTGTTGTCGTTATTGCTCAAAAGCGCCCCCTCCTGCCGCATGGATGTGAGCTGCGAATGTATACGAGTTCAGCGTGGGCAGGGAGCCGCGGGGCCAAGCGGGAAAAATGGACAAAACGGCGAAAAGCCCCAAATTTGTGCCGTCTTTCGCTGTGCTTTTTGCTAGCGTAGGCGCCTGCTCCGGGCCTCGGGGCCGAGCGTTAGGCCAGCCCCGGGACGTTGGCGGGGAACCGGAACGCGTGCCGGCTGTCCGAAAGCGAGCGGGTCCTCATGCCGGCAGCGGGCCAGAAAAATTTTTATGGAAACCTCATCCGGGGGTTTTCATGAACCAAATCAAAGCTATACTAGGCAAAGCTCAGGACGCACGAGAAGATCGTGCCATAGCCTGTGGCCAAATCGGGATCTGGCCCGGGCAGCCGCAGGGCTAATAACCAATAAAAAACCGTTAAACCGCAGGAACGGGCTCACAACAATGCAAAAACTGGTAATCGCGTTTGTTACGACTGCCGCAGTGGCCCTCGCCACGCCAGCCATCGCGCAGACCCTCAAGGGCTCGCCCGCCTCGATGACCCGCCAGAACCAGGAAGCCGTCCGTTACGGCTACTCCTTCCTGGAAAACGGCCAGGCCGTGAACCAGTTCGTCGATCGTGGCCACCTCGTGAAGGTGTCTCCGAATCGCTACATGGACCTGCACGACGTGTCGTACCCATACGCCCGGCCCGGCGTAAAAATGTTTCTCGATCGCCTGAGCGCGCAGTACACATCGGCGTGCGGTGAAAAGCTCACGATCACCAGCCTCACGCGCCCACTCAACCGCCAGCCTGCAAACGCCTCGGCTGCGTCGGTACATCCGACGGGCATGGCCGCCGACCTTCGCATACCGCAGAAGTCCAACTGCCGTTCGTGGCTCGAAAATACCCTGCTGTCGCTCGAAGGCACCGGCGTGATCGACGTGACGCGCGAACGCAATCCGCCGCATTACCACGTCGCCGTTTTCACGCAAACATACGAGCAGTATGTCGCGTCGCAGTCGGAATCCGGCACGGCTGGCGAATACACCGTGCGCCGTGGCGACACGTTGTCGGCCATTGCCAAACACCACAGCATCACGATTGCCCAGCTGCGTGCCGTCAACGGCATGCGGGGCGACATGCTGCAGGTAGGACAGAAGCTGCAGATCCCCGGCAATGCTCCGGCGCCTGAAAGCACGACCACGACGGCTACCGTCGCATCCCTTGCGCCGGAATCACCGACGAGCGAACGCGCCGCGTTCACGACGCTCGCAGCCACAGAGAACAAGGCGTCGACCCAAACCATCGCGGCCGTCAGCGAAGTCACGCACCGCGTGCGTCGCGGCGAAACGCTGTGGCGCATCGCCAAGCGTTACGGCACCAACGTCAGTTCGCTGCGCGCACACAACGGCCTGGCCAACGACATGCTGCAGGTCGGCCAGACACTGCAGATAAGAACGAATAATTGAGACCTTCCCGTGGCGGCCGGGGAAAACCTGGCCGCTCCGTGATCGGGATTCGGTCGCCCCGCGCCGCTCTCGCTCATCCACCAGGCATTCCCACGCAGTGACGTCACATGATCGTGACGGCCGACGGGCCGCACTGCGCTTCGAGCGCAGCAGCATTTAACGCTTCCGTGAATCCCGGAGAGGGAGACGGATCAGCTAGCTGTGATCCTTGATGTAATTACGCTCGTACTCGCGCTGCGCGTGATCCTGCTCTTTCTTGATCGAGCGGCCCTTCGCGCGGGCGATGGCGGTCGTGCGGGCACGAGATTTTGACGTGCTGACGACGGCACCGAGAGATACCAGCTTGTCGACCTCGGCGGTCGCGCATTGCGGGCAGACGGGAATGTCGTTGTTACGCACGAGCTTCTCGAACTCGTGCGAACATTTGCGGCATTTGTATTCGTAGATTGGCATGGGCAAGAGGATATACAAATTCCCGGCACGATGGCAGCCCCAACGCGCTGACGCGGTATCCTGACGCCCCCGGACTTACGAGCTTCCATGCGCCTCGCTCCCTTCGCCCTTTTCACAGGACTCCTGCCGCTGTTCTGTGTGCACCTCACGTATGCGATCGCCGCAAGCCACGGCCACGTGGACTGGTGCGTGCCGTACTGGGACAGTTGCACATCGATCAGCGCCACCGGCCGCGAACTTCCGGAGAAACTCGTCTTCAAACTGCTGATGCTGCCGGCCAGCCTGTGCGCACTCGCGTTCTGGTGGTGCGCCAACCAGTGGCTGCGCGTCGGCATCGGCCGTAGCTCGCGCGCGATGCTCGTGACCGGTGGGATCGCCGCGCTCTTCCTGATGCTGTACGTCGTCGCGCTCGGCGAAAGCACCGAGTACCGGTGGGCGCGACAGACGGGCATCATCCTGTTCTTCTCGCTGACGTACGTTGCGCAACTCTGCTTCCTCGTACGCGTCGCCCGGGCAGCACTGCGGCCGGCCGTGATCGGCCCTGTGTTTCGCTGGCAATGCCGCGCCGCGGGCCTGTTGCTGGGGATCGGCGTGCTGTCCGTCGTGCTCGATGCGGCGTGGGGCGGATACGACAGCGTCGAAGACGCCTTCGAGTGGGTCATGATGCTCTTCATCGCGCTGCAGTTCTGCAGCCATTACCCGCTGTGGAAAGGCGCGGACCTGCGTATCTCCATAAGCGGAGGTGGCGCGGCGCCGGATACGCACGAATCGAAGCCGCACCATTGATGGTAGACTCGCGCCGCGAGGTTCCCGATGAAACTGAACACCACATTCCTGGCATTGTTGTGCGTGCTGGCCGCAGGCAGCACCGGCGCGGCCGACAATGCGTTGCCGCCACTTCCGGCGGAAGCGATCGTCGCGGCACCCGCGCTGCTGACGATCGACGTCGAACTCGACGGCCGCAATGTCAGCGCCGAAATCGAAAATGCGTCCAACCCGCTGCTCGTGATGGAAACCACGCGCGGCGATCTGTTGCTCGAGTTACTGCCCGCCGAAGCTCCGGCGACCGTGCAGAACTTTCTCGGCCTCGCCGAAGGCACGAAGGGCTTCGTCGATCCGTACACCAGCGCAGAGGAGATGCGTCCATTTTATGACGGCCTCGTTTTCCATCGCGTTGTCGACGGATTCGTGATCCAGGCCGGCAGCCCTGACGCCACGCCCGATGGTGGCCCCGGCTACGCGATAGCCGACGAAATCAATGCAACCAGTCTCGGCCTCGACCAGATGCAGCTGCTCGATCCGGAAGGCTATCCCAATCCCGTGCTAGGCATCCGCAGCCCTGAGGACTTCCAGAAACGCGTACTCGAACCGCTGTATGCGCAGATGGGCATCACGAGCAAGTCGGCGCTCGAATCGCGCGTAGCGGAAGTCGAAGACCGGCTTCGCACGATGACGATGAAACAGGCCAACGAACTGCTCGGATATCGCTATATCGATTCGGTGCAGTCGCGCGCGCCGCTGCGCGGCGTCATTGGGATGGCGAACAGCGGACCCGACAGCAACGGCTCGCAGTTCTTCATCACGCTCGCCGACGCACCGTGGCTCACCGGCAAGCACACCATTTTCGGCAAGGTACGCGCCGGCTTCGACACGATGGACGCAATCGGCAAGGTGCGCGTGGATGCGCAGGGCCGGCCGCTGCAGGACATCACGATCCTGTCGGTGCGGCGCATCGAAGCCGCGGGCGCAACACCCACCATCCCCGCCGCTCAGTTCGAATGACGACGCACGCATGACGCCCGGCAAAAGCAGCAACGTCGTCTGGCAGCAAGGCCGCGTCGGCCGCGAGCAGCGTGCCGCCATCTTCAACCAGCATGGCGCCACGCTGTGGATCACGGGTCTAAGCGGCGCCGGCAAGTCGACCCTCGCATTCCAGCTCGAACACCTGCTCGTGCAACAGCGCTACAAGGCCTATGTACTCGACGGCGACAACATCCGCCACGGCCTCAACAACAACCTTGGCTTCAGCGCGCACGATCGCACCGAGAACATACGCCGCGTTGGCGAGGTCGCGAAGCTGTTTGCCGACTCCGGCATGATCGCCATCGCCAGTTTCATCTCCCCGTTCCGCAAGGACCGCGCGCTCGTTCGCCGCATCCATGACGATGCCGGCCTGCCCTTCGTCGAAATCTTCGTCGACACGCCACTCGCCGAGTGCGAGCGCCGCGACCCGAAACAGCTATACGCAAAGGCGCGACGTGGCGAGATCAAGGATTTCACGGGGATCAGTTCGCCCTACGAAACGCCGGAAGCACCGGAAATTCACGTGACGGGAACGAGTTCACCGGAACAGAGTACGATGCAGGTGCTGGCCTATCTTCGTGAGCGCGGGATCATCAGGGTTTGATACGAGTTCGGGACACCCTTTCAGACTTATTACGCGAGTACCGAATTCCTTGAAGGCTCAGTGAAGGGTTCGGGACCGGGACTGCTGCGCTGGGAGAATACGCACATCCCTGTGCTTTCTCTCGGGCCATCCATGGACCTCAACGACCCATCGCAGCAGTCCCGCTCCCGAACCTCGCAGCATCTGCTCTAGCGTCACTACATCGCCATTTATTCCGAGTGCGGAAACAGCCCCCGTGGAACGACTGATTTCCGTCAACGCTGTAACAATCCTGACAACTTCTTTTCGTGTCGTCGGCACCGAACGTCGAAGGGCCGGGAGAGGTAGTGCTTTTCCGGGACGTTGAGCGCCATGGATGGCGCGAGCGACAGCACATGGACGTGCGCTTTCTCCCGGAAAAGCACTACCTCTCTCGGCCCATACGCTGGTGTCGACCACGCCGCACAACGACTAGAAGAACTCCCGCTCATACGGCGGCAGTGAATCGAGAATGGCCTTGCCGTAGAACTTCGTGACGAGACGCTCGTCGAGGATCGTGATCGTGCCCGTGTCGCTTTCCTGCCGCAGCAAACGGCCGCTCGCCTGTATGAGCCGCAGCGCAGCTTCCGGAATGCTGATTTCCTGAAAGGGATTGCGGCCCTGCTCCTTGACCCATTCGCCGAGCGTCGCGTCCACCGGATCTGTCGGCACGGGGAACGGAATCTTCGCGATGACGACATGCCTGCAGTAGTTCCCCGGCAGGTCGATGCCTTCGGCGAGGCTCGCGAGGCCGAAGATCACGCTAGTCTGCTTGCGATCCACCGTTTCCCTGTGAATGCGCAGCAGCTCCTGCTTCGTGAAATCGTCCTGGCACAGTACGAGCGAACGGAAGGCGGTAGGCAACAGGCCGAGCACGTCGAGCATCTGCCGGCGTGAACTGAACAGCACGAGCGCACCGGCTTTTTCGGTCAGCAGTTTCGGCAGCAGCTCAGAGATGGCCTGCGTGTGCGCCGCATTGTTCGACGGATCGAAGCCCTTGCGCGGCACGCGCAGCTTCGCAGCTTCGTGGTACGTGAACGGGCTCGCAATGCGGTGGTAGCTTGCGGACTCCGGCAGGCCGCATTTCTTCTGCAGGAAGTCGAAACTGTCGAGCGCCGTCAGCGTGGCCGAGGTCAGTACGGCGGCGAAGCATTCGTCCCACAGTCGTTCCTCGAGAGCAGCCGCGGCGATCACCGGACTGACGGACAGCATGATGTCCATGTCGCCATCCCTTGCGAGAGAGTTTTCGAAGAAGGTCAGCCACCGGGCATGCGGCGCGCGGCCCTGTTCATCAGGTTGCGCGAAGTAGTGGCAGCACGCAACGGCACTCTGTGCGCGCATGTGGGCGCTGCCGAACAGCGGGTACCAGGTTTCCGCCTGCTGGCGGTCGAGTTCCTCGCTATCCACTTCCATGCATTCCTTCAGCACGTCGGCGATCTTGCCGAGGCGGCCGGCGAGTTCGTTGAACTCGTGCGCGAGCGCGCGCAGCATGTCACCGAGTTCGGCGTCGATGAGCCCGCGCAGGAAGACGAATTGCGACACGTCGCCGCGGCCATTCGTGGCCTCGGCTTTCTCGCGGAACTGCTTCAGCACGGCGAACACGTCCAGTTGCTCACCGCGCAGCGTGTGGCATAGCGCCACGGCCTCGAGCAACAGGGCCTGCAGCTTGCCGGGTTGCTGGCCCTGCGCGATGCGTTGCATGACGGCACCGAACTGGTCGAGCCACTTGCCGGTGCTGCCGAGGCGCAATGCGTTCGAGAAATGTTCGATGCCCTTGCCGGGCAGCTGGTGCGCTTCGTCGAACACGTAAATCGATTCGCCCGGGTGCGGCAGGATCACGCCGCCGCCGAGCGCGAGGTCTGACAGCACGAGGTCGTGGTTCGCGACGATGCAATCGGCCTTCATCAGGTTTTCGCGGTTGCGGAAATAGCAGCAAGACGAAAAGTACGAACACTTGCTGCCGGAGCACTGCCCCTGTTCGACGGCGACCGTGCGCCAGGCCTCGTCGGTCAGTGCGCCCTGCCAGTCGTCGCGATCGCCGTGCCAGTCGCCCCGCCCGAGTGCGTCGAGCATGTCCTCGTACAGCGCGCGATCGAGCGTGGCAGGGTCCTGCACTTCGACACGAAAGAGGTCGCGCATCGCGTCGATGCTCGCATTGCTTTTCAGCGCGTTGTCCAGTTTCGCCAGGCAGAGGTAACGACCCTTGCCCTTCGCGAGCGCGTACGAGAATTTCAGGTCGCTGTTGCGCAGCAGGTCGGGGATGTCCTTGTGCAATACCTGCTCCTGCAAGGCGACGGTCGCGGTCGCGATCACGAGCTTTTTTTCCAGCGCTTTCGCGACCGGCAGCGAGGCCACGAGGTAAGCGAGAGTCTTGCCTGTGCCGGTACCAGCCTCGACGACGCAGATGCCGGGCTCCGGCGCGGAGCGGCGGCCGTCGTCGTTCATGTCGACGGTGGCGAGTGTGCGTGCGATCTCGGCGATCATGCGCTTCTGTCCGCCACGCTTCTGCATCTGCTTGCGTTCGAGCAGTTGCGAGTACGTGGACTGGATCGTCTGTTTGAGGTCGTCGGAAAGCACAGGAGGATACGATGATTACTGCGGGCGACGGGCACGCGCCGGTTGTTGCACTGTAGCGCGTTTCCGGCAGATGGCGCGGACAATCTTGCGCCGGTACGCCGCCTGCATACCAACGCCGCCGTTCGTCAGACCGTCACCGGGTGGAACTTTGCCTTTTGCAGGACTGGATTCGCATACATCGCGAGCACGTACGGGTGCAGCGCGCTCGGCAATGCCTGCAGACGCCTGTCGAACTCAGCGAGCTTCTGCTGTATGACAGCAGGCGTCGTGCCAAACAGCGCCGGTAGCGTCGTGAAGTCCATGTATGCCGGCTGCAGCTTCTGCAGCGCCAGGTAGTTCACGAGATGCAGCTTGTAGTTGCCGAGGATCTGCGCGTCGATCTGTTCGGCTACGCTCTTTTCCGTGACGCTCTTTTCCGTGCCCTCCTCCTGCACGCGCACCGGGGTGCCGAAGCTCACGTGCACCGCGCCCTTGTAACCGACCATGCCGGTGAGAATGCTGTTGACGTCGGTATTCTCGTCCTTCACGAAGGTACCCGTCGTGTCGCGCGCATGCAGCTCGGTGGCCTTGGCGCCGTCGCAGGGATCGAACTCGTATGAAATCGACACGGGCACGATGTGCAACTCGTCGATCGCGTCCGGCAATGCGAGGCCGGCATCGCGGCCGGCTAGGTGCAGCATTTTCACGACGGCGGTTTCGGTTTCGTCGATGCCGTTCTTCGCGCGGCCCTCGCGTTGCGCGATCCACACGTTCTGCCCGGTGTGTATGCAGTGACGGATGTACGCGGACAACTGCTTGCTCGCCGCGAGCTTGTCGCGGCCCTGCACCGACCGTTTCACGATGAAGCTTTTGTTCAGTTTCATCAGGTGCGTCAGGAACGGGCGCTTCAGCAGGTTATCGCCGATCGCGATCTGCAGCGTGTCGAATTCGTTGTGGTACAGCATGTAGTTGACGAGCGCGGGATCCATCGTGATGTCCCGGTGGTTGCTGATGAACAACCACGGTACCGACGGATCCAGCCTGTCGAGGCCGGTGTGTGTCAGGCCGTCGGTCGTCGTTTCGATGATCTTGTCGAGATACTTCTCGATGATGTCCTGCACGTCGCGGATGCAGCTGACGTGCCGGAGTTCATTTTTAAGCGCGGACTGGGTCAGGCGCGCAACGGGGCCGGGGAACCATTTGTACACCTGCGGATGCTTGAACTTGCCCATCGCGCGGGACAGATCGAGATCTTCCAGCAAAGCATCGACGACGCCCCTCACCTCCTCGTCGTAATAGGGCCTGATATCTTCAAAATCATGCATTTAGCAGAACCATCCGAGGGGTCTTCTGTCGGGCGGCGGCCATTCTACCTATGCGGAGGGGGCAGTGAACAGCAGATACAGGAACAGTACGAGGCAGAGGCCGAGACTTGCCTGCATGAGCCTGCCATTGGCGTGTATGCCGAGCCAGCGCGGCCGGTTGAGGTAGAGCAGCAATACCGCCAGTAGTGGCATGAACATCGCACCGGTGAGCGTGTACAGGCGTACCACCTGCACCGGCGCGCGGAACACCAGCAGCAGCATCGGCAACAGCGCCATGCAGAGCAGGAAGCCGCGGTATTCGCGTGTGCGCGTCAGCGGTGGCGAGGTGTCGTCATGACGCGTGGCATCCAGCGACTTAGACAGCGGCATTTGCGCGCTCCTCACCTCGATGCTTGAGGATGCCGCCTGGCCCCTTTTGCGGTAAATGCCGACGACATTCGCGAACAGATACGGCACGCCATGCCATACACCGAGCATCGAGCTCCACACGGCGCCCCAGAATCCGACCAGAAAAAGCCATTTGCCGGTCTCGCCGGTGTAAGGCACCAGTTGTTCCGCAAAGGCCACCGCCATGCCGTTGCCCTGGATCACTTCCGGCCGCACACCGGCGCCCAGCACGATGACGCTCGCCGCGAACAGGGCCGTCAACAGGTACGACACGCCGAGGTCCCAGCGCATCGTCCTCAGCATGCCCGGCCCTTTCCAGCCGGCTTCGCGGATCCAGTAGCCGTAACTCATGATCGTGACGCTGCCGCCGACGCCACCCATCACGCTGACGACCGCCGTCACGCCAGTCTCGGGAATGGAGGGCCGGATGATGCCGGCGAGCAGGCCCGGCGCCTCCGGCAACACGAGTGCCGCACAGGCCAGCACCGTGACGAACATCAGCACGATGCAGAACTTCATCAGGCCCTCGAACAGCGCCCACTTGCCGCTCCAGACGATTGCGAGCGTCAGCAGCGAGAACAGCGCGCCCCATTGCTGCGGTGACAGGATCGGCCAAAGCGCATACGCGCCGAGCCCAGTCGCCGCCATCATTGCGGCGGCGACCATGAAGCTCCACAGCAGGAGGTACACGAAGAAGTAGGCCGTGACGAATTTCGGCAGATGCGTGAACCAGCCTTCGAGAAGCGTCGTGCCGGTGACGAGTTGCCAGCGGCCGATGCCTTCGTTCAGGCAGAACTTCAGCAGGCCGCCGGCGAGCGCTACCCAGACGAGCGTCGTACCGAACTGCGCCCCGGCAACGGCCGCGGCGACGATGTCGCCGGCGCCGAGGCCGGTGGCGGCGACGATCAGGCCGGGGCCGATGTTTTTCCAGGCGCCCCTCAGGTTCATTGCGTGGTCACATCGCCCGCGGGCGCCGATACATCGGGCGATGCGCCCGCGTCACAGGCCATGGCGCGCGTACAG
The DNA here is from genome assembly GCA_036405915.1 of Pseudomonadales bacterium. Classification (GTDB taxonomy): domain Bacteria; phylum Pseudomonadota; class Gammaproteobacteria; order Pseudomonadales; family Pseudohongiellaceae; genus CAILUG01. Next base: position 14,218 of record DASWWP010000131.1, read on the forward strand.
CGAGTCGGCGTAATCGCGCAGGGCCGTGCTGCGCTCCGGTCCGAGGCGATCGGCAGCTTCGTGCAGCATCACGTCGAACTGCTCGCGGTTTGGGCCGGCACCCTTGATGTCGCCGAGCAGGCGCCGCCGGCAGTAATCGCGCCAGCGCTCCTGTTCGTCCGCGTCCAGCGTGTCCGGGAAATTGCGCGCGCGGTAACGGAACAGCAGTTCGGGCAGCCGCGCATCGTGGAATGGAAACGCATCAGCGGCGAGTTGCTGCGGCTGCGAACGCCGCACGCGCTCGGCGAGCCGCCGGTCGTGGTCGTCGAAGAAACCGCCGCTGTACAGCATCGCGTCGGGATCCGTTTCATTCGGACGTTCCTTGTCCTGGAATACCGCACGCAGTCGCGTGACGAGATCGCGCTCGGCGAGCAGCTCCTGGCGATGGCGATATACGGCTTCCATGTCGAGCGCGTAGCGCGCGACGATTGCCGGCGTCAACACGCTGATCGGCGCGAGCGCGGGACAGCGATTGATGTGCACCGTTTTCAGCGGAATGCGCTCTTCGCCTTCCGCGCGGTCGGCGCTCCGCTTGAACAGGCGTTCGCGCAACGTGTCGGCATCGAGCTTCATCCACGCACCGGGTGCGCTCAGCAGGTCAGCGACGATGATGCCGTTCGGATTCTGCGGATGCCTGCACAGCGGCAATACGAGCGCGAGGCAGCCACGGCTCGCGGCGAACATGCGCGATGCGTGCACCACCGGCTCCTGCCTGGCGAGATCGAGCAGCGGCAATACCTTGTGCTTGCTTCGCAGGTTGAACATGTAATCGAACAGCTTCGGCTGCTTCTCCTTCACGAGCTTCGCGACGGCGATCGTCGCGCGCACGTCGACCAGCGCGTCGTGCGCACCTGCGTGCTCGATGCCGTTGGCCTGTGTCAGTTCCTCGAGGCGGAAACTTGGGCTGCCATCGTCACGCATCGGCCACTCGATGCCGTCCGGGCGCAGCGCCTGCGTCATGCGCACGAGGTCGATCAGGTCCCAGCGCGAGTTGCCATTCTTCCATTCACGCTCGTACGGATCGTAAAAGTTGCGATACAGCAGGCAGCGCGTCACCTCGTCGTCGAAGCGCAAGCTGTTGTAGCCGGCGCCACAGGTACCCTCTTCCATGAACTCGCGCGCGATGCGCGCGCAGAACTCCGCTTCGTTCACGCCATGCGCGAGGGCATGCTGCGGCGTGATGCCGGTAATCGCCACGCTAATCGGGTCGGGAAGAAAATCCGGCGCCGGCCTGCAGTACAGCGCGACGGGCTCGTCGATGACGTTCAGGTCGAGATCGGTGCGAATCGCTGCGAACTGGCACGGGCGATCGCAGCGCGGATCGCCGCCGAACGTTTCGTAGTCATGCCAGAGGATGCTGCTGCCCATGCGATGTCCTTCCGCTAGTTGCTGACGTTCAGCCGCAACGCTTCGCCGGTGTACAGCAGCGTGTCGCCGCCGCTCGGGCGGTAACCAATGTATACGCGGTGCTCCGCTGCCACGAGTTTACCGTTGAGAATCTCGAACGCTTCGCTCGCCTGCAGGCTGGCAACGGTGTATGCGGGCTTCAGATCGGCGATCGCAACGGAACGCCAGGGTTCAAACTGCCCGGACACATTGCGATATGCCCAGGTATGTTGACCATCGAGAATCGTGCGCACGACGATGAACACCTCGGCCGCCCTGCCGAGATCGGCCGCCTGTGGACGCACGCCGCCTGCAATGATTACGTTGTCGCCGCTGCGGAAAGTCGTTTTCGTCGTCGCGCCGCCATCGGCCGATGCGCCATACGTAAAGCTCGCGGTCGCAGTGGACCCGGCGTTGACTCCGTTCGTATTCGCCACAAGCATCGGGTTTGGCATCGTCGCGATTGCCGCCAGCACTTGTTTCGTCATGTCCCCCGATCCTGTGCCGCCCTCCTGCGTCGACACGACCTGCAGGGCTGTCGCAGGCAGCGTCACGGTTACGCGCATCAGCGTCTGGAAGCCGTCGCCCGCCACGCTGGAATTCGGACCGTCCCCATAACGCGCCGCGTCGTCACGCACTTCGACGAAGAATGTGTGCGTGCCTGTCTGTGAAAAATCGACATCGAGGCTCGCCGAACCGCCGGAGGCGAAGCGATGACGCACGTCGCTGTTCGCGCCGATCAAACCGGGCGGATGCCAGACGACTTCGATCGCATCGCCTTCCGGATCGCGGGCCGTGATGGTGAAGCGCGCTTGCGCGGGTCCACTGCCGGTTGCGGCAGTGATCGTCGCCGTCGGCGCACGATTGACGACAGGTCCACCAGACACCGGCAGGCTCATGCTGACGAGAGTTCGATTGGTAGCCGGATCGACGACGTACACCTTCCAGGTTCCCGGTAGCGTTTTCAGCGCGGCTACCTCGCCGACACCCGTGCCCTGCACGCAGGCGTTGTTGGCGGGACACGACAGAGCCCAGTTGCGCTCGTCATAGAGGTAGCCCGCCGGATCGACGACGAGGAATTTCGCCGTGACGGCGATCGCGTCGGAGCTGCCCCCGATTCCCGCCACGAACCAGACCGTCTCATCGTCACCGGTCGCTGCCGTCACGGCGGTGACGGTGCTGTCGGCAACGTCGAAGTAGGCACCGCTGCCGCTCGAAGGATGCAGGTTCTGCTTGAAGAGGAATTGCGTTGCGGATGCCGTGGCCTGCGGAGGCACGTCATACAACCAGGCCCGCACGGGCTGGTCTGGATGCACGGCCTGCGCCGGCGCGCCATACAGGACCTGCACCGCACGAATGTCGTCGGCGCGCGGGAAACGCAGGTGGTTGTATGGATTCGCATACATCACGGAATCCGGGGAATCGGAATGACCGAGCCCGAGCAGATGCCCGAGTTCATGCACCAGCACGCCGACGAGTTCGAAGTCGGACGAGATGACGCCTGCAGTCCTGTTCAATTCGACGCTGCCGTCGTCGTATGGAAAGTAACCGAGGTCGTGGTCGAAGAATCCGCCTGTCGGTCCGGCCTGCCCGGCCGCGCCGATGTTTTCCCAGGACACCCGCACGAGCCCGTCACGCTGGAACGGACTGAGGTCGCGATCGTCGCGCGCGCCCGCGTCGATGCCGGCGATCTCGAAACGCACGCCGCTGACGAGCATCCAGTACGAATACGCCTCCTGCAGCAAGGCGAGCACCTTGGCGCTGTCGCTGTAGGCGGCCGGGGCACCGTCGGGGTCGTAGACGAGACGGATGGTCCCGTTCCAGCGGCCGAAGTCGTCGCTGATGCCGAGCGCCGGATACAGGCCGCGATCAATGCGTCCGTCCAGCGGCAGCTTGACTGCCGCGGCAGCGGATGCGAGCAGGGTCAGCACGACGGCGAGCAGGCAGGATGGCAGGACACGGAGGACGGCGCCCGTGCGATACAGCGGATGGGTCATGGATGCCTCGGGTTGGGGCTGCTGTCGCTCAGCGAGCCGCACGGAGTATAAGAGTGGTCCGGGGGTGCCGCCAGTCGGCCTGGCGTCGCGCATGCGGCGAGTCGTCGATATTGACATATTTGTCGCGGCCGCGGCATTTCCGTGCCGGCCCCGTGCGCTTCCGCGGCAAGGGTTCAATTTCCCGGGCAGTCGATCCGTTGTAACATCCGCCGCATTCAATCGCCCCCTCGGTACAGACTTTCGCATGCAATTCACCGGCGCCAACGTCCTCTCCATCAACCAGTTCGACAGCAGGGATGTGGAGGAACTGTTCCGCGTCGCCGAAGCCATGGGTCCGTATGCCCGCCGCGAAAAACGCACGCGCGTGCTCGACGGCGCGATCCTCGGCAACCTCTTCTTCGAACCGTCCACGCGCACGCGCGTGAGCTTCGGCTGCGCGTTCAACCTGCTCGGCGGACACGTGCGCGAGACGACGGACATCAAGGCCAGCGCGATATCGAAGGGTGAGTCGCTGTACGACACCGCGCGCGTGATCAGCGGTTACAGCGACATCATCGCGATGCGGCATCCGGTTGCCGGCTCGGTGGAAGAATTCGCCCGCGCGAGCCGCGTCCCAGTCATCAATGCAGGTGACGGGCCGTCGGAGCATCCATCGCAGGCCCTGCTGGACCTGTTCACGATCCGCAACGAACTGAACATCGGCGGGCCGATCGAAAACCTGCGCATCGCGATGGTCGGCGACCTCAAGTACGGCCGCACGGTCCACTCGCTCGGCAAGCTGCTGTGCCTGTACCGCAATATCCACTTCACGCTCGTTTCCCCGAAAGAATTGCGCATGCCCGGCGAAATCGTCGAAAAACTGCGTAGCAGCGGCCACACTGTGGTCGAAACCGAGAACATGGAAGAAGGCCTGCAGAACAACGATACGCTTTACCTGACGCGCATCCAGGAAGAGCGGTTCAGCGACCAGAAGGAAGCCGACATCTACCGCGGCCGCTTCCGCCTGAACCAGGAAATCTATACGCGCCACTGCAAGCCGAACACGGTCATCATGCACCCGCTGCCGCGCGATTCGCGCGCCGAAGCCAACGAACTCGACAACGACCTGAACCTGCATCCGAGCCTCGCGATCTTCCGCCAGACCGACAACGGCGTGCTGATCCGCATGGCGCTCTTCGCGCTGACGCTCGGCGTGGCAGACCAGGTCAGCCGCCACGACGAAGACGTCCCGTGGTACACCGCGAAGCGCTTCCGCAAGCCACAGCCAATACGCGAATAGCCGAATAGGCGAAAGCTGAAAAGGCCGAAGACGCTCAAGTACCGCACGCCACCGGCCGTCATACCCGCGCAGACATCCGCAAACTGGGAGCATCCATGGATATCGAACTCAACACCTTGCTGAAGGAGATGGTCGATGCCGACGGCTCCGACCTGTTCCTGACCTACGGCGCGCCGCCGAGCATGAAGGCCTTCGGCAAGATGGTGCCGATGCGCGAAGAGCGCTTCGCAGAGGGCGACGTGAAGCGCATCGCGTACAGCGTCATGAACGACGAGCAGCGCATGCTGTTCGAGAAAAGTCCCGAATGTAACCTCGCGATCATGCCTGAAGGCATTGGCCGCTTCCGCGTGAACATCTTCCAGCAGCGCAACGAAGTCGGCATGGTCTGCCGTACGATCAAGACCGAGATCCCGGACTTCAGGAAGCTCGGCCTGCCCGACGTTCTTACGCAGTTGATGATGAACAAGAACGGGCTGATCCTGTTCGTCGGCGGCACGGGTTCCGGCAAGTCGACGTCGCTCGCCTCGCTGATCGATTACCGCAACCAGAACCACGCGGGCCACATCATCACGATCGAGGACCCTGTCGAGTTCGTGCATCCGCACAAGAAGTCGATCGTCAACCAGCGCGAAGTGGGCGTGGATACCAAGTCCGATGAAGAGGCGCTGAAGAACACGCTGCGCCAGGCGCCGGACGTGATCCTGATCGGCGAGATCCGCACGCAGGAAACGATGGAGCACGCGCTCGCCTTCGCCGAAACCGGCCACCTCTGCCTTTCGACGCTGCATGCCAACAACGCAAACCAGGCACTGGATCGCATCATCAACTTCTTCCCGGAAGAGCGGCACAAGCAGCTTTTCCACGACCTGTCGCTGAACCTGCGCGGCTTCGTGTCGCAGCGCCTGATCCCGACGGTCGACGGCAAGCGTGCAGCCGCGATCGAAATCCTGCTCGGCACGCCGCGCGTTGCCGAGCTCATCAAGGGCGGCAAGATCGAGGAACTGAAGGAAGTCATGGAGAAGAGCGAAAACATCGGCATGCGCACTTTCGACTCGGCGCTGTACTACCTCTACAAGGAAGGCAAGATCACGCTCGAGGAAGCGCTGAAGAACGCGGATTCGAAAAACAACCTGCGCCTTAAGATTTCGCTGGCGGAAAGCGCCGTCGGCGGCGACAACAAGGGACCGGACCTGTCTGGCCTGTCGCTCGTCAGCAAGGACGACGGCAAGCAGCACCTCTAGTTTCGGTGGCCAAAGGGACAGGCCACGTCCTGATCAAGGCATGGACAAACGGGGCCTGTCGCCTTTCCAGGGCGGTCTGCGGGCAGCCGGAAAAAAGATTTGCACGGGCCTGTCGATTTGCCTCCGCGGCATTCGACCAGAAAAGAGAAGATCCCCTGAAGAGGAGCACCACCCATGAGCAAAGTCCGCGTCCTGGCCGGCACCCGCAAGGGCGCCTTCATCATGACCTCCGACGAGTCCCGCAAGAAGTGGCAAATCGATGGCCCCTTCTTCGGCGGCTGGGAGATCTACCACATGAACGCGTCGCCGGCCGATCCGGACCGCATCTACGTCTCTCAAAACACGTCGTGGTTCGGCCAGATCATCCAGCGCTCCGACGACGGCGGCAAAACGTGGACACGCCCTGGCACGCCGGCGGGCGAAGCGGTCGTCACGCCGCAGGGATTTCCGATCGCTGAAAGCCACATCTTCGCCTACGACACCGCGAACGCACCGCTGACGACGCACCTCTGGTACGACGGCTCGCCGCATCCGTGGGAATTCAAGCGCGTGTGGCATCTCGAGTGCTCGCCGCATGATCCCGATACGGTGTACGCCGGCGTCGAGGATGCCGCTCTGTTCAGGAGTACGGACGGCGGCAGGAGCTGGAAGGAAGTCTTTGCCTTGCGCGGGCATCCGAGTGCGCCACACTGGGCGCCCGGTGCCGGCGGGCTCGGCGTGCACACGATCCTGCTCGACCGGAACGATCCAAAGCGACTGTACGTCGCAATCTCGTCGGCCGGTGCATTCCGCAGTGACGACGGCGGTGACAGCTGGAAGCCGATCAACAAGGGCCTGCACTCGCTGTACATCCCCGACCCGAATGCCGAAGTAGGCCATTGCGTCCACCGCATCGCGATGAACCCGCTGAAACCGGACACTCTGTACATGCAGAAGCACTGGGATGTGTTGCGCAGCGACGACCGCGGGGAGAACTGGCACGAGATCAGCGGAAACCTGCCGAGCGATTTCGGCTTCCCGATCGCCGTGCATGCACACGATCCTGACACGGTCTACGTCGTGCCGATCAAGAGCGATTCGGAACACTACGTGCCGGACGGCAAGCTGCGCGTGTACCGCAGCAAGAAGGGCGGCGACGAATGGGAGGCGCTGACGAAGGGCCTGCCGCAGGAGAACTGCTACGTGAACATCCTGCGCGACGCGATGGCCGTCGACACGCTCGATTCCTGCGGCGTGTACTTCGGCACGACCGGTGGCCAGGTCTATTGCTCACCCGACAGCGGCGACAGCTGGATCGCAATCGCGCGCGATCTGCCGGCGGTGCTGTCCGTCGAAGTGCAGACTATTCCCTGACAGATCGGTGTCGGAGTCGCGACTCCGGCACCGCTCACCACTTCCTTCGAAGCTGACGCCATGACGAGTATCCGCGTTCAAATTCCGTTTCATCTGCAAACGCTGGGCGGCGTGCCGGCGGAAGTCAGCGTCGATGTGAATGGCACGCCGACGCCGCGCAGCGTGGTGGCCGCGCTCGAAGCGAAGTATCCGGGACTCGCAGGCGCAGTCGTCGATCCGCACACCGGCAAACGAAGGCCGCTTGTGCGTTTCTACGTCTGCCGGCAGGACTGGACCTTCGAATCGCCCGACAAGCCCCTGCCCGAAGCAATCCGCTCCGGCGAGGATGTGTTCATCATCATCGGCGCCATCTCCGGCGGCTGACGTCACTCGCGTGGGGTGATGTTCCGACCTGCGCTCCGTAGTCTTCCCGCCAGCAATCAGGTCTCCTGCCTTGTGGCGCATCCGCGCGGCTTCCATGCTCACGCCTCTTTCGCGACGCGGGTAATGGAGGATCGTGCATGAGCCGGATTCACGTATGGTCGTCGCTCGCCGCTCTCATGGCAGCTGTCATGCTCCCCTCTCCCACCAGTGCGCAAACCACGCGCTTGCAGGAGCACGATCCCGCGATCACGTACCTGCAGAACCGCTGGTACGACATCCCCGACCCGCGCTGGACTGACGGCGAAGCGCTCGGCGCCTTCGAGGCCGGCTCGACGATGACGGTGAGTTTTTCCGGCACCGGCATCACGTGGATCGGCTACCGTTGCGCCTGCGCGGCCGGCACGGCGCGGCTCTACCTCGACGGCCAGTTCGTCGGCACCGTGAACACGTATGCCGCGACGCCCGAACCGCAGGCGGAGATTTTCGGGATCGACGGCCTGCCGGCCGGACAACACAGCTTCACGATCGAAGTGACCGGCTCCTACCACGCGGCCGGCACCAGCGCCTACATGCTGGTCGATGCATTCGACATCACGGGCAGCAGCACGTCGCAGCCGTCCGACACCGTGCCGCCACAGGTCAGCGTGACCTCGCCGTCCGACGGCGCAGATGCTTCGGGAGTCCTGTGGGTCACTGCCGATGCAAGTGACAACGTCTGGGTGCAGAGCGTGCACGTGCTGGTCGATGGCGTGTCGACGGGTACTCCGGACACGGCGGCGCCGTACGCGATCGCCGTGGACACCGGCACGCTCGCCGACGGCGCGCGCGAACTGACGGTGGTCGCCACCGACTGGGCCGGAAACACAGCGGAAGATGCGATCACCGTGCAGGTGGCGAACAGCGGCTACCTCGAGGAATACCATCCTTCCATTTCGTATACGGGCGACTGGATCGACCTGAACAATCCGGGCGTCAGCGGCGGCAGCATCGTGGGCTCGTTCCAGCGCGGCGCCACGGCGACCGTGAACTTCAGCGGCACTGGCATCACATGGATTGGTTATCGCTGCCCCTGCGCCGCCGGCATCGCGCGCGTGTACCTCGACGACGCCCTCGTCGGCACGGTGGACACCTATGCGCCAGAACGCGAAGCCAGGGCGGAAATCTTCAGCAGCTCCGGCCTGAATGCCGGCGAACATGTGCTCCGGATCGAACACACCGGCAACTACCACAACCAGGGCAGCAGCGCGTATCTGCTCGTCGACGCCTTCAGGATCGCGAACGGCGGCGGCAGTGGCGGTGCCGACGACATTACGCCTCCCGTCGTCCGGCTGGTCGGACCGTTCGGCGCCACGTTGAGCGGCACGGTCACGATCTCGGTCGACGCGACCGACAACACGGGCGTTGCCGGCGTGCAGTTCCTGCTCGACGGCGAGGCACTCGGCGCGGAGGACACCGGTGCGCCCTACTCGCTGGCCTGGGATACGACGACTGCCGCGGAAGGTCGCCACGTCTTGTCGGCGCGCGCCCGTGACGAAGCCGGCAATACTGCGGAGGTGTTTTACCCGCCGAGCGTGACGGTGGACAACGCCCCCGCAAGCGAGACGACGCCGCCGACCGTCAGCTTCGACGGGCCGCCCTTCGGCACGACGGTAACGAGCGGCACGGTGACGCTGAGCGCAACGGCCGCGGACGATACGGGCGTCGCACGGCTGATGTTCGCGTTCGACGGCCTGCTCATTGCACAGGATACGAGTGCTCCGTACACGGCCACATGGTCGACACAGGGCCTGGCCGATGGTGGTTACGTCCTCCGCGCGAGCGCCGTGGATCATGACGGCAACGAGATCACGAGCGCTGCGCACATCCTGAACGTCTGGAACTCGTCTGCGCCGACGCCGAGCGCTGTGATCACCGCGCCGGCCGACGGCGCGACGGTCTCCGGCATCGTGACCATCACCGGCGAGGCCTTCCACCCGAGCGGGATCGAATCGGTGATGTTCAACTCGCAACTCGACAGCGGGAGCGCCGGCGGTGCCAGCGGCGGCGGCGGAAGCGCCCCGCCAGCTTCGACTTCCTATACGCGAAGCTGGAACACGACACAGATCGCGGACGGTACCTACAGGGTGTGGATGAACATTCGCGGCGAGGACGACACCGTGATCTATTCGCACTTCATCCGCGTCGTCGTGGACAACTGACGGCGCCGTGACTGCAATGCGCGGCAGCTCCCGCCTGCGCATTCGCGGGCCCTAGGGTTCCGCCCCGGTGAGCTCGATACGCTCCATGTCCACCATCGACCCGTAACTCGACGTGATCACGCGCTCGCCACGTTCGAGTCCGTCGAGTACTTCGACCATGCGGCTGTTGCGGCGTCCAGTGCGCAGGTCGCGTTTGGTGGCGTACGCGCCGCTCCCGTCGAGCACGAAGGCCCAGTTGCCGCCGCTGTCCTGCAGGAAACCTCCGACGGGCAGCAGGAGCGAGTCGACCGGCGCGCCGAGCGTGAGGTTCAGCTGCAGTGTCTGGCCACGACGAATGTCGGCCGGCGCCGCACCATCGAAGTCGAGATCGACGTTGAACGTGCCCTCGCGGATTTCCGGATACACCTTGCCGACCGTCGCGCGAAACTCGTCGCCACCGAGCGTGAAGCGCGCGACCTGGCCTTCGCTCACGCGCGTGACATAGAACTCGTCGATCTGCGCGGTAATCTTGTAGCGATCGACGACGTCTATCTGCCCGAGGCGCGTGCCGCGCGTCTTGTTCTCGCCTATCTCCGCGATGAACGAGGTCAGCTGCCCGGAGATCGGCGCGCGCACGAGCAGGTTTTCATAGCTTGTTTGCGAGAGTTTCAGGTTTGCTTCGAGCTGGCTCATCTGCACGTCGATCTGCTGCAGGCGTTCGCGACGGATGCGATCCTCGAGCTGCTGGCGGCTGCGGATGTTGGCGAGCAGCTGTTCGAGATACGCCTCCTCATCGCGTGCCGCCTGGTAGTCCTCGTCGGAAACGAGCTTGTCACGAACGAGCTGCTCCATGCGCGGCAGGCGGCGCTGCAGGTTCGTCATGCGGTATTGCGTGTCGATCAGCTCGCGCTCGGTATTCAGCTGGGTCGTCTCGAGCTGGTTCCGGATGTTGGTCAGGTTATTGAGCTGCTCGGTGATCGAGGTATCGTTCCTCGCGACGTTCAGCTGCAGGTCGCTGTTGCTGAATTGCAGCAGCGGCTGGCCGGCTTCGACGAAACTGCCCTCTTCCACGAAGATCTCCTCGACGACACCGCCATCCACGGCATCGAGGAACACGCTGTCGAAAGGCTGGATCGTGCCGCGGATCGGGATGACGTCTTCGAAGGCGCCGTATTCAACGGTGGAAATCACGACCTGCGCGGCCGGCACGCTATACGTGCGGATCGATGCATCGGCAATCAGGCGCCACAGCATGAAGGCCAGAGCGAGCGCGCCTAGGCCAAACGCCATCCAGTGCCACAGCGGCCGCGGCTGCTTCTCGATTTTCCGGTCCATGCCCATCGTTGTCGTCCCGTGTCGTGCGCACTGCAACAGCATGCACCAGCTGCGGTGGGCGCGTCACGCGGGCATGCCGTCATCAGGCTCGCGGCGCGGACCTGCCGTAGAAGCCTTCGTGCATGATGTCGATCCAGAACTGCGACATCTGCCGCGCCGCGTCGGTGATAACAGGCTCGTACTGGTCCATGTAGTTCGCGCACATCTCCTGCACTTCGGCGCCGTGTTCGAGGTCCACTTCGGCATGCACGCGCAGCCAGCGGGTTTGCGCCTTCGTGAGTTCCAGTTTCGGGAACATTTCCAGCACCGGGCCGGTGGCGAATTTCGCGATGTTTTCGGCCACGTACAGCACACCGAGGTAAGCGGACGAATGTTGCTTCGCGAGCGACTGCCAGTATTCGTGGAAGCGTTGCACGGGTTCCGGTGGGTTGTTCGGATCGACCTGCTCGCCGAACTCCTCCAGATCCGCCTGTGCGAGGCGGTAATGGCTTTCCTCGTCGTCGGCGAGCTCCTTGTAGAAGGCTTTCAGTTCATCCGTTTCGGCCACGCGCGAGGCAAACTCCAGGCGCTCTCCGCTGTGCAGCGTGTAGTGGTACATCGAATTCAGGAAGTGCTTGTACATGTCGAGGTCGGCTTCCCGGAAGCTCGCGAGGATCGTGTCCGCGGCCTGCTTCGTGTACGACTCGAGCTTGTCCCAGTTGTAGTCGGCTGCGTGTGCCATGACTGTCTCCGTGGATGTGGAACTGCGCAGTGGCAGAAAAAAGAGCCGGGCAAGAGTAGACGTGCCCCCGGGCAATGTCCATTACGCTCCCGCCGACGATTCGTGATATCACCGGAGCATCAGGCCTGGTGCTGGCCTTACGATTCGAAACTTCGGCCGCGACTTCCCGCGCCACGAGACCTGGTCAGTGTTCGCGCGTTGCAAAGAAACGCAGGTCGGGCCAGCGCTCCTCGGTGAGGCTGAGGTTCACGCGCGTCGGCGCGAGGTACGTCAGGTGGCCGCCACCATCGATCGCGATGTTGTCGGCCGCCTTGCGCTTGAACTCCTCGATCTTGGCTGGCTCGCCTTCGACCCAACGCGCCGTGTGGATGCCCACCGGTTCGTACACGGCTTCTACGTTGTATTCGTCCTTGAGGCGGTACGCGACGACCTCGAACTGCAGTACGCCGACGGCGCCGACGATCAGGTCGTTGTTGCGAGTCGGCATGAACACCTGCGTGGAGCCCTCTTCCGAAAGCTGCGTGAGTCCTTTCTGCAGGGACTTGAGCTTCAGCGGGTCCTTCAGCCGGATGCGCTTGAACAGTTCCGGGGCGAAATGCGGAATTCCCGTGAAGTGCAGGTTCTCGCCGCTCGTGAACGTATCGCCGATCTGGATCGTGCCGTGGTTGTGCAGGCCGACGATGTCGCCGGACACTGCGTATTCCGCCTGCTCACGGTCACCGGCGAGGAAGGTCACCGCGTCGCTGATGCGCACTTCCTTGCCAAGGCGCACGTGCTGCATCTTCATGCCCTTTTCATACGCACCCGAACAAATACGCATGAACGCGATGCGGTCGCGATGCTTCGGGTCCATGTTCGCCTGGATCTTGAACACGAAGCCGCTGAAGGCCGGCTCGGCGGGCTGCACGGTGCGTGTCGTCGTCGCGCGCGGCAATGGGGCGGGCGCCCAGTCGACGAAGTGGTCGAGCAGTTCCTCGACGCCGAAGTTACCGAGCGCGGTGCCGAAGAACACAGGCGTCTGCTTGCCTTTCAGGTAGTCGTCGAGGTCGAAGGCATGGCTTGCGCCGCGCACGAGTTCGATTTCGTCGCGGAAGTCGTCGGCATACGGGCCCAGAACAGCCGACACTTCCGCGCTATCGAGGCCCTGTATTTTCTTGACGGTGCGCAACTCGTCGCTCTGGCCATGTTCGTAGAGATGAACCGTGTCCGTGTACAGGTTGTAGATGCCCTTGAACTCCTTGCCCATGCCGAGCGGCCAGAAGATCGGCGCGCACTGGATGTTCAGCACGTTCTCGATTTCGTCGAGGAGGTCCACGCCGGCACGAATGTCGCGATCGAGCTTGTTGACGAAGGTGATGATAGGCGTGTCGCGCAGGCGGCACACGTCCATCAACTTGATCGTGCGTTCTTCGACGCCCTTCGCGCCGTCGATGACCATCAGCACGGAATCGACGGCCGTCAGTACGCGATACGTGTCTTCGGAAAAGTCCTCGTGGCCGGGCGTGTCGAGCAGGTTGACGACGCGTTCCTTGTAAGGGAACTGCATGACGCTTGACGTGATCGAGATGCCACGCTCCTGCTCCATCGTCATCCAGTCGGACGTGACGTGGCGATCGGATTTCTTGCTCTTCACCGTGCCGGCTTTCTGGATCACGCGGCCGAGCAGCAGCAGCTTTTCGGTCATCGTCGTCTTGCCTGCGTCAGGATGCGAGATGATGGCGAAGGTACGCCTTCTGGCGACGTCTGAATCGAAAGTGCTCATGTAACCGGAGGGCCTGAAATTGCGACGGCGAAACGCGGCGCGGCAGCTAGTGCAGCACGTCGCCGGTCGTGGGGTGCGAGCTGCTGTAACGCGCCGGCAGCAGCTGGTGTGCCTTGACGACGACGAGGTCGTGCGTATGGATATCGGTGGCCTCGACCTGGTTGTCTATCCTGATCGGGTCCTGCAGCACGCAGACGACTTCGTCGTCTTCGGTACCGACGACGACGCCACGCTTGTATCCGTCGACCGTGTGCAGCGTGATGTGCGCGCCGACGTCAGGTTCGATAGGCGTGCTCGCCAGCTCCGCTGGATCGTTGATTAGCAGGTCGTCGACGACCAGTGCCATGCCGAAGCCCGCGGCCGCAACGATGTGCACGATTTCGATCGTTTCAGGATCGCTCAGGTCGATGCGGTAGGTCTGGCTCGACTCGCTCTTCCTGACGTAGCCACCGCCTGCCTCACGGTTCGACAGCAGCTTCAGGAACAGGGCGATGTCTTCTTCGTTCCACTCGAGTACCTCTTCCTCGGCCAGGCTGTCGTTGTCGCCGGTGAAGCTGACGACATCGGTCGGGATCGTATGCTCGAGGTTCTCGCTGCCGGAATTGAAGGGGATGACCATCGATACCATGCTGAACCCCTCGTCGTTATCTGTGCTCAGGCGCCACAGGAAGGGGATGTCTTCAGTGATTTCCAACATGCAGGGACGGCTTTCCGGGAGGTTAAATGACGGCGCAAGTATAGCAGCCTTCGCTCGCCGTACCGCCCGGAAAGGCTTGCAAGCATTGAAGTTTGTTCCCGCCGCGGACTTTTCCACAGCTTCTCTGGATAACTTTGTGGATAACGGCCGGGCAACCCCCCGCGCAGCCAGCAACTAATGTGTTTACCTTAAATTGGCTAAAAATTAGCCAGCTGTTTTTTCAATAAATTCAATAAATTGGAAAA
>DASWWP010000132.1:0-5330 GCA_036405915.1 Pseudomonadales bacterium
CAGGTGCATCGCGTCGTGCGTGAACACCTGCAGGCCATCCTGGCCTTTTACGGCGAGCGCATGGGCCTTGGCTACGCACGCAAGCATGCATCGTGGTATCTCGCCCCGTTCGCGGGCGCGCGCGAATTTCGCGCCGAATTCAATCGCGTCGACAGTGGCGCCGCGCAGATCGAGCTGATCGACCGCTTTTTCGACGCCTCACCTGCTTATGCCGCACAGCAAATCCGCCAGGAAGAAGAACAGGGCCCGGAGGCCGCCGCCGCATGAAGCCGATCGCAGAGCACAGGATGGGGCAGAGACAAACGCTGCGCGCCTGCGTCAGCACCGTCCTGAACGATTATTTTGCGCAGGTCGATCCGGAACTGATCACGGGCCTGTACGACATGGTGCTCAGCGAAGTGGAAGCGCCGCTGCTCGAAGCCGTCATGCAGAAGGCGCGCAGCAACCAGAGCCGCGCCGCCGAAATGCTGGGCCTGAACCGCGGCACGCTGCGCAAGAAGCTCAAACAGTATGACCTGCTCGACTGAAGGATACCCATCGCAATGAGTACTCACGCCCCCGCCGCCATCAACCTCGAGGCCACGACCGTTCGACGCGCACTGCTCAGCGTGTCGGACAAGAACGGCATCGCCGACTTTGCACGAGGCCTGCATGGCCTCGGCATCGAACTGCTGTCCACCGGCGGCACGCATAAACTGCTGAAGGACGCCGGCATCCCGGTGACGGAGGTGTCCGATTACACAGGCTTCCCCGAAATCATGGCAGGCAGGGTGAAGACCCTGCACCCGAAAATACACGGTGGCATCCTCGGCCGCCGCGGGGCCGACGACGCCGTGATGCAGCAACATGACATTCCACCGATCGACATGGTCGTCGTGAACCTTTATCCGTTCCAGGCCACCGTCGCGAAAGCCGGCTGCACGCTCGGCGAAGCGATCGAGAACATCGATATCGGCGGGCCCGCGATGCTGCGCGCGGCGGCGAAGAACCACGCATGGGTCAGCGTCGTCGTGAATCCGGCGGATTATTCGACGCTGCTCGACGAGCTGCGCACGAGCGGCAACACGGTCAGCGCGGCGACGCGCTTCCGCCTTGCCATGGCAACCTTCGAACACACGGCGCAGTACGACGGCGCGATCGCGCAGTACCTCGGCGCGCGCGATGCCTCCGGCGACACGCAGGCCTTTCCGCACACGTGGAACAGCCAGATGCAGAAGAAGCAGGACCTGCGTTACGGCGAGAACCCGCATCAGCGCGCAGCGTTCTACGTCGACGCGAATGCGCCATCGGGCACCGTGGCAAGCGCCATGCAGTTACAGGGCAAGGAGCTGTCGTTCAACAACATTGCCGACACCGACGCCGCGCTGGAATGCGTGAAAGCATTCGGCGAAGCCGCCTGCGTGATCGTTAAACACGCGAACCCCTGCGGCGTTGCCGTTGGTGCCACGCAGCTCGAGGCCTACGACAAGGCGTACAAAACCGATCCGACGTCCGCGTTCGGCGGCATCATCGCTTTCAACCGCGAACTCGATGCGGCAACGGCACGCGCGATCGTCGAACGCCAGTTCGCCGAAGTGATCATCGCGCCATCGATCAGCGACGGCGCGGCCAAGGAGATAGCGCGTAAGGACAACCTGCGCCTGCTCGCCTGCGGCCAGTGGCAGTCGACGGCGATTGCGTGGGATTACAAGAAGGTGAACGGCGGCCTGCTCGTGCAGACAGGCGACAACGGCAGCATCGCCGCGTCGGACCTCAAGCTCGTCACGCAACGCAAACCGACGGCCGACGAGCTTGCCGACCTGCTGTTCGCATGGAAGGTCGTCAAGTTCGTGAAGTCGAATGCAATCGTGTACTGCAAGGGCCGGCAGACGATAGGCATCGGCGCCGGCCAGATGAGCCGCGTATACAGCGCGAAGATCGCCGGCATCAAGGCAGCCGACGAACAGTTACAGGTCGCGGGCTCGGTGATGGCATCGGACGCCTTCTTCCCGTTCAAGGATGGCATCGAAGCTGCGGCCGCCGCCGGCATTACCGCCGTCATCCAGCCAGGCGGCTCGATGCGCGACAACGAAGTGATCGCCGCCGCGGATGCCGCGGGCATCGCGATGGTGTTCACGGGCATGCGGCATTTCAGGCATTAATCAGGGGACAGCTTCATGAAAGTAATGATCATCGGCAGCGGCGGCAGGGAACATGCCCTGGCATGGAAGGCCGCGCAGTCGCCGCGCGTCGAGCACGTATACGTCGTGCCCGGGAATGCCGGCACGGCGCGCGAGCCGAAGGTGAGCAACGTCGAACTCGACATCGCGAATCATGCGGCACTGTCTGACTTCGTGCAGCAAAACCGCGTCGGCCTGACGCTCGTCGGCCCGGAAGCGCCTCTCGTGGCCGGCGTCGTCGATCATTTCAAAAAGCTGGGTCTGCCGTGCTTCGGCCCGACACAGGGTGCCGCACAGCTCGAGGGCTCGAAGGCTTTCACGAAAGACTTTCTTGCCCGCCATGACATTCCGACAGCAGCGTACGGGAACTTCACTGAAGTCGAGCCCGCGATCGCGTACCTGCGCACGCAGAAGCTGCCGATCGTCATCAAGGCCGACGGCCTCGCGGCCGGAAAGGGCGTCATCATTGCGCAGACGCTGGCCGAAGCCGAAGCGACCGTACGCGACATGCTCGCCGGCAACAGCTTCGGCAATGCCGGCCGCCGGGTCGTCATCGAGGAATTCATGGTCGGCGAGGAAGCCAGCTTCATCGTGATCGTGGACGGTACGACCGCGCTGCCGTTCGCGACGTCGCAGGACCACAAGGCGCGCGACGACGGCGACAAGGGTCCGAACACCGGCGGCATGGGCGCATATTCGCCGGCGCCGGTCGTGACGCCGGACGTGCACCAGCGCGTCATGAACGAAGTCATCATGCCGACCGTGCGCGGCATGAAGGCGGAAGGCAATACGTATGTCGGCTTCCTGTACGCCGGCCTGATGATCACGCCTGACGGCACGCCGAAAGTCGTCGAGTTCAACTGCCGCTTCGGCGATCCGGAAGCGCAGCCGATCATGATGCGCCTGCAGACCGACCTCATCGAGCTGTGCGAAGCCGCGCTCGCCGGCCAGCTGCACTGCCAGGACATCGCATTCGACAGCCGCGCGTGCATTGGTGTCGTACTGGCTGCCGGCGGCTACCCGGACGCATATGCGAAGGGCAAGGAGATCTCCGGCCTCGACCGGCCCGCGCCGCAGGGCTCGAAGATTTTCCACGCCGGCACGAAGCTCGACGGCGACAAGGTCGTCACGAACGGCGGCCGCGTGTTGTGCGCGACGGCGCTCGGCGCCACGGTGTCCGATGCGCAGCGCACGGCTTACGCGCTCGTAAACAACGTTTCATGGGATGGCATGTATTGCCGCCGCGACATCGGCTGGCGCGCCGTGGCGCGCGAAGGGCAGTGACGTTATCGTCACTGGCCCTAGCACAACCCACTTGCCCGGAGCCCGTATGCACTCGCCATTAGACAAGCTCATCATTAATCTCGACCAGGCGCTGCGCACGCTGGTGCCCGGCAGCGTGCACGCAGCGCGCGCCAATCCAGCAGAAGCGGCTCCGGTGACGACACTGTCACCTGCGGAAGCGCATCACGCAGCAGGCCTCATGCGCATCAACCACACCGGCGAAGTTTGCGCGCAGGCGTTGTACCAGGGCCAGGCGCTTACGGCGCGACTGCCAGATGTGCGCGCGAGCATGGAACATGCCGCGAAGGAAGAAGAGGATCACCTCAGCTGGTGCGAAACGCGCCTGCGTGAGCTCGATAGCCGCCCAAGCCTGCTGAACCCGCTGTGGTACGGCATGTCGTTCGGCATCGGCGCACTCGCCGGTCTGGCCGGCGACAAGTGGAGCCTAGGGTTCGTCGCCGAAACGGAGAAGCAGGTCGTCAAACACCTCGACGAACATCTGCAGCAGCTGCCGGCCACCGACGACAGGAGCCGCCGCATCCTCGAGCAGATGCACATCGACGAAGGAAAGCATGCGACGGTGGCGATCGAATCTGGCGCTGCCAGTCTGCCCGCCCCGGTCAAGACGGCGATGAGCCTGATGGCTCGCGTGATGAAGACGGCGGTCTACCGGATTTAGCCGCCCCGCATTACGACTGCATCACGCGTCATCCTCGCGTCGGGGACTTATCCATTACCGCGTAGACTGCATCGCGTCCGCAGAACCGCTCAGTTCAACTCCTCGTCCCGCCAGTACTTCGTTCCCTTGATCGTCGCCTGTAATGCAAGTCCGGTTTGCGTGAGCTGGTATACCGTGATGTTGTCGAGCTGCAGCTCACCGCCTACTGCTCCGCCCTGCTCGCTTGCGACGGCCGCCGCGTCAGCCTGTGCGCCGAAGCCGAGACCGTATTCCATGAAGCGGTCGATCGCATCCTGCGTGTGGAAGATCATCACGACGCGAAAATCCTTCAGGCCCGCGCCGAGGCCGACGCCGAACTCGCCCATCTTCAGGTAGGTATCCTGCCCCGTGCGGTTGTCGTGCAGCAGGCCGTAGCCGCCGCCGAAACTCGCGAGGATGACGTTGACGTTGGCCGAGCTGAACACCGCGTAGCCGGGCGCGCCGCCAAGCTGCTGCTGCACATCGGGCTTGCGGCTGTACAGTTCGTTCAGCACCTCGTTCTTCATGCCGTGCACGGCCGCGCGTTTCTGTTCGACGCTACCGCCCGATGAAACGCAGGCGCCGAGCATCAATGCAATCGCCAGCACCGCCAGTGAATGAAAGGTTCTCGCGAACGTGAGCATGCAGATATCCCTTTTCTCGATGACTCGCCGGCTCGAACCGGTCATTCATTGATGATTTCGTAGTCGTGCGTCACCTGCACCCCGCCTTTCTGCAGCATGATCGAGGCCGAGCAATATTTCTCGGCGCTCAGTTCGACCGCGCGTTTGACCCTGGCGTCGTCGAGCGACTTGCCGGTAACGATGAAATGCATGTGGATCTTCTCGAACACCGCGGGAATCGCGTCGACTCGCGTAGCCTCGACCTTAGCCTCGCAGCCCGTGACATCCTGGCGCGCCTTCTTCAGGATGCTGACGACGTCCACCGACGAGCACGCGCCAACGCCGATCAACAGCATCTCCATCGGGCGAATGCCGGCATTGCGTCCGCCGATTTCAGGCGGGCCGTCCATGATGACGCAATGTCCTGAACCCGACTCCCCGAGGAACATCGCATCCTCGACCCACTTGATGGTTGCCTTCATGAATGAGCCCCTGGTGCGGCGTAGTGTCAATCCGGACATTATCCCACAACACATTGCGCCAGGCCCTTGAAAAATGGCCCAATTC
>DASWWP010000133.1:0-2741 GCA_036405915.1 Pseudomonadales bacterium
GGCCCCGACGGCAACGTGTGGTACACGAAGAACAACCGCCTCGGCCGCGTGACGCCAGCCGGCGAGATCAGCGAATTCCCGATCGCTGAAGGGCAGGCACGCGCAGTCGGCCTCACGGCCGGCGCCGATCGCGAACCACCGCGGCGCCTGAGCGACAAACTCTTGTTCACCGACGGCGCGAACAACCGCATCGGCTACCTGCAGTTCGAGTAGGCCATGAGCCTGCGCTCGACCATCAACTGGCTCATCACGCTCGTGATGCTGCTGTTCATGCTGTCGTTGACCGCCCTGCAGATCGCCGCGGCGCGCCGTTCGATCGACGCCGAGATGCAGGCGGCGACGCTTATCACGCAGCAGATGCTCGGCAACCTGGTCGCAAGCGATACCGTCGGGGGCGGCACGCGGCCGCAGATGCTGATCGACTTCCTTGGCCAGGCCGGGCGCATTCGCGCGCACGACATCGAGGTGCGCGGCAGCGGCGGCGATATCCTCTACGCATCGCCGCCGTCGCCGTATAAGTCGGGCCGCAGCGCGCCGGAGTGGTTCAGCACGCTCGTTGCGCCACAAACGCTGCCGACGACCTTGCCGCTCGACGGCGGCAGCGTGCGCATCGTGCCGGATCATTCGCGCATGGTGCTCGATGCCTGGGACGAACTCGTCAACCTGTTCCTGCTGTCGCTGGCCCTGCTGTCGCTGCTGAACCTGCTCGTCTTCTGGTTCGCCGGACGCGCGCTGCGCGAAAACCGCGAGTGGATGGAGCTGATCCAGCGCCACGTCGAAGACGAACGCCGCACGCTTGCACTCGAACTTCATGATGAAGTCGGCCAGTCGCTGACAGCCGTAAAGACGATCGCTACCTCGCTTGCGAACCGCACGCGCGGCAAACAGCCGGAGCTGCACGAGCCCGCGCAGGCGATCGTCGATGTTTCCGCGCAGATGTACGACGCGATGCATGACATCGTGCGCCAGCTGCGTCCGCTCGTGCTCGATCAACTCGGTTTGCAGGCAGCATTACAGGAACTGGTCGGCGTGCAGCAGGCGCGGCATCCGGCAATACGCTTCAAGCTCGCGATCGACGGCAACCTCACGCGCGTGAGCGCGGACGTTGCGATCGCGGCCTATCGCATGGTGCAGGAATGCCTCACGAACGTCGTGCGCCATGCAGAGGCCACCGAAGCGGAGGTTAGCGTGGCCGCGGCAAACGATCTCACGCTCAGCGTGCGCGACAACGGCCGCGGCCCGCGCAGCGATCCGAACGACCGCAGCGAGCGCTATGGCCTGATCGGCATGCGTGAGCGCACCGAAGGACTCGGTGGCAGCTTTCAGTGGCACGGTGACGCGCGGCACGGCGTCCGCGTCGTCGTCAGCCTGCCGCTCGCGCAGGAGAAGAGCCGATGACGATTCGCGTGATGCTCGTCGACGACCATGCCGTCGTACGCATGGGTTTCAAGTTGCTGCTGCAGGAAGCGGCCGATATCGCGGTCGTCGCGGAAGCTGCGACCGGCGAGGAAGCGCTGAAGCGCTATCCGGACGTGACGCCGGACGTCGTCGTGATGGACATCGCGATGCCCGGCATGGGCGGCCTCGAGGCAGTTACGCGGCTGCTGGCCAAGGATCCGGGCGTCAGGATCCTGATCCTGTCCGCGCACGAAGACAGCATCCACCCGCGGCGCCTGCTGAAACTCGGCGCCGCCGGTTATCTTTCGAAACGCGTCGCGCCGGAAGAACTCATCCATGCGATACATGAAGTGGCTGCCGGCAATGTCTTCCTCGACTCGACGCTCGCGCGCACGCTGGCCGAGCAGGCGCTCACGGGCCAGACGCCGGTCGAGATCCTGTCTGACCGCGAGTTCGAAATCTTCATGCTGCTTGCGAAAGGACAGTCGGTGGCGCACATCGCGACGACGCTCTTCGTCAGCCCGCGCACGGTGGGCACGCATCTGTACAACATCAAGCAGAAGCTCAATGCAGCGAATTCCGCAGAGCTTACGTTGATCGCACTGCGTCACGGCCTGCTCGATCACTGAAGCATTCCACTGCGTAATCCATGACGACAGCCGCAGTCGTCACTGAGCCGAATCCTGCTGGCCCGCACCTTGCTTTGCCTACGTATCCCGCCCTGACGGCGGGCGCTGCGAACGCAGCTGTGTCGAACGGAGGAGGTTCCCGATGTCACATCATGAATTTGCCAGCTGTATCAAGGCCTGTAACGACTGCGCGGCGGCCTGCAGCCACTGTGCGGTAGCTTGCCTCGACGAACCAGACGTCAAGATGATGCAGCGCTGCATACGTCTGGACGTCGATTGCGCCGGGATCTGCCAGTTCGCTGCGGCCAGCATGAGTCGCGGGAGCGAGCTGATGAAGCAGATCTGCCGGCTCTGCGCCGAGATCTGCGATGCTTGCGCGGAGGAATGCGCGAAGCACGAAGCAGAGCACTGCCGTGAATGCGCCGAGGCCTGCCGCGTCTGCGCGGCGGAGTGCCGCAAGATGGCGGCCTGAAGCACAACGGCGATACGCGCTGCCTGTAATAAATACACGGTCACGCGCACGAATGGGCAACAGTGCGCAGCGCCGTGGTCGTCGTGATCTCAGTCGGGCAGCGGAATGAACTCGGGATCGCCTGCGATCATCGCGAAGCGCTGGTTGCGCCAGTCTTCCTTCGCCTGTTCGATGCGTTCGAGGCGACTCGACACGAAGTTCCAGTAGAGGTGGCGCGGCGCGTCGAGGGCGTCGCCGCCGAG
>DASWWP010000134.1:0-9361 GCA_036405915.1 Pseudomonadales bacterium
CGCAACGCCGTCCTGCACCGGCGGCAACCGCACGGTCGTCAGCATCGACGGCGAGATCGTCGAACTCGAGAACCCGAACGAATTCCAGCTGCCGATCAGCGCCGGTCCGCACACGATCGCGGTCGCCGTGCAGGACGTGAAGCGCTGTGCAGGCGTGAACGACTTCTTCGACGACTACAGCGTCGACGGCGGCGTCGCGAGCCTGAAGATCAACGGTCCCTTCGAGATCAGCGGCGCGGGCGACACGCCGAGCCGCCAGGCGATCTTCTCGTGCTATCCGCAGGCCGATGCCGAAGCCCAGGCCTGTGCGCGCGAAATCCTGTCGCGGCTCGCGACACGCGGCTGGCGCCAGCCGATCGCCGCGAACTCCGAGGAAGTGGACGAACTGCTCGCGTTCTACGACAAGGGTGCCGCGCTCGAAGGCTTCGAGATGGGCATCCAGTACGCCATCGCGCGCCTGTTGATGGATCCGCGCTTCCTCTACCAGGTGGAGCAGCAGCCCGGCGACCTCGCGCCCGGCTCCATCTATGCAATCAGCGACATCGAGCTCGCGTCGCGCCTGTCGTTCTTCCTGTGGAGCAGCATTCCTGACGACGAGCTGCTGCAGCTCGCGAGCGAGAACCGCCTGCATGAGCGCGACGTGCTCGAAGAGCAGGTGCGCCGCATGCTGCGCGATGAAAAGTCCGATGCGCTTGTGCACAGCTTCGCGAGCCAGTGGCTGAAGCTGCGCGAGCTCGCCGCGGCCGAGCCGCAGGACCCCGCCTTCAACGCCCAGTTGCAGGACGCCTTCCGCCAGGAAACGGAGCTGCTGTTCCGCGACCTCGTGCGTGAAGACCGCGGCGTGCTGAGCCTGCTCGACACCGACTATACGTGGCTCAACGATCGCCTTGCGGCGCACTACGGCATCAGCGGCGTGCGCGGCGACTACATGCGCCGCGTGCCGCTGCCAGCCGACAGTCCGCGCCGCGGAATCCTCGGCCACGGCAGCATCCTGACGGCAACGTCCGTCGCGAACCGCACGTCGCCCGTAGTACGCGGCGCGTGGATCGTCGAAGACCTGATGGGCGCACCGGTGCCGACACCGCCGCCCGGCGTCGAAACGGATCTCACCGAAGAAGGCGTGCCGGAAGACGTCGTCGTCAACACGCTGCGCCAGCGCCTCGAACTGCACCGCGCCGACCCGACCTGCGCCTCGTGCCACCAGATCATGGACCCGATCGGCCTTGCGCTCGAGAACTTCGACCTCGTCGGCCGCTGGCGCACGGATGAAAACGGCTTCGCGCTGAACACGCAGACGGAACTGATCGACGGCACGCCGATCGACGGCCCCGTGGCGCTGCGCCGCGCGCTGCTCGATCGCGGCGATTCCGTTGCGTCGACCGTCATCGAAAAATTGCTCAGCTATGCGCTCGGCCGGCACCTGCACGCGCCCGACATGGCGGCCGTGCGCAAGATCGCCGCGGCATCCGGCGAGTCACAGTATCGTTTTTCCGATATCGTGCTCGGCGTCGTGGAAAGCGAACCCTTCCGCATGAACATCGTCGAAGCGCCGGCTGCTGCCGTCGCTGATCGTTGAATCCAGGAGAACCGGTATGCATTACCTGACCAGGAAGCACCTCTCGCGCCGCCACTTCATTCGCGGCGCCGGCACCACCATCGCGCTGCCGCTGCTCGATGCGATGATCCCGGCCGGCGCACTCGCGCAGGCCGCGGCAACGCCACGCCCTCGCCTCGCATGCATCTACATCGCGCACGGCGCGGTGATGAGGAACTGGACGCCGGCCACCGACGGCACCGGCTTCGAATTCACGCCCACGCTGAAATCGCTCGAACCGTTTCGCGAACGCCTGAACGTCATCAGCGACATGCGCCTGCCTGCCGCCTATGGCGAAGACGCCTCCGCCGGCGCCAACCACACGCGCTCGTCGCAGACCTGGCTGACCGGCATGCCACCGGGCACCGGTCCCGAGTTCGCGACCTCGTTCGACCAGCTCGTCGCGCAGCACATCGGCCAGGACACGCCGATCCCGACGCTCGAGCTGTCGCTCGACGACAGCAGCTCGATTGCGTATCGCACGCCCGATACGCCGCTGCCGATGGAACAGAATCCGCAGATCGTGTTCGAGCGCCTGTTCGGCGACGGCAGCACGGCTGAAGAGCGCGCGACGCGCATGGAACTCAAGCAGAGCCTGCTCGACGCGGTCGTCGACGACGTCGCGAAACTGCAGCGCACGCTGCCGGCAGCCGACCGTCCGCGCCTCGAGCGCTACCTCGAAGACGTACGCGAAATCGAGCGCCGCCTGCAGCTTGCCGGTGCCTCGGCCTCCGACGACCTCGACGTGCCGGCCAAACCCGTCGGCATTCCGCAGAGTTTCGTCGCGCATTCGAAACTGATGTTCGACCTGCTCGCGCTTGCATGGCAGGCGGAGATCACGCGCGTGTCGACCTTCATGGTTGCGCGCGAGGTCAGCGGCCGCGTGTACGCCGAGAGCGGCATCAACGATCCTTTCCACAATCTCTCGCACCATTCCGAAGTGCCGGCGAACATCGAACGCCTGTCGAAACTGAATGCCTTCCATACGGCATCGACGATCGGCTACTTCCTGCAGAAACTGCAGGAGACGCCGGACGGCGACGGCACGCTGCTCGACAACTCGATGGTCCTGTACGGCAGCGGCATGAGCAATTCGAACCAGCACGACCACGATCCGCTGCCGCTGCTGCTTGCCGGCGGTGCATCGGGCAAGTTGCAGGGCGGCCGCCACATACGCGCGGGCCTCGGCACGCCGATGTCGAACCTGCTCGCCGGCATGTTCGACAAGCTCGACATCCCGCTGAACAGCTTCGGCGACAGCACCGCGCCGCTGACCATCTGAGGATACCCGCCATGAAACGCCACATCCTGTCTGTAGCCCTGTCGTCGTTGATGGGTCTCGGCGCGGCATCACCGCTGGTCGCGCAGCCTGACGACCGCCTCGCCGTCGCCGCGATGCAACGCGACCTCGATGCCGTGCGCCAGCTGCTGGCCGAGCGCGGCGCCGACGTGAATGCGCCCGGCCCGAACCAGACGCCCGCGCTGCACTGGCTCGTGCGCATCGAGGAACTCGACCTGACACAGCGCCTGCTCGATGCCGGCGCCGACGTGAACCAGCGCAACGGCCTCGGCCTCGCCGCGCTCGCGATCGCGATCGAGAATCGCGACGTCGACATGGTGCAGCTGCTGCTGGAAAAAGGTGCCGATCCGCGCACGCCCGACTCGGCCGGCGAAACGCCGCTGATGCTCGCCGCACGCAGTGGTTCGCCCGAGATCGTGAAGGCACTGCTCGACGAAGGAGTCGAAGTCGATGCGCAGGAACCGCATTACCAGCAGACCGCGTTGATGATCGGCGTGCGCTCGAAATCGCCCGAAGTCGTCGCGCTGCTGCTAAAAGCCGGCGCCAACGTGAACCTGCAGACCCCGCCCGGCGAAGAGCCGCGCTGGCGCCTGCCGGCCGACGTGTCCGCATCGAAAGGCGTCGGCGTGAACTGGGGCGGTTATCCGCCGCATGGCGCGCGCAATACGACCGGCGGTGCGAAGACGCCGCTGCTGTACTCGACGCGCACCGGCGACCTCGCGACGACGAAACTTCTTGTAGAGGCAGGTGCAAACCTCGAGCAGGCCGACGCCGACGGCGTCACGCCGCTGCTGAACGCGATCCTGAACGGCCCGGTCGCCGCGAAACCGAACAACGAGACCGAACACATGGAAGTGGCGCACTACCTGATCGAACAGGGCGCCGACATCAACGTCCGCGACTGGTACGGACAGACGCCGCTGTTCGCCGCGGTCGACCTGCGCAACCTCGACGTACCGGTACCGACACGCGAGAACGGCATCGATCGCGAGAAAGCGCTCGGGCTGATCCAGACGCTGCTCGAGCGCGGCGCCGACCCGAATGCACGCGTCGAGCAGGTATTGCCGGTGCGACGCTGGATCACGCGCCTCGGTTACCTGTCCTGGGTCGACGTCACGGGCCAGACGCCGTTCCTGCGCGCGGCCTACTCCGGTGACGTGACGACGATGAAACTCCTCGTCGAACACGGTGCCGACCCGAACCTCGCGACCTTCAACGGCACGACGCCGCTGATGGTAGCCGCCGGCGTGAACTGGACGGTGGCGCAGACCTACGACGAGGGCCCGGAACAACTTCTCGAAGCGGTGAAATACGCACACTCGCTCGGCAACGACGTCAACGCGCAGAACGCGCTCGGCTTCGCCGCGATCCATGGCGCCGCGAACCGCGGCTCCGACGACATCATCCGCTGGCTCGCCGAAAACGGCGCGCAACTCGACATCGCCGACAAGGTCGGCCGCACGGCAGTCGACTGGGCACACGGCGTGTTCCTCGCGACGCATCCGCCGGTCGATCGGCCGGAGACGGTGGCCCTGCTAGAAAGCTTGATGGAGCAGCAGAAGGCGAAACAGACGGCGTCGGCGTCAACGCCATAAGTACGTCATTGCGCGACAGTACGTAATCACGACGACCTGTCCCAGTACGGCCAGTTTTTAATGGCCACGAACCATCATGCACCCACTACACAACAAGCCATAACAAGAACAGGAGCACACGAATGAAATTGAACCGCCGCGACATGCTGCTCGGCATGGCCGCACTTTCCACCGCTACCACGACGCTGTCGAATTCTGCACTCGCGCAGGACAAGGTACTGCCGCTGCGTACGCGGGGACTCGACCATCTCGACGTGATGGTGCCCGATGTCGAAAAGACCACGAAGTTCTACATGGGCCTGTTCAACACGGAACTGCACGCACAGGAATTCCGCGGCGGGCTGCGTTACTTCGTGCTGCTGGATCCGCTGCCGGAAAATCGTGAAGTCGGTTACCTCGCCGTCGGCGACTCCGCTGGGCGCGGCACGTACATCGGCCACTTCTGCACGTCCGTGCACGACTGGCAGCGCGACGGCGAAACGATCATGAAAAGCCTCGGCGAGGAATTCGCGGCCGCCGGCTTCGGCGAATTCCCCGGCTCGCGCGGTTTCGGCGCGCTGTTCAGCGATCCCGACGGCAATGAGATCCAGTTCCTGCCGGCGCCGGACACGCTCGTCACGGCCGCACACCCGAACGAACTCGTGCCGTGGCACCAGGGCCTCGTGACGCCGCACGGCGTGCAGAGCGTGCTCGTCCGCGTGCGCGACATCGAAAAGGCGCTGCAGTGGTACGGCATCCTGTACGGCGAACCGAAGTGGACGCCGGACATGAGCATGGCCTATTTCGAATTCCCCGAATCGCAGACCCGCCTCTACCTCGAGCAGTCGCGCTACGAGTTCAACCACGAACCGAAGATCGTGCTGTTCGGCATCAAGGTCGAACCCTTCGACCGCGCGAAAGTGATCGCAGGCGTCGAAGCGCTTGGCGGCACGATCATCGACGTGCCGGGCAACAACGAGATCCTGCGCATCCGCGACACTGACGGCAATATCGTGCAGTTGCATCCGATGGCGGGCTGATCCGCTATTGGTCGGGACACCCACTTCGGGCCCATGCGTAGGGTCCGGAACCGCTAGCACCCGTGACAAGTGGGTGTCCGCAGACTTCGAGGGCCACTTAATCCGCAGCGCGTGCGGCCCAGTCGCGAAAGATGTACGGCGGACAGCCCGGCACGTTGCGTCCGCCCGCTTCCATTTCCTCGCAGCGCGCCAGCGCGCGCGGCACCCCTTCCGCGATCCACTTCAGCGTTTCCGCGTGCGTCATCGGCGCGGCGACGTGGTTCGGTGACACCATGTCCACGTCGAGGCCGTAGTGTTCGAGGTTGTCCTCGTACGCTTCTGCCCAGAATGAAAACTGGTTCGCCGGTGTCGCAAGGTCGGCTTCGATGAAAGTCCTGCTGTCCGGTGCATAGGCGAACACGGCGTTCGCCATGTGGTTGTGCTTGACGACTTCGTAGATGTCGAGCGTCATGCTTTCGTCCTGTAACCGCAGGTGCCCGTCAACGGGCATGAAATCCAGCACGCCGCCCTGCGGGTTCGGAATGAGGCCGGGAAAGTTCGGCGCCGGGCGCGTCGCCATGTCGCGCAGTATCCCCTCGTTGCCGCGATGCGAGATCACGGTGAGCCCCGCCTCGATCGCCGCGCGGAAGCCGAGCGTATGGTCGAAGTGGTGGTGCGACACGATCAGGTGCGTCAGCTGCTTGCCGGGCACCAGTGCATTCGCCTGCCCGATCGCCGCGCGTGCCTGTGCCGTGCTGCCGCCGAGCTCGAACATCACGAGATGGTCGCTGAACTCGACGACGGTGTGCCCGCCGGGATTGAAATGCCAGATGCCGTCGGCAACCTGCGTGACCGTGATCGGCGCGGCGGGCGGCGCCGCCGGCGGCAGTGGCTGGTTCAATGCGGCGGCTGGCGCTGCGATGGCTGGCGTATCTGCGGCATTGACGTAGTACGCGTCGAGCATGCGCGTCTGCACGAGCGTGTCGCGCCAGTCGATGCGCGTCGTCCACGTGAACGGCAGCTGGACTCCATCCCAGTCCTGGTAACCGACGAAGCGCGTCGTCATGACGACCTCCCCGAGGTTCTGGTGCGGCACCGTCCAGCGCACCCACTCTGGCAGCAGCGTGGCCGGATCGATGCCGAGCGTGACATAGCCTTCGTCGATCACGAGGTCGACGAGCGTCGCGCCGTTCTCGACGCGCAGGTTCTCCGCCGCCGCCTGGCCGCTGAGCGCCGCGCGCACGGCCGCTACCGGATGCCCGAGCGCTTCGTATGCGCGAAACACCCTGCCGTCGGGTTTGAACCACGCGCCACCGGTCGTCCAGTCGGCGAGGCGCGTCGCATTGCCGGCTGGCGCGATCGTGTAGCCGACATCACCATCGATGCCCCACGCCGACAGCGCGAAGCTGTGGCCGAAGATGCCGCCGAACGGGAACAGGAAGTTGTGCCGGTACTGCGTGCGGTAACGCTGGCCGGCGAAATCCCAGACGGACGAGAAAGTCGGATTCTCAGCCCATTTCTGCGGTGCCTCTTCGTCACCCGTGATGTTGCCGCCGCCCCAGAAGTAGGCTTCCATGCCGTAACCGTCGGCCTGCAGTGTCTCGATCGCGAGCAGGGCGTCGGTACCGCCCATGGCGTCGGCCACCTGCGCGATCACGGCATCGGCTTCGGGTGATGCGGCCGCAGTCGCGGCCGCTGCGGCGTTTGCAACGAATGTCAGGCACAGGCGGATGATGGATGCGCGGCGCATGAAGGCTCTCTCCGTGAAGCGACGCAGCGAAGCGTAGTCCACCGTCACGCAGGCGCATAGACGTCGCGCGGCCGCATGCAGCAGACGCGGCATTCCCGTTCCGGATCGGCACACTGAGGCTCGACGCTGACTGCGAGAGAGTGCCAGAATGCGGCAGCCCCACCGGGGCCCCGGCGTTCGCCTGACGCCAGCATCAGCGGAACCGGCGCCCGCCGGATCCGATGCAATTTCCCACACAAGAGGAAATGACATGAAGCACTCGTTCGTCGTCGCATGCGGCGCCCTGCTCGCGCTCAGCGCATGCCAGCGGGCGGAATCGCCGGCAGAATCCGCCGCGCAGTCCGCGCCAGCCGCGGCGCCGCAGGCAAGCACTGCCCCCGCGCGTCCTGCAAGCACAGGCCTCACGCCCGGCTCGCGCCCGAACATCCTGCTGATCGTCGCCGACGACCTCGGCTACCAGGACCTCAGCATCTTCGGCGGCGAAATGCAGACGCCGAACATCGACCGACTGTTCACGTCCGGCGTCATGATGACGCAGTTCTACGTATCGGTGGCCTGCCAGCCGACGCGCGCGATGCTGATGTCGGGCATGGACCACCATCTTGCAGGCGTCGGCTCGCAGGGCCGCTTCATCGAAGGCAATGCCTCGTACCAGAATCGCCTGACTCCCGACGTCGCCTCGACCGCCGAGCGCATGTCGGCGCTCGGTTACCACACGTCGATGGTCGGCAAGTGGCATCTGGGGCTCGCTGAAGGCGAAGCGCCGGCCGATCGCGGCTTCGAGCGTTCGTTCGTCGTGCTCGAACCGGGCGCGTTCCATTTCGACCTGATCGGTTATGGCTCACGCGAAGGCGTGCACTACGAAGACGACGGCGTGCCGGTCACGAGCCTGCCCGACGACTTCTATTCGACGATCACGTACACCGACCGCATGATCGGCTACATGGAGGAAGCGAGCGCGCAGGATCGTCCATTCTTCGGCTACGTGGCGTATACCTCGCCACACTGGCCGATCCAGGCGCCCGACGAAGACATCGCGAAAGTCCGCGGCCGTTACGACGAAGGCTACGACGTGATCCGCGCCCGCCGCTTCGAGCGCGCGAAGGAAATCGGCCTGATCCCTGCCGACGCCGCCGCGCCGCGCCTTGCCGCCGGCATCACGCCGTGGAACGAGCTGGGCGCGGAGCGCCAGGCGTCCGAAATCGCCGTGATGGAAGCGTATGCGGCGATGGTCGAACGCATGGATGCCGAGATCGGCCGCATGGTCGCGCGCCTCGAAGCGCTCGGAGAACTCGACGACACGCTGATCATGTTCATGTCAGACAACGGCGCCGAAGGCACGGCCGACGACGGCCCGTTCCTCGCGCAGTATCGCGCCGAGTGGAACAACAGCGTCGACAACATCGGCAAGCGCGATTCGTACAAGCTGATCGGCCTTGCGTGGGGTGACGTCGGCGCATCGCCCGACTTCCTGACGAAGAGTTCGCTCGCGCAGGGCGGCATCCATTCGCCCGTCGCGATCAATGCGCCGGGCCTCGGCCTTGCGCCGGGCCGCAGCGACGCACTCGTCGCCGCGCTCGACATCGCACCGACCTTCATCGAACTCGCTGGCGGCGAAAACACGACGACCTTCGACGGCCGCGACGTCCTGCCGATGACCGGACGTTCGTTCGCGGCCCTGTTGCGCGGCGAGATCCAGGCCGTACGCAGCGACGACGAAGCGCTCGCCTTCGAGCACGGCGGCCAGCGCGCGGTATTCCGCGGGAAGTGGAAGGCACTGTGGATGCCGCCACCGAACGGCATCGGCAACTGGCAGCTGTTCGACCTGTCGGTGGACCCCGGCGAAACCAATGACCTCGCGGCGGCCAACCCCGACGTGCTCGCCGATCTCGCCGCCGCGTACGAGCAGCACGCGGCTGCCGTCGGCGTGGTGCCGCCCGGCCCGCCCGCAGCGGCTAACTGACTGCCCGTTGCCGTGCGGCGTCCAGGCTTGCGCGTGAATCTCGACGGCCGCTCGCCGCGCGATCCGGTTCGCGCGGCAACGCGGCGGCTTGCAACGCTCGTCACCGTCACCGGCCTGCCCGCGCAGGCCGATACCGTGCTCACCGAAGCGCCGTGGGGAAG
>DASWWP010000135.1:0-3765 GCA_036405915.1 Pseudomonadales bacterium
CGAGGTAGTACGTGATCTTGAGGAAGCCCTCGGCTTCGCACTGCGTGCAGAACATCACGCGCGACTTGTAGAGGCCTTCCAGCGAGGTGTTTTCCTGCGGCTTGATACGCGTGCGGCACTCGAGCGTGAATGTTGCCGGCACGTCGTGCAGTGTCAGGTGGTCGTCATCGACCTCATACGCCGGCGGCGCGAGCGGTCGGCCATCGAGTTTCACTTCCTCGAGTGCAAGCTGGTTGCCGTCGAGCACGAGTGCTGCGCGGCCGGCGCCGGCTGCGGGATTGCGCCGCATGCGCAGGCGCGAGCTGACGAGCGTGTAGTCTTCGAACAGCTCGAACACGAGCTGCGTCTCGTCGATCAGGTAATCGGGAACGCGGTAATCACGCAGCCAGACGGTCTTGCCCTGGGATTCTTTCATGAGCGCCTCTTTCACCTGTATGGGTTGGTGGATGCCGGGATCAGTCCGGCGTCGTCAGTTCGAGTTCGTAACCTGTGTACTTGCGGATGTTCAGCACACCTGAATCCAGGATCAGGTATTGCCCCTTGATGCCGAGCAGCGTGCCGGCGACTTCGCTGTCCTTTTCGAGCTCGAGCGAGGCGACCTTCTCCGGGTAGCGCAGCACCGGATACGTGATCGACAGCGGTTCGAGGCCGGTCAGCACGCTGACTGCATGCACGCCGAAACGTTTCTGCAGTTCCTGTAGCTGGGGTGCGCACAGCGCGAGCAGCCGGTCACGCTCCGCGACGAGGTCGATGTCGGACTGCGTGCCGCTCAGCATGCTGCGCCAGTTTGTGCGGTCCGTGACGTGCTCGCGGAACATCGCCTCGCAGAAGCCCGCCTGCTGCCGGCTGCGCAGCCGCAATACGGCGAGGCCCTGCGTCGCGCCCTGGTCGAGCCAGCGCGTCGGCAATTGCGACGCGCGCGTGATGCCGACCTTGAGGCCCGAGGAATTCGCGAAGTACAGGATGTGATCCTGCATGCAGAAGTGTTCGCCCCACAGCGGCTCGCGGCAGGTACCTGCGTCGTAGTGGCAACGCTCCGGCGCGATGATGCAGCTGTCGCACTGGGCGAGCTTCTGGAAGCACTGGTAGCAGTAACCCTGGCTGAAGCTCTTGTTGCTGTTGCGCCCGCAGTTGATGCACGTGATCTTGCCGGTCGAGCGCAGGCCCACCGGCTTGCCGAACAGGGGATTCAATGGAACCTGCTGCGCGCCGAGTGGCAAGGAATAGCGCACGGGATTGTCGTTGCGTGCAACGAGCTTCTGGACCGGACCAACGTATTTCATCGCTGTCATGTGCGGCCGCGCCGCTTCGATTCCAAGTCGCCGCGGTCGATGTACGCCACGCGCTCGGATTCGGGGAGATTGCGCAGGTCCCATGCAATGACCGCCTGCAGGCAGAGTTCCACCTGCTCTTTCGTCAGGCGGTCGCCATTGGGCCACTTGCCGAGTTCCACGGCCTGCTTGAGGTTCGCGTGGATCTCGGGCGTCATGCCGGCGATCAGCGCTTCGAAGGAATCGGGTTTCTGTTGCAGGATGTCGCTCATCAGGCCTCCGTCGTCGGGCCGCCGATCGTGCGCCGCAGGCGGCTCGTCAGCGCGCTCGCCACGCCGAACACGATGCCGGCGATGAAACCTCCCATGTGGGCTTCGTTTGCAATCATGCGCAGGTCGAGCACGGTCATGATGACGAGGCTCCCGATCATGAACCAGATCAGCGAAGCCGGGAGCGAGAGACCCTTGCGCGGATCGACGAGTTGCCACATCCAGATATACGAAAACAGGCCGAACACGACGCCCGACATGCCGCCGAAATTGCGTGTCGGGAAGCCCGGCACGCCGCCGTAGAGGTACTGCACGGTGTTCGACACCAGTGCCAGCAGCACGATCGTAACGGCAAGCGCGAGGCTCGACTGCGCACGCTCGATGCGCGGACCGAGCTCCCACATCCACATCATGTTGAACAGCAGGTGCAGGATGCCTCCGTGCAGCAGGATCGGAGTGATCATCCGCGCAAGCTCGACCAGGCCGAAATTGTCGAACACGCGCGACACCACGATCGTGCGCGTGCCGTAGCTGAAATCCGGATACAGCAGGTCGAGCGTCAGCGGCGTGGGCGCCTGCAGCGGTGCCAGCACTGCAAGTACACAGCAGATGGCAATCAGCACGAGCGTCAGCGGCGCGCGCATGAAGCCGCGCACGAGGCCTCCGCCGAGCGCATCGGGCTTGATGAAGTCGGCAAGGCTCGTGTCGTCCTGATCGGCGGGTTTCACTTCGCCGCGCTGCCACTGCTGGTAGAGAACGAGCGCCTGCTCGATGTCGGCCGGAGCGGCCATGATGAGCACCTGCCTGCCGTCGATGCGCTGGATCTGGTGCGACAGCTTGCGCTGCCACAGCAGGCGGCTGAACTGGCTGAGATCGGTGTCGAGGCTGGCGTCGAAAACGCGATACATGCGGCGCGGGACTCAGCTCTTGCC
This sequence comes from Pseudomonadales bacterium, assembly GCA_036405915.1. Classification (GTDB taxonomy): domain Bacteria; phylum Pseudomonadota; class Gammaproteobacteria; order Pseudomonadales; family Pseudohongiellaceae; genus CAILUG01. Next base: position 2,473 of record DASWWP010000135.1, read on the forward strand.
CGGACGGTGCGACCAGTGCAGCTTGCTGCGGCACGTGGCGTAGTAATCGTAGTCCACCGGGTGCAGCAGCCGCAGTTCCTGCTGCTTGCGGCGGATAGTGATCGTGTCGCCGACACTCGTGTTGTGCACGACGCTGCCGTCGCAGCTGATCTGCGGCGCGGTGTTGTGGCGGGCGCGGATGACGAGCTTGATGGTGCTGTCGCTGTCGACCACGATGGGCCGGCTGCTCAGGCTGTGCGGATACATCGGCACCAGCACGAGCGCGTCGAGCTTCGGATGCATGATCGGCCCGCCGGCCGACATCGAGTATGCGGTGGAACCGGTCGGCGTTGCGACGATCAGGCCGTCGGAGGCCTGGTTGTAGACGAAGCCGCCGTCGATGTGCAGTTCGAACTCGATCATCTGCGCGGCACGGCCGGGGTGCAGCACGACATCGTTCATCGCGGCCCCGAGGCTGATTTCGCCCTTCGGCGTGGCCAGCGCCACGTCGAGCAGGAAGCGCGACTCCTCGATGTACTGCCCCTCGAGGATAGGCCCGAGTGCAAGCTCGATTTCCTCGGGGCGGATGTCGGTCAGGAAGCCGAGGCGTCCGCGGTTGATGCCTACGACCGGGAGATTCTGCTCGGCCATCAGCGGAGCCGCTTTCAGCATGCTGCCATCCCCACCGACGACGATGACGAGCTGGCACACGCCGCCCATGCGCTCGCGCGCGAGGATTTCGTACGGATGCGTGCCAAGCAGGGCCGACACGGCCTCATCGAGCACGACGCGCGTATGCGGACGACGCTGCAGGAAGGCTGTCAGCGCCAGCAGCGTATCGACCACTTCGCGGTTGTCGCGGCGGCTGATGATGCCTATCGTCGAGAATTGCTGCATGACTACTGCCTGGCGAAAAAGTGCCGGCAGTATAGCACGCGCTCAGGGTGCGGCAGCTCGGGTGTTTTGCAGGAAATACAAAGCCTTATCGGGAAAATCCGTGAACACGCCGTCCACGCCGGCGACCTCGGTGAAAAGGCGCAGCAGCGCGTCGAAAGTGGCTGCATACGGCGGCAGCACGTCGCTGCGAAATGTAAACGGATGCACGACGAGGCCAGCCTCATGTGCTGCGGCCACGAAGCCGTTCGGCCGGGCCACGTCACCCTGCACATCGACCAGCATCGCATACGCGGGCCCGACGCCGGCGACCGTGCCGGCGAGTTGCCGCAAACCCTCGGGCGTGCGCATCCAGTCGTAGTCGTATCGTGTCCAGCCGCCGTCGTCGCCACGCTCGTAGGTCTCGTCCCACGCGTTCTC
>DASWWP010000136.1:0-29736 GCA_036405915.1 Pseudomonadales bacterium
TGCACCTTGCTCTCGCTCGCCTTCGGCAGGTAGATGCGCACCGTCGTGCCGTGGCCCTGCTCGGTGTAGATCTTGATGTGGCCCTTCGACTGCTTCACGAAACCGTACACCATGCTGAGGCCGAGTCCGGTGCCCTTGCCCGGACCCTTCGTCGTGAAGAACGGATCGAAGACGTACGTGAGCGTTTCCGGTGCCATGCCGCAGCCGTTGTCGGTCACGCTGATCATGACGTACTGGCCGGGCTGCACTTCGTCGTGGCTGTTCGCGTAGTCCTCGTCGAGCGAGGCATTGCAGGTTTCAAGTGTCAGGCGGCCTCCGTTCGGCATCGCGTCGCGTGCGTTGAGGCAGAGATTCAGCACGGCACTCTCGAGTCGCGCGGGATCGACCAGCGCGTGCCACAGGCCGCCTCCGTGCACGAGTTCGATTTCAAAATTCTCCATCAGCGTGCGGCGCAGCAGGCCTTCCATGCCGTTGATCAGTTTCTTGACGTCGGTGGCCCGGGGCTCGAGGGCCTGCTTTCGCGCGAAGGCGAGCAGGTGCGTCGTCAGCTGGCTCGCACGCTGCGCGGCCTGGTTGATCTGGTCGATGAGCTGCACGGGTTCGCCGCGGGTTTTCAGCTGCTCTGAGAGAAGCTCACCGTTGCCGGCGATGACGGTCAGCAGGTTGTTGAAGTCGTGCGCGACGCCTCCGGTCAGCTGGCCGAGGGCCTCGAGCCTTTGCGACTGCGCGAGTCGTTCCTGCAACAGCTTGTTCTCGGTGATGTCGACCATGCCGCCGACCATGCGCACGGCATCTCCATCCCGATTGCGGATGATGAAGGCCTTGTCGAGCACGTACGCGTGCGTGCCGTTCTTGCGACAGAAACGGTATTCGCTGCTCCAGTCGTTGCGGTCGCCATCGAGCGCGCGATGAAGGTCGGCGAGCACGTGGGACTTGTCGTCCGGATGGATGTGTTCGCTCCACGAGCGCGAGTCGGGCGCCAGGTCCCCCGGGGCATAGCCGAACAACGTTTCCATGCTGTCGTTCCACCACAGCTGGTCCGTGATGAGGTTCCAGTCGCGGACGGCATCCGTCGTCGCCCGCGCCAGCAGCTCGAAGCGCTCGCGTGCCTGGCGCATTTCTTCGGCCTGCAGGTGGCGCGTCGTCACGTCGCGGAAATACACGATCAGGCCGTCGACGACGGGGAGGGCGCGTACGTCGAACCATTTCCCGACGCGCGGATAGAACTCCTCGAAGGCCACCGGCGCCTGGTCCTGCAATGCACGGCGGTACTGGCGTTCGAAGTTGCCCGCATCGGGGAATAGGTCCCACGCACGGGCACCCAGCATGTGCTCGCGCGAGCTGCGCAACAGGCGCTCGGCCTCCTTGTTCACGTACGTGAAGTTCCACGCGTGATCGAGCTTGATGAAGCCATCGGTGATCGTTTCGAGGATGTTGCCATGCTGCTCGGCAAGGGCGCGCGTGTCATGCACGTCGACCGCTCCGCCACACCACTTGATCACGTTGCCGTCGGTATCGCGCATCGGCTGGGCCTGCACGGCGTGCCAGCGGTATACGCCGTCGTGGCGGCGGAAGCGGACTTCCTGCGCATAGGTCGTTCCGGTTTTCACGGCATGGGGCCATACGCGCATGACGGGCTGCAGGTCGTCCGGATGAATGAGCGCGAGCCAGCCTTCCCCGAGCAGCTGCTTGCCGTTCTCGACGCCGCAGTAGGCAAGGAAAGCCTTGTTGGCGTAGTCCGGTGCGCCGGACGCTTCGGCGGTCCAGATGATCTGCGGCACGGCATCGGCGAGCTGGTGGAAGCGGCGTTTCAGCTGGCCGAGGATGTACTGGTTTTCCTTCTCGAGGCTGAGGTCCTGCGTGAAGCCCTGCAGGTAGGCCGCGCGGCCGTCGACGTCGCACACGACTTCGCCGGTAATGCGCACCCAGATCCGGCGGCCGTTGCGGGCGATCTGCTCCGCCTCGACGTCGAAGGGCTTGCCGTGCTGCAGGGCCTGCTGGATTTCGTGCGAAACGATGTCACGCCATTCCGGCGCGATGAAACTGCGTGCTTCATCGAGCGTCGGTGTGTAATCGCGCGGTACGCCGAGCAGGTCGCAGATGAAATCGGACCATTCGATCTTCATTTCCGGCAGCTTGATGCGCCAGCCACCCATGCGTGCGGTATCGGCGGCGATCGCCATCAGCCTGCGCTGCTCGTCGAGCATGGACTGTGAGCGAAGGAGCTCCCGTGCCGTGTCGTCCTTCCACGCGAACTGGCGTTTCACGACGATGCTCGTCACGCACAGCAGCGCGATCTCGAAGATCGACAGCGCGCGATTGATCACGACGTACAGCAGTTCGATGCCGGGCGGCGATGTGAAATAGCCGATCGCCGTGAACACCGATGCAAGCACCGCGAAGCCGACCAAGAAGGCCTCGCTCGCGCCGAGCGCAGCCATCATCAGCGGGATCAGGTACAGGCTGCCGTCGGCAAAGCCGAGCGGCGTCAGCGAGTCGAGGAAAAGGATGCCGAACGCGAACAGGACACAAAGCCCGCGCCAGTACAGCGAATTGAAAATCACCCCGCCTTTGAACGTGGCCGGGCTGCCCATTCCCTGCAACATAGTTCTTTACCAGCAATCCTTCGAACAGGACGACCGCGTTCCGTCGCGCAATAGGTATCCCTACGAATCCGGTGTAAATCCAGACCCTGATCCGGGTCGTCCAGGACAGCCGGGCAGAGGTGGGTACGACGCGAGAATAGCTGGAGCGATCAGGCGCTGTCCATCGCCGCGCGGGAGGGCCGGCGGGACTAGAAAATCCAGGCGATGAGGAAGGTGAGAATGGCGAAAAAGCTGAAGAATCCCGCCAGCATGAACTGCAGTTCGCCGATCAGGCCGTCACCGGAGACCGCCGCGAACACGACGAACAGGATCACGGTGACGATAAACGAGGCGAGCGCGGCACCCTTCAGGTCCACGCCGGGGTTCAGGCCCGTGTTGACGAAGTCACCGAGGGCCGGCAGGAACAGCGCCGCCACGCCGATCACGACCAGGACGAGCACCAGCAGCGCGATGCCGGTGACGCGCGCGGCCCTGCGGTCCTGGGCGTCGTTGTCAGCCATTGGCGGCCTTCACGAGTTCGCGGAAGCGGTGCGGGTCGGGCATGCCGTTGACTTCGAATTCGGGTACGTCGCCGGACGTGTACACCGAGATGCGGCCGACGCCGAACATGCGGTTGAACAGCGACTGGTACACCTTCACGGTGCGGACCGCATTCGTGTCGAGTTCGATGCGCTCCTTGCTGAGCAGGCCGCGTTCGAGCATGACGGTCTTGTGGTCCGCCTCGAGCTTCGTGCTTTTGCACTGCAGGTACCACCATAGCAGGATCAGCACGCCCACGGCGGCGGCGATCAGCAGGACGGCAAGGATGAAGCCGAGCGGGTTGCTGCGGAACATCGACGGGTGTTCGGAGTACGTGGCGCTGGTCACAGGCGGCTCCTGGCGGCTCGTGGCGTAAGTTCGACGCAGGATACGGGCTCGGTACCGGCACTGACAAGCAGGGCTTACCTTGCGTCGGGCTCGTCTTTTTCCGTAACCGTCAGCCAGTCGAGCACGACGCCTGAAATCGTGTTGTAACGCGCCACGCGGAAAATGATCTGCAGCAACTGCGGTCGCGTGCGTATGTGCGGCTCCTCGGCGCGCGGGATGAACCATAGCAGCACCGCGCCTCGCATCAGGCCACTCACGAAGAACACGATGAACAGGGCAGACCCGAGTTCGAACGGCAGCCATCCGGCTATGAGGGACGCATGGCTTGCGAGGTAACCGCCGGCGATTCCACCGACGAACACGGCCACCGCGGTGATGCCGGCCTGCACGGCGGCATAGGTCGCGAAGTTCGTATGGTGCGGGCGGATGTCATACAGGTAGTTCGCCGTCGTCAGGTTGAAGCCGCTCCACGCGAGTCCCGACACGAGCTGGACGAACAGGATGTAGTAGAAGCCATCGTCGAACAGCCACAGGAGCGGCACCACCGGAATGGCGGCACTGCACAGCAGCATCACGAGCCGGTTGCCATGCTTGTCGCTGACCTTGCCCCACCAGCGCAGCATGAAGAACTGCGTCGCGATAGAGGCCATCAGGCTCAGGCTGTACTCGATGTACGTGAAGTGCAGCTCGTTCAGCATGTACACCGCGAAGAACGGCCCCGAGATCGCAACCATGCCCTGCATGCCCGCGACGAAAAAACTGTAGTTGCGGAAGGTCGCGTCGTGCAGCGACTGGCCGACGATGCGTAGCGTCGAGAAGAACACGTTGGCTTCCGGCAGCACCGGCTGCGGCAGCGGGTCATGCATCTTCCACAGGAAGTAGCACGACATCGCGCGGCCGCCGGCAGCCGTCAGGAACAACAGGAAGAAACCGGCGCTCGCGAAGCCGGCGGCGTCGGTCAGCGTCAGGATCAAACCGCCCCCGAGGAACACGCCGAGCGAGGTGCCCATCGTCAGCCGGGTGCGCTGCGCGAAGAACAGGCCGCGCTGCTTCTGGGGCACGAGGCTGCCCATCCACGCGCGCCACTGCGGCTGGATCAGGTTCGATGCTGCGTGGTACAGCATCACGAGCATGATCAGCGTTTGCACGATGTCCGGATCGCGCAGCAGTGCGACGAGCGCCATGCACAGCATCAGGCCCGTTTGCAGGATTGCCGTGAACAGCACGATGCGGCGCCGCGTCAGCACGCTGCCGAGCCACACCGACACAAGCTGCATGATCGAGCCGAACAGCTGCGGAAAGGCGGTCAGGAAGCCCATCTGCACGTTCGACGCGCCGAGGTGCAGCGCGAACGCGGTGATGAAGTTGTCGCAGGTCGACGTCATCGTCGATGAAGCCACGGCTTCCTTCTGCGAGTGCTCGAGTGTTTTCAGCAGCCGGTAGCGAGCGTGGTGCTGGGAGGGATCCGGAGTAGACATGTCCAGGAGGGCAGCAGGAACGGCGCGGATTATAGCGCGGCATCGTCGCGAACGGTGCGGACAGGGGCGCGTTTTACATCGGTCTTTGATGCCGCCGGTCGAGAGGCTACAGTAGGCGCCGTCCTGATGCATCGCACCAACACAGAGGAGAGCGCCATGACCAAGGCCATCGTCATCAGCCGTACCGGCGGTCCGGAAGTGCTCGAATACCGCGACGTCGACATCGCGCCGCCGGGCAAGGGCGAGGTGCAGATTCGCGCGCGCGCGATCGGCGTCAATTTCATCGACATCTATCATCGTACTGGCCTGTATCCACAGCCGCTGCCATTCACGCCGGGCGGCGAGGTATGCGGCGAGGTCGTCGCCGTCGGCAGGGGAGTGAAGGACTTCAAGGTCGGCGATCGCGTCGGCTGCGCGACGGCCGGACGCGGCTGCTATGCGGAACTCGTCAATGTCGATGCGGCGCGCCTCGTGCGCATTCCCCGCGGCATCGGCGATGACGAAGCTGCCGCCATGCTATTGAAGGGCATGACGGCACAATACCTGCTGCGGCAGGTATATAAAGTGGCGAAAGGCGACACGATCCTCGTGCATGCCGCGGCCGGCGGTGTCGGACTGCTGCTGTGCCAGTGGGCCGATGCGCTCGGCGCTACCGTGATCGGCACCGTCAGTTCAGCAGCCAAGGCGAAGCTCGCGAAAGCAAACGGCTGCCATCATCCGGTCGTGACGACGCAGAAGGATTTCGTCGCGGAAGTCGTGCGCATCACGAAGGGCGCGCGCCTGCCAGTGGTTTACGACTCGATCGGCGCGGCTACGTTTCCGGCGAGCCTCGACTGCCTGCGTCCACGTGGCCTGTTCGTCAGTTTTGGCAACTCGTCGGGTCCAGTGCCGCCGTTCAGCCCGACGCTTCTCGCGCAAAAGGGCTCGCTGTACATGACGCGGCCGACATTGTTCGATTTCGTCAATACACCCGACGCGTTGCGCAAGGTGGCGAATGACCTGTTCAAGGTCGTCAAGGGCGGCTCGGTGCGGATCAGCGTGAACCAGCGCTATGCACTGGCCGACGCAGCGCAAGCACAGGCAGACCTCGCGGCGCGCAGGACCACCGGCAGCATCGTGCTGGTGCCTTGACACTCCGTCGTGATCGCAGCTTCCGCGCGCCGGGCGAAGCCGCTATCCTTGCCGCCTTTTTCGCCAGGAGCCCGCCGATGAGTAAACCCTACAGCATGCTGCCCGAGTGGGCGCCGCAGCAGGCCGTGATGCTGGCCTGGCCGCACGATGGCACCGACTGGGCGCCGTGGCTGGAGGCGATCGAGCGTGACTACGTCGAACTCGCGGCCGCGATCGCTACCGAAGTGCCGCCGCTCGTGTTGTGCCGCGATGCGGCTCACAGGGAGCACGTCGCCGCCCTGCTGCAGGGACGCTGCATGCATGCGCCGCTGCTCGTCATTGCGTCGTACAACGATACGTGGTGCCGCGACTATGGTCCCGTGACCGTCTCGCATGCCGGCAACATGCAACTGCTCGACTTCCAGTTCCACGGCTGGGGCGCGAAATATGATGCACAACTCGACAACGGCATCAATCGGAGCCTGATAGACCTCTGGCAGGCGCCGCTCGTGACGATCGACTACGAGCTCGAAGGCGGCAGCATCGAAACCGACGGCTGCGGCACCTTGCTGACGACGGAACACTGCCTGCTCGACAGCAATCGCAACAGCACGTACTCCCGCGAAGGCGTCGAACAGTTCGTGCTCGGCCAGCTCGGGCTCGATCGTATCGTATGGCTCAGCGAAGGCATGTTGATCGGCGACGACACCGACAGCCATATCGACAACCTCGCGCGCTTCTGCGATGCGCACACGATCGCCTATGCCAGCTGTTCGGTGAAAGATGATCCGCATCATGAGCCGCTCGGGAAGATGGCTGCGCAATTGCGCGCGCTACGCAAGCTCGATGGAAGTGCCTATCGCCTCGTCCCGATCGAACTGCCAGTACCACAGTTCGACGAAGAGGGTGCACGCCTCCCGGGCAGCTACGTGAACTTCCTCGTCGTCAACCGCAGCGTGATCGTGCCGGTATTCGGCTGCGCGCAGGATGCAGCCGCGCTGAATGCACTGCAAGATTGCTTTCCCGGCCGTCACATCGTGCCTGTGCCCGGCGGCAACCTGATCCGGCAATTCGGCGGACCCCACTGTGCTACCATGCAGTTGCCTGTAAACACGCTGAAAACCTGAGCCGTTTCGCTTCAGCTGAAGCACGACCTCTGCCGTAACGAACGACATCGTAATGAGGAGTCTCCATGTCCCTGCGCGCCGCCGTAATCCAGCAACGTGCCTGGCCCGACAAGCAGCAAAGCCTCGCTGAAACCGAGCGCCTGCTCGCCGAGGCAGCTGCCAGGGACAAGCCGGATCTCGTGCTGTTGCAGGAACTGCATACGACGCACTACTTCTGCCAGACCGAGGACCCGGCACTGTTCGATCTCGCCGAGCCGCTCGATGGTCCGAGCGCGCAGCGTTTGTCTTCGCTCGCGAAAAAATACAACTGCGTGCTCGTCGGCGGCATCTTCGAGCGTCGCGCGGCCGGTGTGTTCCACAACACGGCGCTCGTGTTCGAGCGCGATGGCTCGCTCGCCGGCTACTTCCGCAAGATGCACATACCGGACGATCCGGCGTTCTACGAGAAGTTTTATTTCACCCCGGGTGATGCGCGCCGTGCCGATGGCTCCAACGGCTTTACGCCGATCACCACGAGCGTCGGCCGCCTCGGCGTGCTGATCTGCTGGGACCAGTGGTATCCCGAAGGCGCAAGGCTGATGGCGCTTTCCGGCGCCGACATATTGCTGTACCCGACGGCAATCGGCTGGGATCCAAACGACCAGGCACCGGAACAGCAGCGACAGAAACAGGCCTGGCAGCTGATCCAGCGGTCGCATGCCGTGGCGAATCACCTGCCAGTGCTCGTCGCGAACCGCATCGGGCACGAGCCTGACCCGAGCGGTGGCGCCGGCATCCAGTTCTGGGGCGGCAGCTTCATCGCCGGCCCGCAGGGCGAGCTGCTCGCCGAAGCGGATGCCGAAACGGCGGGCTATCTCGTCGCCGACCTCGATTTTGCGCGCACAGACAAGCTGCGCCGCATCTGGCCCTACTTCCGCGATCGCAGGATCGATGCGTATGAAGGGCTGACGAGCCGTTACCTGAAATAGGTGGCGGAAGCTGTGCCAGAGTCGATTTCCCGCTTGGCCTGACAAGGACGCGTCATGACGGAAAAAGGACATTCGACACAGACGCCAGCGGCCGTCACTTCTCCCGGCACCGCTCCCGCCTTCAAGCAGTATCTCGGCACGCTGTACGAAAAGGAGTTCCGCCGGCTGTTCGCCTCGCTCGTTCGTTCGCTGCGTGACTTCGACATCGCCGAAGACCTGTTGCACGAAGCTTTCATCGCCGCAAGCAAGCAGTGGCCAGTCGAAGGCATTCCAAAAAATCCGCAGGCCTGGCTCATCCAGGTCGCGAAGCACAAGGGCCTCGACCGGCTGCGCCGCGAGAAGCGTTTCGATCCGCTCGACGACGAGCACCTCGAGAGTGAAGCCGCGCAGTACGAACCCGACTACAGCGGCGACGACATCGAGGACGACAGGCTGCGCCTCGTCTTCACATGCTGCCATCCCGCGCTCGATCGCCAGGTGCAGGTCGCATTGACACTGCGCGAAGTCTGCGGCCTGTCTACCGAAGCGATCGCGAGCGCCTTTCTCGTGCAGACGCCGGCCATGGCGCAGCGCCTCGTGCGCGGCAAGGCGAAGATCAAGACGGCCGGCATTCCGTATGTCGTGCCCGAGGGGCCGGAATTGCAGGAGCGCCTCGATGCGGTTCTCGCTGTCGTCTACCTCGTTTACAACGAAGGTTACCGCGCGTCGTCAGGCGAGAGCCTCGGTGACGTGGAGCTGGCCGAAGAAGCGATTCGCCTCGGGCGCCTGCTCGTGCAACTGCTGCCGGAAACCGAGGCGCTCGGCCTGCTCGCGCTGATGCTGCTGAACGAGTCGCGTCGTCCAGCGCGCACGACGGCGGCGGGCGACCTCGTGCTGCTCGAAGACCAGGATCGACAGCTTTGGCGCCGCGACTATATCGAGGAAGGATTGCACCACCTCGAGCGTGCCTTCGCGAACGGCGGCGTTGGTTCGTACACGCTGCAGGCCGCGATCTCCGCGCAGCATGCCCTCGCCGCGGACGTGTCGGACACGAACTGGTCACGGATCGTCACGTTGTACGACGCCCTGTTCCAGCTGACGCGTTCGCCGGTCGTCGCACTGAACCGCGCGGTGGCAGTGGCGATGCGCGATGGGCCCGAAGCCGGGCTCGCGTTGCTCGCGGCATTACTCGATGAACCCGCGCTTGCCGCGTACCACCCGATCTATTCCGCGCATGCCGAATTGAGTCGCCGCGCCGGCCGGCGTGAGGCCGCGCGCGCCTCGTACGAAAAGGCGCTGCAGCTCGTGCAGCAGGCGCCGGAGCGGCGCTTCCTGGAGCAGCGTCTCGCATCGCTGTAAAAAAGTTTCGTCTGCCTGTCGAAAATCCCGGCCGTCGAACGATTACTACACGAGACGGGCGCGAGCCCGCCCAGCCAGAGGAGATGTCCGCATGAAATACCTGCTGCTCGTATACGGCGCCGAGAGCGCATGGACCCAGGAAGAACGCACGGCCTGCATGCAGAGTTCTGTGGAGCTGTGTCATGAGCTGAATGCGAAGGGACAGTACCTTGGCGCATCGCCGCTGCATTCGGTAACGACGGCGACGAGCGTGCGCAACGAGGGCGGCCGCAAACTCGTGACCGATGGACCGTTTGCCGAAACGCACGAACAGCTCGGCGGCTATTTCCTGATCGACGTGCCGGATCTCGATGCGGCGATCGCGATCGCGAAACGTATCCCGGGCGGCAGCCGGGGAACAGTCGAGATACGGCCGATCGTCGAGCTGGATTCGCTTCCCACGTCCGCACCTCGCGGCGCGGCGGCGGGGCAGGACCGGTAACGCGTGCATTCCTGCAAACAACATCAACATCGATAACCGAGGACACAGCGATGCAAATGATCTTCGTCAACCTGCCCGTCAGCGACGTGCAACGCGCGCGCAATTTCTACACGGGTCTCGGTTTCACGATCAACGAGCAGTTCAGCAACGAGCAGGCGGCCTGCGTGGTCATCAGCGAAAGCATATACGTGATGGTGCTGCACACCGATTTCTTCGCCACGTTCACCGACAAGCCGATCTGCGATGCGCGCAAGCAGACCGAAGTGCTGCTGTGCCTGTCGAGGACGAGCCGCGAAGACACGGATGCACTCGTTGCGAAGGCGATCGCCGCGGGTGGAAGCGCGCATCGGCCGGCGCAGGATCACGGCTTCATGTATCAACACAGCTTCCAGGACCCCGACGGCCATGTCTGGGAACTGGTGTTCATGCCGGGCGAGCCACCGGCAAACTGATTTGCCAGAACTATGCTTTGTTAGAACTATGCTTTGTCAGAACTCGAGGAGATCGAAACATGAAAGTCGTCGTATTCGTAAAAGCCACGAAGAACTCCGAGGCCGGCGTCATGCCGACGACGGAGCTGATCACAGCGATGATGAACTACAACGAGGAACTCGTTAAAGCCGGCATCATGCAGGGCGGTGATGGCCTGAAGCCAAGTTCGAAAGGCGCGCGCATCCGTTTCGACGGCGATTCGCGCACCGTCATGAATGGTCCGTTCGCCGAAACGTCCGAGCTCGTCGCCGGGTACTGGTTATGGGACGTGAAGGACATGGCAGAAGCGATCGCATGGGCGAAACGCTGCCCGAGCCCGATGCCTGGCGAGGTGTCCGAGCTCGAAATACGCCCGGTTTACGGGCCGGAGGATTTCGGCGAAGCATTCACGCCCGAGCTGCGCGACAAGTACGACGCGCTGGTGGAGCAGGAACAGGCGCAGAAGCGCTGAGGCAGGCACTCGTGCAGCGGATCACGCCATTCCGCTGGAGCCTCGACATCGCGGCATCCGCGACGCTGGATCGTGCCGCCGCGAGGAATGGCGCCTGTCAGCGCACTTCAAAAAACCACAGTTTGATCGCGTTCGCGTAACGGGCGCCGCTGGCTACGAAGATGCTCTTGTTCAGCCAGTCGTACTTGCCTTCGGGCGCCTTGAAGCGCGGGTTCGTACGGAAGTAGTACGTCGAGGGATCGACGTCTTCGCCGGCGGCAAGCCGGCGGATCACGTCTTCGGGGCCGTGGCGCAGCCCGAAGTTCTGCACCTGGATGATAACGCCGTCGTCGGTCTGGATCGCGTACGTGGCTTCGGCCTGCGTAACACCGTCGCCACGCGTGTGCTGCCAGTCGGCGCCGCCAATGTCCACGAAGGTGCCACGGATGCGCGGACCTTCGAAATGGCCTTCGAGGATCGGGATGATGCGGCGTGCGCCTTCATACGTGGCGCCGATCTGCAGTGGCGCGGCGAGCTTGCCTTCGGCGGCAAAGACGAATTCGAGTGTGGGCGTGATCATGGCGGCTTTATAGCGTGGTGAGTGCACGATCTGCAACGGGAGGCCGGAAATGAAAACGGGCCGCGAGGGCCCGTTTTCGTCAACCGTAAAAAGGACGCTCTTACTCGAGGTAGGGAATCAGGCGGCCGAGGATGATCACGGCAACCCAGATCGCGAGCGACGCGGCGGCGATGACTTTCGCGCCGAAGTCTGCCTGTTCGCCATCGGCAAGCTGGCTCAGTTTCGCGTGTTCACCGAACCAGAACCACAGTGCGTTGATTCCGGCGAGCACGATCAGCGCCATCTTCCACTGGAAGGCGATGTTGTAGTAGTACCGGAACGGATCGCCGGCGAAGAAGAAGATGCCGGTGATCAGGTTGATCGCAAAGCCGATCATCACGTACGGGATCAGCGTCAGTGCGGCCTTCATCGGCACGAAGCGCGCGATGCCGATCACGCGCAGGTCGATTGCCACGAGGCCGCCGAACAGCACAGACAGGCCGAAGAAGTGCCAGTTCTCCATGAAAGGCCATGCCCAGAATGTGTCGCGCATGAAATGGCCCAACCAGGTTTCGCTGAACCACGCGAGGGTTTCGTCACTCATATCCGTTCTCCGTCCGAACTCAGGAATAGGCCATCAGGCGGCCGGTGATGATCGCGCCGATCCAGCAGGCCAGCGTCAGACCACCAAACAATTTCGCGGTGCCTTCCGGACCGCCTGCGCGATAGTTGTTCATCATCAACTTCATGAACACGCCGCCGATCGCCAGCAGCGACAGCTTCAGGATGAACACGACCTGGAAGGTGTATTCAGTCGCGTGGGAGACGTACAGCGCGATGCCGGAAATCAGGTTGATGATGAAACCGGTCCATGCCGCGGGGAACAGGCTGGTATGGGCCAGCACCGGAATTGCTTTCAGCGCGCCGACCGCACGCAGCGTCGTCAGCATGACGATGCCGAGCGATGCCGCCATGCCCAGGGAGTGCAGACAGAGCATGATCGCGAAAGTCCACGCATCTTCGCGGACGTGCACGCCGATCGAGCTCTCTTCGATCCAGAGTAGAAATTCCATCGTAGATATCCCGATAGTGAACTGACCCGGCGCTCTCAAGAAGAACGCGCGGACACAGCGGATTTATTGAAATTGGCCGGCATTTCCGGCCGCGCAAAGGTAAGCCAGATGGCAGGGGCGGGCAAGCACGAACCGTGAAAAAATCCGGGAAAACGGCGCGAAAAAGTTCGCGAAACTTGCGTTCGCTCAAATGTATGTGATGTGGCCTGCGCGGAAGGACGCGCGGCGCCGTAGCGCGAAGGCGCGCAGGCGAGTACATTCGGCCGCTACACACGATTGCAACTGCAATCTGCAACTGAGAGGCCGTGCAGGCCGAGGAGAGGGGGCAGATGTCGCTACAAATGCCGGTAGTGGATGACACGCTCGTCTGGGACGCATGGCTCGCGATGTACCGCGTGCCGGCACTCAGCGTGGCACTCGAACTCGACATCTTCGAGTCGCTCGATGCGCAGCCGGATACGCCTGATGGACTCGCCGCACGCCGCGACTTCGACGCGCGCGGCCTGCGCGCCTTGCTGCCGATGCTGATGCAGCTCGGCTTCCTCGAGCAGCGCGGCGGCGCCTACCAGCTCACGGAAGCTGGCAGACAGTACATGCTGAAAGGCAGCCCGTTCTGCTGGAGCGGCCTTTTCAAGCGGCTGTCGGCCACGATGGTCGCCCACAAACTGCTGCTCGAAACGATCAACAGGGAACGCGCGCGCGCCGCGAAGACCCGACCGGCCGACGGCTGGGAGAGCGGGCATGTCGACATGGACCTCGCGCGTGACGTCACTGCCTTCATGCACAGCCACTCCGCAGCGGCAGCCCACGGCATGGCCCGCACCTGCGACTTCAGTGGTATCCGCAAGCTGCTCGATGTAGGCGGCGGGTCCGGCTGCTTCTCGATCGCGATCGCCGGCACGCGGCCGGACATCTACTGCACGGTCATGGAGCTCAAGACGATATGCGAACTCGCGCAGCAGTACATCGAGGCCGCGGACGTCACGTCGCAGGTGGACACGATCACTGTCGACATGTTCCGCCAGGACTGGCCACGCGGTTTCGACGCGCACTTCTTCTCGAACGTGTTCCACGACTGGAGCATCGACACCTGCATCGAGCTGGCTAAAAAAAGCCATGCGGCACTTCCCGCTGGCGGTTCGATCCTGCTGCACGAAATGCTGCTCGACGACAGCGGCACGGCGCCCGCTCCGGCAGTGGCATTTTCACTGTTGATGGCGATGGGCACCCTTGGCCAGCAGTTCACGTTCACACAGCTTCGCGAGATCCTCGAGGCAGCAGGTTTCCGTGACGTCAGCTGCCACCATTCGTATGGTTACTACTCCGTGGTGCGCGCGCTCAAATAGCGCTTTGCGAAAAAAATTTCGGCTAACGAAAATTTGGGGCGCTTAGTTATAATTAGTTGAATAAAAATAATATTTATAAAAAACAATAAATTAAGATGTATATCTAAACCTGCTTGCGAAGGCGCAATAGACTTTTTCATCCGAACCAGTCAGTACGTTTCCGCTTCCTATAGCCCGGCGGAAGTGGCAGAATGCGCGACTTTATTTACGTCCCTCAGGAGCCCACGCTAGATGAGCAACAACAGCCTTACTTCAGCCATTGCCGCCGCCGGCGGCGCGGTAAAACTGCTGCGCAATAACAAGGCCGGTATCTATGTATACCCGGTCGTCGCGGCGGAATTTTCCAACTGGCGTTCCGAGCAGATCGCATGGCGCAACTCCGCCGTGCTGTTCGACCAGACCCATCACATGGACGAGATCACGGTCGAAGGTCCGGATTCCGAGAAGTTCCTCAGCTACGTGGGCATCAACAGCTTCGCCAACTTCAAGACGAACGTCGCGAAACACTTCGTACCTGTCACGCCGAACGGCCACGTCATCGGTGACATGATCATCTTCCGCGAGACCGAGCAGAAGTTCATCCTCGTCGGCCGCGCGCCGACCGCCAACTGGATCCGCTTCCAGGCTTCCTACGGCAAATGGAACGTGCGCCTGTTCCACGATCCACGTTCTGATTCCCGCCCCGATGGCAAGGCCATCTACCGCACGCACTACCGCTTCCAGATCCAGGGTCCGGATGCCAACAAGATCTTCGAAAAACTGCATGGCGGTCCGATCCCGGAAGTGAAGTTCTTCCACGTAGACAAGATCAACATCGGCTCGCGCCAGGTCATGGCGCTGCGTCATGGCATGGCCGGCGCACCTGGCCTCGAAGTGTGGGGCCCCTACGCCGACAAGAGCTACATCCAGACCACGATCGCCGAAGCCGCGAAAGCAGCAGGCGTCGACCTGCGTTTTGTTGGCGCAAGGGCGTACTCCTCGAACACGCTGGAATCCGGCTGGATTCCGAGCCCGCTGCCGGGCATCTATTCGGGCGACGGCATGCTGAAGGACTACCGTGACTGGCTCGGTGCCGACCACTACGAAGCGGTCGGTTCGCTCGGCGGCTCGCTGCTCTCGGACAACATCGACGATTACTACGTAAGTCCGTTCGAACTCGGTTACGACTTCTACATCGGCTGGAAGAAAGACGACTTCATCGGCAAGGCCGCTCTCGAGAAAATGAAAGCGGAGGGCAAGCAGCGCAAGAAAGTGACGCTGGAATGGAACCGCGACGACGTCATGAAGATCATCATGTCGTCCTTCGAGCCAGGCCTCGCCTACAAATGGATCGACTTCCCGAACCACAACTACTCGTCGAGCAATGCCGACGAACTGCTGAAAGACGGCAAACGCGTCGGCATGTCTATGTTCAATGGCTACTCGTACAACGAGCGCTGCCTGCTGTCGCTGGCCGTCGTCGACCAGAGCGTGCAGGTTGGCGACATCCTGACGCTGAAGTGGGGCGAAGCGCCGAACAGCGAAAAAACCTCGATCGAGCCGCACAAGCAGACCGAAGTTCGCGTGAAGGTTGCGCCGACGCCGTATGCGAAAGATGCGCGCGAAAACTACGCGGACAGCTGGCGTACCAAGCAGTAAGCGAAGTCCCACGCTTCAAAAAAGAACGCCGCAGCAATGCGGCGTTTTTTTTTATGCAGTATGCTCGGCGCCCACCCACCGTGCGGCAGCCGAGAGCGTATGGCCAAGATCGAGAAGAATCCCCGCGAAGACGGCGAGTACCTGAATTCGCTGGCGCGCGGCCTTGCCGTGCTGCGCTCGTTCAGCCGTGATCGCCCCGGCATGACGCTAAGCGAGCTCGCCGCGCATACCGAGCTGAATCCGGCCGTCGTGCGCCGATGCCTGAACACGCTGATGCATCTCGGCTACGTTGCGAAGAAGGACAAGCTGTTCATCCTGCGTCCCGAGGTTTTCAGCCTAGGCTCTTCGTACATCGAGTCGATGAACCTCGAGGAAGTCGTCACGCCGAGCCTGCAGCGCGTGCGCGACAATACCGGTAACAGCACCGGCATGGCGATCCTGTCCGGCCAGGACATCCTGTTCATGGTGTACGTATCGACGAAGCTGCTGACGCGCGTGGCGGCAGGCGTCGGCACGAGGTTCCCGGCCTATGCGACGTCCGCGGGCCGTGTGTTGCTCGCATACCAGGACAAGGAAAAGACGCGTCTCTATGCCGAGAACGTAAAGCTGGCCGCACTCACGGACCTGACCGTGAATTCACGGGCGAAGCTGAAGAACATCCTCGCCGAGGTGAAGAAGCAGGGCTATGCGGCGACGCAGGGCGAGCTCGATTTCGGCGTCGTGTCGGTTGCCGTGCCGGTGTTTTCGGAAGACGGGCGCATCCTCGCTTCGATCGCCTGTTCGACGTCGCAGGTCCGCCAGAACCTCGACAGCATGATCGCGGAAGTGCTCCCGCAGTTGCAGCAGGCAGCGCGCGAAATCGAATACGAACTGCGCCGCTGTCCGCTGCTAGTGCACTCGATCATCAGCTGAATCCGTCGTCGCTCCGGTGGAGCCGCGCCAGTCTTTCATGTACTCGAAAGATGCTGGATCCTGCGCGACCTTCGCCGGGCGATGAGGAGACCCCAAAAAAAAAGCCGGGCAGAGCCCGGCTTTTCGTTTTCAAGCATCAAGCAGACATCAGAACTCGTAGTTCACACCGATCGTGTAACGACGTCCGAGGATGTCGTACAGGCCAGTGTTGACGCCCGTGCCTACACCCGTACGGCCCACGCCCTGGCCGGGCGTAAGGTTCGGTTTGCGGTCGAGCAGGTTCTGGATGTTCGCGTACACCTCGAGGTTCTGCTCTTCGCCGAAGCGCGCGCCGACCCTTGCATCCATGTAGAAGATCGACGGAACGCTGTTGTCGTCGATCGTGCAGATGTTGGTGCCGCAGGCCGCCAGAATCGAGTTGGCCGGACGTGCACTCAGCGGAATCGCCGTGGTGCTTTCGAGGCGCGTACGATCGAGCAGGCCGTCGCCGATCCAGCGACCCTGGAGGAAGGCAGACCAGTTATCCATCACATACGTGACGCTGGCGTTCACTTTCCATTCCGGGAAGCCGAAGGCACCGATCTGGCCAGCGCGATCGTCGAGGATGCCGCCGGGGCTCTGGATCGAGTTTTCACCGAGGTAGCTGGTCAGGAAGCGCAGCGAAACGTCTTCGTTGCGATCCGCGAACAGGTCGACGTCGGTGCGGTACTGGAGCTCGAGGTCAGCGCCTTCGATTTTCTGCGTGTCGAGGTTGATGAAGATTGCCTCGACGCGTTCGATCGTACGGAAGCCGCCGGCCGGATTCGTGACCGGACCGTCGCTCGTGATGACGTACTGGCACACGCTCAGGTCACCACGGAAGCAGTTATCGACGACAACCTGCGCGCCGAGCTGTGCCAGCGCTCCGTCGATGTCGATCGAGTACCAGTCGAGCGAGGCCGAGAAGCCGTCGAACCAGGAAGGCTGGTAGACGATACCCGCCGTGACGGTATCGGCTTCCTCTGGCTGCGCATTCGGGTTACCGCCCGACAGCGAGGCTGCCTGCACGGCATTCCTGTTGTCCCAGGGGTTCTGCACGTTGGCACCGCCACGAGTCTGGTCAAAGCGCTCGCGGAGCGACGCGGCACGCACGTCACGCGACTTCGTCGCACGCACACGCACTTCGTCGTTGATCGTCCAGTTCAACGAGCCTTTCCAGGCCCAGATGTCACCGGAGCCAGAGTAATCGGCCCAACGGACGGCGGTGTTCACTTCGAGCATGTCGACCAGCGGCATGTCCGCCAGCAGCGGCCAGTTGAACTCGGCAAATGCCTCTTTCACGTTGTAACCGCCGCCGATTGCACGCAGCGAGCTGAACAGAACGGAGCTCGAGTTCGAATCGCCGAGATAGCCGCCCGGTACGAAACGCAGGCCCGGGATGCCGTTGTAGCCGGGGATGCCGCCGCTCTGGCCTTCAGGTACGACGCCACGCAGCGAAGCGGGGTGGATGCCGAGGTCGCTGAGCAGCGTGCCATTGACCTGTGCCGGGTACTCATCGGCCGGATCGAGCGTACGCTGTTCCAGTTCTTCCTTGCGGTACGAGATACCGAAGGCGCCGTCGACAGGGCCCGCGCCGAAGCCGTCGAACAGTTCACCGGAGGTGACGAGCTCGAACACGTGCTGGTCGGTCCACTGGCGCGCGATCTTGCCGTCGCGGTCCATGATGTAGTCGGCTGCTTCAGGCGAAATGTTCTGGATGCCGCCGAAGGTATTGATCGGACGGCAGTCGTTGAAGAGGCCGCCGTTGCCGCCGGCCGAGATCGGACCGGTGAATTGCGGGAGGTTCACACGACAGATGATTTCGCTCGTCGTCGGGTGACGGACGGCGTCGAACGCGAAGTTCAGACGGTCGACGCGCACGCCGTTGACGGTGACGAAGTCCTGCGTGTTCTTGCCGTACTGGTAGTAACCGTTCAGGTTCCATCCGAAATCGAACTCGTGATCGAAGCCGGTCGTGAACGAATACATTTCGTTGTTCGTTTCCTGGCGTGATTCGCCGAGCACGGTGTCCGGCGTGTTGGACGCGGCAAGGCCGTAGCCAACGAACGGTGCGCCGGAAGAGACGATCAGATCGCGTGCCTGCGGATGCAGGAAGGCGTTGTCCGGATACACACGGCCCTGCCAGATCGACTGCAACGTGATGCTCTCACGCTGGTCGGAGGCGCTGTTGTCCGCGTAGATCGCCTGGCCGAAGAGTGTGGTGTTCGGCGACAGGTCGTAGTCGGCATACAGGAAGCCGTTGTAACGGCGGAACGCGTTCTGCAGTTCCATGTCGCGGTCGATGCCCCAGTAGCTCGGGTCATCGTCGGAGTAGCACAGGCAACCCGTCGTGATTGCGCCCACGCTCGTCGAGCTGAGTGGCGATAGCGTGCCATCCGGATTGAACGTCATGCGGTTGATGCTTGGACGCGTGTTGTCGATCAGGATGCCGTTCGGCGTGAACGTGGTCGGCTGCGCGTATGGACGGATGATTTCCGTCGGGCCGCTCGCGTTCGGGTTCGTGATGCGCGCCGAGCGGATCAGGAAATCTTCGCGGTCGAGCAGCGAACCGAAGGAGCTGATCTTCGCCTGGTCGTAGGCGGCGATCGAGCCGATGACGTGGATGCCATTGTCGAACTCATGGCCGAAGGCCGCGCCGACTTCCCAGGTACGGCCGTCTCCGTATTCGGTCATGCCAGCCTGCGAATGCGTCTTCAGGCCGACGTAATCCGTATCGAGAATGAAGTTCACGACGCCTGCGACGGCATCGGTGCCGTAGCTGGCGGATGCCCCACCGGTCACGGTTTCGACCGTGCGCAGCAGGTCTTCCGGGAAAAGGTTGACGTCGACGGTTCCGAAGCGGTTGCTCGGTACTACCCTTCGGCCGTTCAGCAACGTCAGCGTACGGTTACTGCCGGCGCCACGCAGGTTGATGTTCGAACCGCCGGAGTTCTGGCCGCCATTGACGTTTTCCGGAGTCGTGTTGTTGTAGAACTGCGGCATCTGGACGAGGCCGTCGATGAGGCTGCCTGGGGCCATCGAGGCCAGGTCTTCGGCATTGATCGTTGTGACCGGAGTCGGCGTATCCATCGTCGTTCGACTGATGCGTGAGCCGGTTACCTGGATTTCTTCGAGACCCGCTTCCTGTGCGAAGGCCGTGCTGTGCACGCCGCCTGCCAGCGCGAATACCGCGCCTCCCATCAATAACTGTCTCGTCGCCGAGCGGATACCCGTTCGGATCTTCGCGTGAGTGAAGCGTTGTGGTTGAGTCATCATGATTTCCCCTTTGTTGTCATGAATGATAGGTGTACTGAGCAAACCCATGGGTACGAGCACGAGCAGACACCTTCCCGCATTCTATTGCAGAAACGCTCGCCCCTGATGATTTTGCACGCTCGCAGTTCGAAGCACCGACTTCTGATTATTACTTGTTGATCGCTATCAAAGCCGGTTATGGCGGGTTGCCAAATTTCGATAAGCGAAATAATATTCCCATATCGAAATGCGAATGTGAATTTACGGTCGCGGCCGATTCCGGATTTGCACAAATAATCCACATTCGTCATCCGGGCTCCTAAATCATCGTTTTAACATTGATTCATAAGAATTTTTTTTCCGCGATGGTAGGCAGGAAAAAAGGAATGCCGCTTCGCAATAAGCTGGAGCGGATAGCCGAATGGTTTGCCGGTACGTCCGTGGAGCGGCAGCCATCACCACAAAAGCATCAAGTGTGAGGCCCGGTACGGGTGCCGGCTCTACGACGCATTCGAATGAATCGTTAGTTCCCTGAAGGTGAGTGTGGAAAGTGCCAGGGTGAAGGTTAGCCCTGGCTTTTTTTTGCCCGGTGGATCCGCGGCAGCTCATCAGCCCGCGGATCGCAAGTGCCGGCGAAGCCTTTTATACTTCGAACCCAAGTCAGCGCTTCCCGCCAGGTGATTCCGTGCACACGAGACGCATTACATCCTGGGCCTTTGCCCTTACCGCATCCGCCACCGCCGCGAGCACTACGCTGCTCGGGCAGGAACAGCCGTATGCCGCGCTCACGCAGGCGCAGCAGTGGGAGTTCCTCGATGCGTGGTGCACCGAGTGCCACAACCTCGACGACTACTCGGGCGGTCTCGACATGACCTCGCTAGGCGTGGAGGGCGTGCCGACGGATGCGGCCGTGTGGGAAAAGGCCATTCGCAAGCTCAACTCGGGCATGATGCCGCCGCCGGGCCAGCCAAAGCCGTCGGAAGAAGAGGCGCAGCAATTCGTGGCGTGGCTCGAGTCCTATCTCGACGAGGCCGGCACGCGTCATCCTCACATCGAGCGCCCGGCCATTCATCGCCTGAATCGCAAGGAGTACGCGAACGCCGTTCGCGACCTGCTTTCCGTCGAGATCGAGCCGGAACAGATCCTGCCGGAAGACGGCACCGCGGAAGGCTTCGACAACATCGCGGAAGCCCTGCAGGTATCGCCAGCCTTCATAGACCAGTATGTCGCCGCGGCGCGCGTCGTGATGGAGATGGCGCTAGGCGATCGCACGGCCGCCGTCGGCAGTACGAACTACCTCCCGCCCGAAACGCTTCCGATCCGTGCTGAAGGCGGCGGTTCGCAGCAGTTCCACATCGAAGGAATGCCGCTCGGTACGCGCGGCGGCATGCTCGTAGAGCACTGGTTTCCGACCGACGGCGAGTATTCCGTCAACATCGGCGATTTCACGCTGCATGCGTGGATGTACAACATCGAGTTCGAAAACAGGTTCATCCTGACGGTGGATGGTGAAAAGGTATACGAGACGATCCTTGGCGGCGACGCCGACCGTATCGCGCTCGATAAGGACCAGGGCCCGCCGATGGACGATATCAACGGCCGCGTGAAAGACATCCGCTTCACGACGACGGCTGGCCCGCACAAGATTGCGGCCACGTTCGTGCGCCGCAGCTTTGCAGAATCCGACGACCAGCTGCAGCACTTCATTCCGGGGGCACTACAGGACCGCATCCTGTCGATTCCGTCGATGGAAATTCGCGGCCCGTTCACGCCATCGGGCGACATCGCGATGACGCCGAGCCGCGCTCGCGTATTCAGTTGCTACCCGCAGGATCCGAGCCAGGAAGCCCCATGCGCCGATCAGATCATCACGGAGTTCGCCACGCGTGCTTACCGTCGGCCGCTAACGGCGGAAGACATGGCTCCGCTGAAGGCGTTCTATGCAGCGGGCAATGAGAAGGGCGGTTTCGAAGAAGGCATTCGCCAGGCGCTGACGCGCGCGCTTGCGAGCCCCTATTTCCTGTACCGCGCCGAGGAAGTGCCGGAAGGCACGGCGCCGGGCAACGTTTACGCACTTGGCGCGCTCGATCTTGCTTCGCGCCTGTCGTTTTTCCTGTGGAGCAGCGTTCCGGACGAAGAACTCCTCGACCTGGCCTTCTCCGGCGAATTGCAGAAGCCCGACGTGCTCGACCAGCAGGTCTCGCGCATGCTTGCGGATCCGCGTGCCGCGTCGCTGGCATCCAGCTTCGTGTACCAGTGGCTCGATCTCGACAAGCTCGATGAGATCAGTCCGGATCCGGTGATTTTTCCGTACGCGGCGAATGCTGGCGACCTGCGTCCCGATTTCGTCAAGGAGATCGAGCTGTTCACCGGCAGTATTTTCAGTGACGACGAAAGCATCCTGCGGCTGCTGGACGCCGACTATTCGTTCCTGAATGAACGCCTTGCGCTGCATTACGGGATCCCCGACGTCAAAGGCCTGCGTTACCGCCGCGTGCAGCTCGATGACGAGCGGCGCCATGGCCTGCTAGGGAAGGGCGCTGTGCTGATGGTGTCGTCGTACCCGAACCGTACGTCGCCGGTGCTGCGCGGCGCATGGGTGCTGGAGCGCTTGATGGGTTCGCCGCCGCCGGCGCCGCCACCGAACGTCGAAGATTTGCCGGAGAACGAATCGGGCAAGCCGGCGACCACCGTACGCGCGCGCCTCGAGCAGCATCGCGAAAATCCGACCTGTAATTCGTGCCATGCGATCATCGATCCGCTCGGCTTCGCGCTCGAGAACTTCGATGCAACCGGCCGGTGGCGCGACATCGACAGGTTCAGCGGCAGCATGATCGACGCCTCGGGCGAACTGCCGAATGGCAGGCCCGTGAACTCGCCGCAAGGCTTGCGCAATGCGCTGCTGGCGCGACCCGAACTGTTTGCGCGCGCGTTCACGGAAAAGTTGCTGACATACGGCCTCGGCCGGGCGCTCACGGCACATGACATGCCGACCGTGCGGGCGATCGTGCGCGGCGCGGAAGCGGACGATTACCGTTTTTCGTCGCTAGTAAAGGGCATCGTACGCAGTTCGGCGTTTCGCATGAGCGTGGTGCCTGAACTCACGAATGCCGAACCCGCCGCAGTACCGGAAACCGCGAGTCTGTGACGCAAGCCCCGAAGCCCTCCCTTTTCCTTCTGCCTGGCCTGCTGTGTGATGCAACCGTTTGGGAGCATCAGCGGGCCAGCCTTGCGCCGTATGCAGATGTCCGAATTCCGGTATTTCGCGGCATCAATACCTTTCGCGGCATGGCGTTGAGCGTCCTGAAGGACGCGCCGGAAAAGTTTTCGGTAGTCGGCCATTCGATGGGGGGGCGCGTCGCCCTCGAACTGATGCAGCTTGCACCGGATCGAATAGAAAAATTCGGCCTGATGAGCGTCGGCGTCCACCCGGTGCAACCAGGCGAGGAGTCGAAGCGCATGGAACTGGTGAACCTGGCGGAAGAGCAGGGCATGGAGGCCCTTGCCGATCGCTGGATCCCGCCGATGGTGCCGGCCGCGCGTCATGGCGATACGGATCTCATGCAAGGCATTCGCGCGATGGTGCTAAGGCATACGCCATTCGATCATCGCTGCCACATAGAGGCCGCACTGACGCGCGCTGACCAGTCGCAGTACCTCTCCGCGATCCGGCACCGGGTCCTGTTGCTGTGCGGTGCGCAGGACGGCTGGAGTCCGCTCGCGCAGCACCAGAAGATCCAGCAGCAGCTTGCCGGCAGCTCGGAACTGCACAGCATCGGCGATGCCGGCCACATGGTGACGATGGAACGACCTGAAGAAGTGAGTCGCGTGCTCGTGAACTGGTTTACGGCGGGCTGAAACGAAAACAGGCCCGTCAGGGCCTGTTTCGTCTAGCGGTGTAACTATTCGTTCACGCTTCCTGATGCCGATGGTAGGCCGTATTGTTCGGCGTGTGGTCGCCGGCGAGCCAGCGCTGCAGTTCCTTGTGCGCCTTCGGCAGGACCTCGGCGTTGATCCGATCGACTTCCTCGTGGTCCGTGCAGAACTCGACGATCATGTCGTCCGGGTCGAGCACGTACAGCGAATTGCAGTAACCGTGGTCGAGGAAGTAGTACTTCTGCGAATCGTAGCTGGTGTCCTTCAGCTTCTTCAGCAGCGATTGCTGCAGGTCTTTTTCGACCTTCAGCGCGATGTGGCGAAAGCCCGAGATCGGCAATTCGGGACCGAATTCCTGTTGATCGGAAGGGTCGGCGAACTGGAAGAATGCCAGTGCGCTGCCGTCCTCCAGGCCGAAGAAACAATGCGCATAGACACGCTCCTTGCCGAAGAGCTCGGTTTTTTCACACCACGTGGCGAGCAGTGGCAGGCCCATAAGGTCTTCGTAGAACTGGCGGGTTTTCTCCAGGTTCTTCACCACATAGGCGTTGTGATGCAGTCGGGCAGGCAGTTGTTTCATGGTGACCTCGTTCGTTGGTGCGTCTCAGTATACGTATTCTGGCCTTCGACGATACATGCTGTACATTATCGACCCGCACGCGAGGTGGCATGGAGCCTCAGGCTGATGACTCGTCCTCGGTTCCGTCCAGGTCAATTTCCCGCGCGATGGTAACGCGGTAAAAAGGCACGTGCATCATGTTTACACCAAAAATTCGGTATGAGAACATGCGTTCGTATATCGAAAAGGCGCCGAAGAGCGCAGCCTCCAGGCGCTTCTCCATACTCATCACGTTGCAGGGAATTGCCTGCAAGTCCGCGAAGGAAGTCCGCTGTCACTTTTGAGCAGGTGGCGTTAGCAGGAAGGGACGATAGCCGGGCCGCAGGACGTCATGGTCGCACCATGCGCACATGATAGTAGTAGTGGGAAATCAGTAAGCATTAAAGCAATTACAACAAGCTCATAAGAAGTCCAACACGCTAAGACATGAAGTAGTACCCGGGTTGGGAGATCCGGGAGTCACGTCGACGCGCAACTCAAACGTCAATACCAATTGGGGTCAAGTACGATGTATAACAGTAGAAAGATTCGTATTTCGCAAAACCTGCTCGCAGCGAGTGTCGCAACGATCATCGCTGGCATGGCAGGAATCTCGGGGGCCTACGCGCAGGAAGACCAGCTGGAAGAAATCCAGGTCACCGGTACCCGTATCCGTAACCAGACGACCATCACGACGCCGACTCCGGTCACCGCAGTCACGACGTCGGAACTCCAGAACCTCAACCCCGCTTCCACGATGGCAGAACAGCTCGACCAGCTGCCACAGTTCTTCAACACGCAGACCGCACAGCGCGGTGGCGGTACGTTCACGACCGCAAGCGGCTCGTTCCTGAACCTCCGCGGCATGGGCTCGCAGCGTACGCTGGTTCTGCTCGACGGTTCGCGCGTAATTCCGGCTGATGCCGGCGGCGCCACCAACATCGACAACTTCCCGACTGCACTGATGCAGCGCGTCGACGTTATCACCGGCGGTGCATCTGCCGCATACGGTGCCGACGCCCTCGCAGGTGTCGTCAACTTCGTGCTCGACCGTGAATTCGAAGGCCTGAAAACCCGTGTATCGACGGGTGTCAGCGAATACGGCGATGGCGACAACTACAACTTCTCGGTTGCCGGCGGTAAAGCCTTCCTCGACGATCGCCTGCACGTGATCGGCTCCGTCGAAGCACGTTACATCGACCAGATCGTCGGTGAACGCGATCGCCTCGACAACTGGAAGGACTGGGGTCTGGTCCAGAACCCGGCCTGGGTATCCGCAACCGCAACGCCGAACGTGCCGCGCCGCATCACTGTGCCATACGTATTCGACAACCGCGGCTCGCCATACGGCGTGATCACTACGCCTGGCTTCGCGTTCCAGAACTACGTATTCACGGAAGATGGCACGGGCGTGCGTCCGTACGGTTTCGGCGCGTACAGCAACAGCTTCACGAACAGCCAGAGCGGCGGTCCTGAGTATTTCAGCAATACCCAGGCCTTCGCCTTCGGTCCAGATGGTAACGAAGTGCAGCAGCGCTCCTTCTTCGGCGCGGTCAAATACGACCTTACCGATTCGCTCAGCGTTCGTGCGCAGGCGATTGCCGGCCGTACTGAATCGAACACGCGCGGCCTCCGCAGCCAGATGACCATCGCAGGTCCGCAGTATGCCTACATCATCTTCCAGGACAACGCTTACCTGCCGGAAGAAGTGCGCCAGGAAATGATCCGCACCGGTCGCCAGTCGATCACGGTCGAGAAGCGTGGTCAGATCCGCGTGCCGGGCCGCCTGAATGCCTATGACGACCGTACGAACCGCGACATCAGCCAGATGCAGTCGCTCACGGTTGGTTTCGACTGGGACCTCGACGACAACTGGCGCCTGACCGGTAACTACCAGGTTGGCGATAGCAAGGTACAGACCGGTTCGTGGAACATGCCGCGTATCGACAAGTTCTACCTGTCGATCGATGCCGTGCGCGACACCAACGGCAACATCATCTGCAACGTCCAGCGCTTCAACCCGACGCCCGAGCAGCTCGCGGCAGCGGCAGCAGGCGTGATCTTCCCGAGCCCGCTGAACCCGGCAGGTGTCACGGCCAACTCGCCGATCGGGCCGTTGGATGCGGCAGCCTGCCGTCCGATGAACATCTTCGGCCAGGGCAACGTATCGCAGGATGCAATCGACTACTTCAACGATACGAAGAAATCCGTACGTGAAATGGACCAGGATTTCGCCGAACTGCTGCTCAGCGGCGACATCTACGAAGGCTGGGGCGCAGGCCCGATCGGCGCGGCATTCGGTTTGACCTACCGCGACGAAGAAGTCATCCAGTTCACGCATCCGCTGTTCGGCGAGCGCGGCCTGATCAACGTGCCTTCGCTCGGCATTCGTGGTATCCCGCCCGGGTTCGCCGGTCCGGGTAACCGCACGCTGCACGCGTTCACGGGTCCTTCTGTCGGTACCGGTACGAACACGGTGCGTGAAGTTTACGGCGAGTTGAACATCCCGGTCTGGGAGTTCGACGGCGGCCAGAGCGTTACGACGAACCTTGGCTTCCGCCGCTCCGATTACGATACGTCCGGCTCGGTAGACAGCTGGAAGATCGGCCTCGACGTGCAGATCATCGAAGACCTGCGCTGGCGCTTCACGAAGTCGCGCGACGTACGTGAACCGAACTTGCAGGAACGTTACTTCACCGGCGCTGGCGGCGGTACGATCAACGACCCGGCCTTCGGTGGCCAGGTGAACAACTCGCTGACGATCCTGCCGTCCCCGAACCCGGGTCTGCAGACGGAGCAGGGCGATACGATCACGACCGGCTTCGTATACACGCCGAGCTTCGCAGACTGGGCTGATGGCATTCAGCTCGCAATCGACTGGTTCGAAATCGATCTCGACAAGTCGATCGGTCTGTACGGCGGCCAGGCAATCGTGAACGACTGCTTCAACACCGGCAACGCGTTCGCATGCAGCCTCGTGCGCCGTGATCCTGCGACGAACATCATCCAGCAGATCCTGAACGTGCAGACGAACGCCGGTGGCGCGCAGACGCGCGGTGTCGACGTCGAGATGCAGTACAGCACCGAGTTCGACTTCTTCGGCGACCTGCCTGAGACCTTCAGCATCCGCGGTATGGTCGGTTACCTGGGAGAGCGTTCGACGACGACGGCTGCAGGTATCTACACCGACTTCGTAGAGCGTATCTCGACGCCGGAATTCACGGCGCTCGTGACGGCTAACTACAACATCGGTGACTACGGCATCATGTTGCAGTCGACGTACTACGACAGCACGCTCAGCAACGGCAACAACGAAGGCCTTACCGGCCCGAACTCCAACTGGGTAGAAGGCGTGGATGTGGACGACAACACTGTCGCCTCGCAGACCATCTTCAACCTCGGCCTGACCTACGGTCGTGAAATGGAGAACGGTGGTAACTGGCAGCTTGGTTTCAACGTCAACAACCTGTTCGATCGCGATCCGCCGATCATTGCAGGCACCGGCGGCCAGGCGCTGAGCAACAGCCACGACCAGTTCGGTCGTCGTTACCAGCTCAGCCTGAACGTCAACTTCTGATAGCAACACAGAAGTAGTCGCTCGAAAGACGACCGGTGGCGGATGAAAGTCTGCCACCGGTTTTTTTTGCGCTTCGCAGGTGAGCCTGGCGGCCTTTTTGTGGCGCCAAGAAAACGGGGCGGCCCTAGCGGGGTCCGCCCCGTTTTTTTTATCCCCGGCACTCGTCGCGCCGGTCTTTAGCCATCTGGCAGTAGTGCCAGTTCCTACGCGAGCCCCAGTTCCCTGTTCACGATCGCCGCACCCTGCCCGAGCGCCATCAGTTTCGCGCGAGCGGATGCGCGGGGAAGGTATTTAAGGCCGCAGTCCGGAGCAGCGATCAGGCGTTCCGGCGGAATGTGCTTCAGCGCCGCGCGGATGCGGTCGGCGACGATTTCCGGCGTCTCCGGCGTTTCGTCACCGAGGTTGATCACGCCGACCATGATGACCTTCGTCGCCAGCGCATCGAGCGCCGCCTTGAGGTTCAGCGATGCAGGTTGCGCCGCTTCGATGGATACCTGCTTGACCTTGATCTGCTCGACGAGCGGCAGGCACGAATACCCGTCGGCGCTCTTGTCGGAAACCATCGCCGCGTAGCCGAAGCAAACGTGCAGGGCCGTTTCGCCGACGACGCCTTCAAGCGCCTTGTTGACCGCCTTCACGCCGTACTCCGCGGCCTCCGCCTGCTTGGCCTGCAGGTACGGCTCGTCGAGCTGCACGATGTCCGCGCCGGCGGCGAACAGCGCCTTCATCTCGGCGTTGACGACATCGGCATAACCCATCGCCAGTTCTTCACCAGTTTTGTAATAGTCGCTGACGGCAAGCTGCGCGAGCGTGAAGGGGCCCGGAATGGTGATCTTCACGGTGCGCTTCGTATGTGCCTTCAGGAACTTCACGTCGTCGGCATGCACGGACTTCGTGAACTTCAGCGGCCCGGAGATCAACGGCACCTTGTTCGGCTTGCCGGCGCGGCCAACGAGTACTTCGTGCTTCTCGCGGTTGACCCCGTCTGGCGCATTCGCGAGCGGAGCCGAATAGCTTTCACGCCGGACTTCACCATCGGTGACGATGTCGATGCCGGCCAGTTCCATGTCTTCGAGGACGCTGAGCACGGCGTCGTCCTGCGCTTCGTGCAGCAGTTCAGGCGTGATGCGCCACATTTCGTTCGAAATGATGCGGGCGGGCAGGCGGGTCTTCAGCGCGTGACGATCGATGAGCCAGTCGGGCTGGGCATAGCTGCCAACGAGGGCGGTGCGGATTTTCCTGGACATATGTTTTTCTTCTGTTGTGTGGGAGGCCGGGGGATTATACCTGCCTTCGTCCGCGGCACTACGCCGTGGCGGGCCCCGTATTTCGCTCATCGATATCGTTGTATTCATGCGCCGGATCATCCATGGCAGAAAACCTGCTAGCGACGCAAAGTCCCGGTATTTCAGGGACATGAAAGGCACTTGGCCCTGCAGCGGGCGCGTCCTTTCGTTGACTGTGGCCCGCGCGCGCCCTTATTCTGGCGGCCCTCGAATTCCCAGCCAAAGGTACCTCGCATGACTGTTCAATATCACAAGGAAGGCGAATGGTGGGTCAGCCCCTTCAACGTCAAGCCTGAAGTTCGCGCGTCCTTCCCGGATCTTCCGGCGAAAGTCGAAATCCACGACGCCACGCTGCGCGATGGTGAACAGACTCCGGGAGTAGTCTTCAGCCCGGAAGACAAGATCGAGATGGCCGAGATGATGTCCGATGTCGGCATCAACCGCATCGAAGCCGGCATGCCGGCCGTATCGCCCGACGACTACAGGGCAATCAAGGAAATCTGCAAGCTCGGTCTCAAGTCGAAAGTGTTTACGTTCGCGCGCGCGATGCAGGCTGACATGGACGCCGCGGTCGACGTCGGCGCGCAGGGCGTCATCATCGAAGTGCCGATCGGCTACCCGAAACTGAAATACCAGTTCAAGTGGACCTGGGAAGACGTGTTCAAGAAGAGCAGGGATGCCATCAATTATGCGAAGGAGCG
>DASWWP010000137.1:0-7089 GCA_036405915.1 Pseudomonadales bacterium
GTTTCATGTTCATCTCCTCACAGCACGCTCAGGAAATTGGTCAGGTCGACCTTTTCCTGTTCCGTGTAGCCGATGTTGAAGCGGCGATCGTAGAAATCGACAAGGTCGCGAATCGTCGATGCCGAGCCGTTCGAGAAGTACGGCGCGCGCGCCGCGAGGCCGCGGAACTGGCCCATCACGATCGAACCGACGTCGTAGCACTTGCCGGAGATCAGCGCGCGGCCCGGGTCCTGCGTATAGATCACGCGGCCGAGGAAGGGGTGCGGCCGCGCTTCTTCGTCGCAGGTGATCTTGAACAGCGGCAGTTCGTGCTTCGCATCCGACCAGGGGTTCGGCACGCTTTCGCGCGCGAACGGCAGGTTCGTGGTGCCCACGTCTACCCATCCGGCGGAAAGGTCAGTGCCGACCATCGCGGAGTTGTGGCAGGTCGCGCAGGTGCGCTGCATCGGGTTGCCCATGCCGACCGTGTTGATGTGCGTCGCATCCGAGATCGTGAACACGCGGATGAAGAACACGTCGTGGCCGCGCGCGACCGATTCGCGGAACTCGCGCTGCGCCTGCGTTTCGCCAGGGCCTGGCTTCCACATGTCGAAGTTGCGGAACAGCGGTACGCCGAAGTTGTCGCCGAGGCCGCGTTCGTGTTTCTCGAGGTTGCGCGGACCGAGTGCTTCCGGGCCGCCTTCGTAGGCCAGCGAGCCGCCGACTGCGCTTTCCTGCTGTGCAGCGAAGATCTGTTCCTCGAACGCGACGATCTTCTCGAAGAACTCCTCCGGAAGATCTTCGGCGGCCTGCAGGTGGTCGCGAGCGGCGCTACGCGCCTGCGTGTGCAGCGAGGCTTCGCGCGCGTCCGACATGATGTTCATGCTCATGTGCTGGCCGGTGAACGGGTCGCGGTCGGTGACCATCGCGAGGCGCTTCGCATTCAGCGCGCCGCCGGGATACGACACGTACTTCGTATTCGCGGCCACGCGCGGACGGCGATAGACCGAGATCGTCGGCTTCTCGCTGTCGAGGCCGTATTCCGGGCTCGTGTTGCAGCCGGTCGGATCGCGCACGACTTCGATCGTGAACTCCGGTTCGATCGGCACCCCATTGCGCGGACGCGGCGGCCACGGCAACCCGACGCGGAACAGGCCGCGGTTCAGCAGCAGCGAGTGCGACTCCGGATCCGCCATGTCGAGGTTCGGGCAGTTCGCACCGTCCACGGCCGCGAACATCGGATCCTTGCCGCCGGTGACGTCCCACTGCTGGCGGATCGATGCGAGCGACAGGCCCATCGCATCGGACGGCTGGTGGCAGGTCACGCACGCGCGGCCGTTCGTGCCGATCGGTTCGAAGAACGGATGGCCCGTCATGTCGACGGGGCCGGCCGAGTTCACGATGCCGAGCTTGCCGAGCGAGTTGTCGAAGGTCGTTTCCGCCTCGAGCATGCCGCCCTGGCCGGCGCGGATCCACAGGCGCTCGTCCGAATACTCGGTCTGGGCATGCACACTCAGTGCGTGGATGGTCCCCGCCAGCGCGGCGCACGCGAGTGCGCCGGTGACGAAGCGTTTCATGCCGACTGTCTTGTTCGTTCTGCTCATATCGAAACTCCGGATACTTGCTGTGTTAAAACGCCTCAGAAGTCGAAGCGCATGCCGAGGCGATAGCCGCGGCCGTTGTTGTCGTTGTATGCGCTGCGCAGCGGGAACGGCGGCTCCTTGTCGAACAGGTTGTCGATGCGCGCGAATACGGTGCCGTTCCAGTCGCCGAGCATGCCGTCGATGTCGTAGTTCAGGCTCAATGCCGTGTAATGCAGGTTCGGCACTTCGTTGATGTTCGCGCCCTGCAGGCCGGCGAAGCCCTCGATGCGCTGGTTGCTGATCTTCGAGTGCTGGTACCAGCGCCAGTCGATCAGGCCGTTGAAGCGGCCGATCGTGTAGCCGACCTGCACGAAGTGTTTCCAGTGCGGGCTGCCGAGCTGGCCGGCGGTGTCCTGCGCGGTGCCGGCGATCTGGAACGTGGTTTCGCGCTTGTCGACGTACGATGACGACAGGCGCAGCGACATGTCACCCGGACCGACATCCATGCGGTATGCCGCGACCAGGTCGACGCCGCTGGTCTCGAACTGGTCGAGGTTCAGGAACGAGTTGTTGATGGCCGTGATCGAGCCGTTGACGGTCGTGATGCGCGAGCAGAAGTCCTGCTCGTTGAACAGGAAGCACTGGTCGGCGATCTGCTGGCCGTTCACGCTGCCGATCTGGCCGTCGATCTGGATGTCGTAGTAATCGGCCGACAGTTGCAGGCCATCGAGGAAGTTCGGCGTGAAAATGATGCCTGCCGTCAGTGTATCGGCCTCTTCCGGATCCAGCGCCGTGTTGCCGGTGGTCGTCACCTGCGCAACGCCGCGCACGCTCGTGGTCGGATGATTGATGTTGATGAGGGCCACCGCGGTCGGCGTGAACAGCTCGCCGATGTTGCCGGCGCGTATGTCGCGCGACTTCGTGAAGCGCATGCGGACCTGGTCGTTGACGTCCCAGTTGAGACCGGCCTTCCACGTCGTCACGTTGCCGGACGTGCTGTAGTCGGTGGCGCGTGCGGCAAGCTGCAGGTCCACGCTTTCCATCAGCGCCCTGCCGTTGACGAGCGGCACGCCGACTTCGGCATAGAACTCGCGCACGTCGTAGCTGCCGTCGATGCCCTTGCGGTTCGAAGTCGACCACAGGTTCAGCTCCGAATCGGGATCGGCGACGGCGCTCAGCGACTCCTCGCGATACTCGACGCCGAAGGCGCTCGAGATCGGGCCCGCCCAGCCTTCGAACAGGTCGCCGCCGACGTTGAAGGCGGCAACGGTCTGCTCGATGTCCATGTCGAGGCTCGACGTGCCGGTCACGTAGGCCATCGCCGCAGCGGACGGCGATCCAGCACCGAACAGGTTGAACGGTGCGCAGTTCGGATCGTTGTTGGTGGCGACCGCGTCGATATTGACGCGGCATGCGATCTGGCCGTTCGCATCGAACACGGCGT
The DNA here is from genome assembly GCA_036405915.1 of Pseudomonadales bacterium. Classification (GTDB taxonomy): domain Bacteria; phylum Pseudomonadota; class Gammaproteobacteria; order Pseudomonadales; family Pseudohongiellaceae; genus CAILUG01. The sequence continues at coordinate 3,007 of DASWWP010000137.1, forward strand.
CCACCGCGTTCTGGAAGCGCGTCACGTGGATGTTGCCGCCGCGGCGCTGCTGGAAGGACGAGTCGCCGTACTGCACGTAGGTATCCCAGGTCCAGCCGTTGCCGATGTCGCCTTCGAGGCCGGCAACGTAGCGATGAATTTCCGGCGAACCTTCGCTCGTGCGGAACAGGCCGAGGCCTTCCTCGCGGAACGAACGGCCGAAGTTGAAGCAGTTGACGTTCGCGGCGACCATGCGGTCGCGCACTGACTGCGGCAGGAAGGCGTTGTCGATCGACACGTTGATGTTGGCGATCGCCGAGCCGCTGTATCCGGTGCGCGTGCAGCCGGCGTTCGCCGTCGTCGCGCCCTGGTTACGCGGCAGGATCGCCCGGCCGTTCGACAGCGATTCGCTGTAGTTGTATTCGACGAAGCCGCTCAGCGCATCGCTGAAGTCGTAGTTGATGCGCGTCAGGAAGGCCGTGCGTTCGAACGGCGGTGAGATGTCGCCGCCCGGATCGGGCGCTTCGAAGGGGTTGTCGGTGCCGCCGATCATCAGGTTGCCGAACACCTGGCCATAGCCGAAGGTGCCGGTCTGGCCGCCGGGCAGGAAGGTCGTGCCGCGCAGCGGTCCGCTCGTGATCAGGCCACCGTCGTGCACGTCGGCGCGGCGCACGTCCTGCGCATAGATGAACTGTGGCAGGCCGGTGGTGAAATTGCTGTTGCTGACGTTGCCGCGCGAGGCGACGTCCGGACGCGACACATCGGGATACAGGTATGTCGGAATGCCTTTCGATTCGGCCTTCTCGACGCCGGCGATGATGTGGCCGCTGCCGCCGGCAAAGGCCGTGCCCCACGCGAGCGAGGTGTTGTACGACTCGTCGTCGCCGTACTCGGATTCGCCGTACTGCACGTTGCCCTGGAAGCCTTCGAGTTCTTCATTGAGGATCAGGTTCAGCACGCCCGACACCGCGTCGGAACCCCACGAAGCCGACGCTCCGCCGGTGACCATTTCAGTACGCTGGATCAGCGCGGTGGGAATCGTCGTCAGGTCGACGACGCCGCTGGAAAAGGTAGGCACGTGGCGGCGACCGTCGAGCAGCACGAGCGTACGCTCGGACCCGATGTTACGCAGGTTGGCGTACGAGACAGCCGTCGAACTCTGGCCGCCGGTCGAGAACTGCGGCAACTGCTGCAGCGATTCGGCGATGTTCACGGGCGCGACCGCCTTCAGCTGTTCGGTCGAAAGCGTCATGACCGGCGTCGGCGCCGTGAAGCTGTCGTTGCGCAGGCGGCTGCCGGTAACGGCGATTTCCTCGACGTCGGCGCCGACGGCGGGCGCCGCTTGCTGCGCCATTGCGATCGCGCTGCCGAGCAGCGACAACGTGAAGGTGGCGGCCATCGCGCCGGCGGATTTGCCGGTCATGTTGCGCGTGCCAGGAGAGTGTTTCGTAGCCATGCTGAGCCCCTTTTTATATCGTTTCTTGTAATGTCGTCGCGATGTTGCACGGACGAGGTAGCCAAACTAGCCGAGATTGTCGACAATGCCAACAAATTTTGTCGACAATCAGGTATACCAAATGGGAAACAATGGACGCGCGCCCTTGCGCCGGGCTGGAGTCGCCATGCTGAAAATGACGTTCCGTAAACATGCCGCCGCGCTCGCTGTCGCGCTCGCATCGCTCGGCGGTGCCGTTGCCGTGGCCCAGCAGGCTGACGAGCCCCCACGCGTCTGGTGGTCGCCCGGCGAAGACCGCCCGATTCCGGCCGCGATCGAATACCCGAATGCGCTCGGCCGCAGCGGGCTCGTCAACACCAGCGGGCCGATCGTCACCGACGGCCATCCGTTCTTCGAAGCGCTCGGCAGCAACGGCCGCGGCTGCGTGACGTGCCACCAGCCATCCGACGCGATGTCGCTGGCACTGCCGAGCATCCTCGAACGCTGGCAGGCAACCGGCGGCGACGATCCGCTGTTCTCCGCGGTGGACGGCATGAACTGCCCCGACCTGCCGCGCGGCGAGGAAGCCTCGCATTCGCTATTGCTGCAGCGCGGCCTGTTCCGCGTGAACCTGCCGTGGCCGCCGCGCGATGCGGCCGGCAACGCGATGGAGCCGGAATTCTCGATCGAAGTCGTGCGCGACCCGACCGGCTGCAACACGCATCCCGTCTACGGCCTCATCGGCGAGCGCAAGGAAATCTCCGTGTACCGCCGCCCGCGCCCGGCCATCAACCTGCGTTACGTCAGCGCATCGAAATTTGGCGTGACGCCGTTCATCGGCAAGACCGGCATGCTCGCTACCATCGACCCTGACACCGGCAAGCCGGTGAACATGAACATGATGGCCGATGCACGCCAGGTGACGCTGAAAGGCCAGGCGCAGTCGGCCGCGATAGGACACCTCGAACTGCCGCAGGGCTTCAGCGACGAACAGCTCGCGAAGATCCAGGAGTTCGAACTGCAGCTGTATGGCGCGCAGAGCTGGTCGACCGGCGCCGGTGCGCTGCGCGAAGACGGCGGGCCGTCAGGCCTCGGCCCGCAGGCCATGGCGCTCGGCAACGACGGTTTGCTCGGCAACAACACGAGCAACTTCGTGTTCCCGATGGAAGACAGGTGGAAAGACCTGCCGGAAGGTGCGAACGCCGACGAAGCCGCGCGCAACGCCTTCCGCGAATCGGTGCAGCGCGGCCACGACGTATTCTTCTTCCGCACGTTCTGGATCAGCGACGCGACGCACATCAACACGGTAGGCCTCGGCAACCCGATCAAGCGCACGTGCGCAACCTGCCACGGCATGCACATGACCGGCATGGATACCGCGAACGGCTGGATGGACCTCGGCACGACGAACCACCCGTGGGCACTCGAACCGCCCGAAAGCCCGTGGGCGGAAAAGCTGCCGGAGCTGCCGCTGTTCAAGGTCACGTGCCGCGCCGACCTGCCGCCGCATCCCTTCCTCGGCCGCGAGATTTACACGCAGGACCCGGGCCGCGCGCTGATTTCCGGCAAGTGCGAAGACGTCGGCGCGATCGTCATCCAGCAGTTCCGCGGCCTCGCCGCGCGCGCGCCCTATTTCGTCAATGGATCCGCGCGCACGCTGCGCGAACTCGTCGACTTCTACGACCGCCGCTTCAACATCCGCTTCACGGAGCAGGAAAAGACGGACCTCGTGAACTTCCTGGGGGTGCTGTGATGCGTAGCGTGAAAATTCTTGCCGCCGCGGTGTGTGTCGGCGCATCCGTCGCGCAGGCCGCGCCGCCGGCCGGCGAACGCCTCAGCTTCGTGTCATGTCCGATCGTCCGCGACACGAAAACGGTGCCGTGCTGGCTCAGCGCCTACGAAGGCGATACGTACTACCTGACGATCCAGAGCGACGTCAGCGCCGAAGTGCAGCCGCCCTATCTCGGCCACCAGGTGCTCGTCGAAGGCATCGTCAGCGACAAGCCGCAGATCTGCGGCGGCATCGTGCTCGAACAGGTACGCCTGTCGGTGATGCCCGAGCTCGACGCGAACTGCAACACGATGCTGCCGGTCGACGAACGCTACACGGTGGACTTCGCCCCGCGCCCACCCGGCCCGAGCGGCGGCCGCCTCGCGTTCGATCCCGCGCCCGGCGCGGCACCGCCACCGCCGCCACAGGGTCCGCAAACATTGCAGCTGTATTTCGATTTCGACAGGTCGGTGTCGTTCCGCCACCCCGGCGCGCTCGTGAACATCCTCGACGTCGCATCGAAAGTCGGCGCGACGCGCATGAAGATTTCCGGCGTGCGCGGCGCGCACCGCCTCACCGACGGCACGCTGCTGCAGGAATCGGAAGCGATCGGGCAACGCCGCGCCGAAGAAATCGCGGGGCTGTTGAGCGGCGCGGGTTTGAAGATTCCGGCGGACGTGAGGTGGATCGACGGCACGGCCGACGCGGACGGCGTCGATGACTGGCAGAGCAGGCGCGTTACGGTCGAATTGCTGACGGATTAATGGCGTTAGCGACACGCAGTTCATCTTGCCATGTTGCATCGGCTCAAGTCATGAGCGGAGTCCGAACGTGATGATGCGTCCGCGGACATCCTGTTGCGTCGGCTTCAGTGGCAAGGGCCGGGCCGGTACTGCTG
>DASWWP010000138.1:0-16121 GCA_036405915.1 Pseudomonadales bacterium
TTTGGGGCGCAACGAGCGTGCTGAACCAATCCGGCGCGCTGCGGCCCGACTTATACGGCGACGGCGGCGATGCGTAGAGGATATCGCCGCCGCTGCCGCGCACCTCGATGTCGTGCGCGCGAATGCGGCCGGCCTGGCCGAGGAAGTCGATCAGCATCTGCGGCTGCGTGCCGCCGCCGACGCTGTCGCTTGCGACCAGGTTTCCGAGCATCTGCTGCGTGATCAGCGTCGCTGCCTGCATCTCGGCGTCGATCGAACGGCGCGCCGCGGCGATCTGCAGGGCGGTCAACGACAGCATGAACAGCAGCATCACGAGCGTGATGAGCCAGTTGATGGTCGAGCGCAGGCTCATGGCCTACTCGAACAGCAGGTAGCCGATGCGGTTGTTCGCGCCGTCGGTGAACCAGAGTTTGTCGCTCAAACGCCGCGGCGGTTCGCGATCGGCGCCGGCCGTGAGGCCGACTGCGCGTGCCTGCCCTTCAGCGATCGGGAATTCGCTGATCTCGCCGGCTGGCGTCACGCGGCCGAGGCGGTTGTTCTTCGTGTACCACACGTTGCCGTCGGGGCCGACCGCGATGTTGATCGCCGTCGGCTCCGCGCTCGGCAACGGATATTCGCTAATCGCGCCATCCATCGTGATACGGCCGATGCGGTTGCCATCGGGCTGCAGGCCATCCATCGTGCCGGAGAGTTCGAGGAACCACATCGCGCCATCGCTGCCGGCGGTGATGTCGCCGGGGCCGCTGTTCGCGCGCGGCAGGGGAAATTCGGTGATTTCGCCATCAGGCGTGATGCGGCCGATCTTGCCCTGCTTGAATTCGGAGAACCACACGTTGCCGTCGGGACCGGTGGCGAGTGCACGCGGGCCCGCATCGGGTGTCGGGATGTCGAACTCGGTGATCACGCCGTCCGGCGTAATGCGGCCGATTTTGCTCGCCGCGAACATGCCGATCCAGATGTTGCCGTCGCTGCCGAGCGAGATCGCGCGCGGCTGGCTGTCCGGCGTCGGCAGGTCCCACTCGGTGATCGTGCCGTCAGGCGTGATGCGGCCCATGCGATTGCCGTTGTGTTCCGAGAACCACATGTTGCCATCGCTGCCACGCGCGATGATGCGCGGCGCGCTGTCGGCATTCGGCAATGCGAATTCCTCGTAGCCAGTGAGATCGGCCTGGATGTGGCCGATCGCGTTCGCGCTGCTCAGCGTGAACCACAGGCTGCCATCGGCGGCGATCGCGAGCGTGGTCGGTCCGCTGTCAGGCGTCGGCAGCACGAAGTCGTGCACGACACCGTCGGTGGCGAGCGGCGCGCCGGCACGCATGAATGCGGTCGGTGCGTCCGCTGCAAGCACGCATGCACTACAGATCACGGCGACATTCAGTGCCAGCGCGGCACGCGCAACAATTTTTTGCAGGTACATGGAACAAAATCCCGGGCTGGTACGTCAGTGTGTGGCGGCAGTGTAGCCCTGCGGGGAAAGGCAGGGAAGCAGCTTGCCCGCATGCACGGAAGCCGAAGGTTCAGGCGCTATTCAGGCCCTCGGCATATCATTTCCACGAACTCGTTCAATCCTGTTGAAGCGAGCCTGTGCCAGAATGCGCGCGCTGCGCACATGGCGCCACGCCGGACGAGCGCACACATTTCGCCGATCGCGCTTCGTGCAATCAAGCAGTTTTATTTCCACAAGGAGCTCTACATGAAAACGACCTTCAACGAAATCCTCGTCCTGATCTGCATCTGCCTCGTCACGGCGTGCACGACGATCAATCCGTACACCGGCGAGCAGCGAACCTCCAACGCGGTGCGCTACGGTGCGATCGGCGGCGTGGTGTGCGGCCTGATCGGCGCGGCCGAGAACAGCCGCCGCGCGCGCAACGCCGGCCTCGGGTGCGGCGCGATCGGCGCCGGCATCGGTGCCTACATGGATGCGCAGGAAGCGGAACTCCGCGCCGAGCTGCAGGGCACCGGCGTACAGGTACAGCGCAATGGCGACCAGCTGAACCTGATCATGCCCGGCAACGTAACCTTCAACACGAACGAGTTCGGCATCCGCAACGAGTTCTTCCCGGTGCTCGATTCCGTGGCACAGGTGCTCTACAAGTACACGGACACGAACCTCGTCGTGACCGGCCACACCGATTCCACCGGCAGCGCCGACTATAACTACAACCTGTCGAACCGCCGTGCGACGAGCGTTTCGAACTACCTCGCCCAGCGCGGCGTGAACCAGAGCCGGTTGATCGCACAGGGTGTCGGCCCTGACCAGCCGATCGCATCGAACGCGAGCGAAGCGGGACGCGCGCAGAATCGCCGCGTGGAATTGCAGATCGTCGCGATGCCGAACTGAATTTCGGACTGAGCCCACCGGATACTCCATCGCACCACTAGGCTATGCCGAGTGGCTGGCCAGCCCGAGCGACAGCACACGGACGTGCGCTTTCTCCCGGCAAGCAGTCCGGTTCCGGTCCCAGCTCCGATGCATAACACGCCAGACGTACCGGTGGGCAACAGGCGTAAGCAGAATCCGGTAAAAATACCCTAGCGGGTGACCTCGCTCCTCACCGCATCTGCCGGCGCACTCCCGCCACGCACGACCCTGAATTTCAGATCCCAGGCATCGTCGCCCGTTTCGACGAGCGTCAACAGGCCGAGCAGCGCGTTGCCGTCGATGGTCTTCGTCCAGCTGCCGAAAGCCGTTTTCGTTCCGCTGACCTGCGTGTCCGGCGCCCAGCCCTGTTCCGCGAGCTGGGGTGCGAAATGCTCCATCAGTGCCCGGCCATCCCATGTGATCGAGAGAAAGCCGCGCGTTTCGAAATCATTCGACGACCCTCCTCCGCCTCCGCTCGAGAAGATTGCCGGTTGCCGCCCGGCCGTGACGTCCGACGGCGGCATCACGAGTGCGGGCAGGTATTCGCGTACGCCGCCGGGACCGCGGAACGGGCCATCGGCGCGACTCATGATTTGCGCCTCTTCCGCGCAGGTGCGGCGTGCTCCGCCCAAAGCCGCCATCGTCGTGCGCGACAGGTTCACGTACCTGCCATCGGCGGCATCGCTGATGAAGAGAGACATGCGCCCGAGCGTATCGTGACAAAGGGAAACCGGCTGCGTCGCCGGCGCATCGAGGACGACGAAGCCGGTGCGCGGAGCGGCTGCACCATAGGACATTTCAATCCAGCCCTCGGCCACGAGCGCCGGGACGATCAAGGCACGCGCGTCCGCGGGAGCCAGCGACGTGCGCAGGATGGCGCGCTGCTGGATGCCCTGGTCGGCGCTGGCGACAACGTCGAAGCCCGCGGGCAGCGCGAACGGTGGAAACGCGGTGAAGATGTCCGAATACAGTTTGGATTCGCCACCAAGGGGATTGCCGATGAATTGCTCGACGACCGCGCGCGGCACCTCGGCGCCGAATTCCGTATCGGCCGCGAGCGGCGTGCTTGCGAGCGACAGTGCGATTGCTGCGGGTACTACTTTGTTCGACATGTTCATGTTGAGCGCTCCCTGTAGTGTGGTCCATTGTGTTTGTTCGGCGTGTGCTCCGGCGTATTTCTCCCGTCGTGGCAAGACCCATCCATTACGCGAAGCAGGCTGTGGCAGCGGCACGCGCAAGGTGCCCTGCCGCGCTTCAGTCGCGCATGATTTCCGTGGTACCGATTGGCCTGATGTTGCCGCTTCGGGGCACGATGCTGGCTCCTGGCTGGACATTCGGGATCGCGGTTCCCGTCGGAGCGCCGCGAATGCCGAGTGCCGGCGCGTTCAGCGGCGGTCCTAGCGCCGCTGCGTTGGCTGGCATTACCATCGTGCGGCGAATTCCCCTGTCACCTCCGAACATGCCGAAATTCGGCGGGCCCTTGCGCACAAGGCGGAAGCGCAGGTCGTAGGCGTTCGCGTCGGTCATCAGCACGACGAGCGTGCCGACGAGTTCGGCGTCTTCGACAGTTTTCGTCCAGCTGCCAGTGGCCATGTTCGCGCCCACGACGCTGGCGTCTTCATCCCAGCCCTGCGCTTCGATCTGTCCGGTGAAATATGTGAAAGCCCGGGCGATGTCCCACGGGCCATTCACCTGTGCGCGCGCTTCCCAGTCGTTCGGCCCGCCGCTGTCGCCATATCCGCCTGACGATGACATGCCACCCCCGGTCGGCAATTCGAGGCGCGGCATCTGCGCCTGCAGGAAGCGGTAGGGCTCCGGCATGGACGGATCGACAGCGACAGGCTGCGGGTTGCAATCCGGCGACTGCGCCTGCATGCCGGGCGGCGTGATGATGCGGGTCAGCGTCACGTACGTGGTCCCCGAGCCCACTTGGGCGGTCACCTGCACCATGCCATGTGCGTCGTGGCACAGCTGCGTCGGCGGCACCGGTTGGGACGGATTGATGAAGCCCGTTTGCGGAGGCTGCATGCCAGGCACGGACACGAGCTCCCAGCCGGAGTCGAGCAAGGCGCCGTACGCGAGCGCGGTCGCTGCCTGCTGGTCGAACTGACTTTTGAGGATCACGCGTTGCGAATAACCCTGGTCGACGCTCGCGAGCAAGGTCATGTCGCGTGGCACCTCGAACGGCGGAAAACCGTCGGGCAGATCAGAGTACAGGCGCAGCTGGCCGCCGAGCATCGGGCCCACCACCTGCTGGACGACTTCGGCGGGCACGTCGCCGTCGAATTCGGTGGCGGCGATGGCGCCCGTCGCGAGCGGGCACAGTGCAAACAGGACGACAAGCGGGCGAGTGTGCTTCATCTTGAACTCCCTGATGGTTGCCCTTGGCCCCGTCGATACTAACACCATCGCTGGGCATCATCGCCGGCGAGCAGAGCCGGGTAACAGAGTGAGTAACAGCTCGACGTAACAGAACCGAGCAGCTTGGCCGGGCTCCACGGACAGCGCGCAGTTGACCGAACCGGGGCCCTGCGCGATGCTCGGCGTGGATGCTGTCGCGTACTTCAACTGTCACGGTACATATATATGTACGACAAGCACTGGCTGGCCCTGCTGTTGACCGTCACTCCCGGCATCGCGTCGGCTCAGGACCCGCCGGCGGAAACGCCGGTGCCGCAAACGCCGCTCGAGTGGGCTTATGCGCTGAACACACCCGGTGTTGCCCCGGTCGTGCTCGACGGGCCGCAGCGCGTCCCGGGAAGCGAGGTCGAGATCGTCTTCACGAATCCGCGCAACCTGTACGCACCGCCCGACTGGCACCCGGACGATCACCCGAAGATGCCGCCCGTCGTCGCGAACGGCCGCAATCCCGGCGTGTTCGCGTGCGGCTACTGCCACCTGCCGAATGGCCAGGGCCGTCCGGAAAACGCGAGCCTCGCCGGTCTTTCCGCCGAATACATCATCCAGCAGATGCGCGACTACCGCGAAGGACGGCGCGCCAGCAGCGAGCCGCAGCATGGGCCCGCGAACCTGATGCGCGCGCTGGCACAGGAGGTGACGGCAGGCGAAGTTGCCGAAGCAGCCCTGTACTTTTCATCGCTGGAGGCTGTGCCGTGGATACGCGTGGTCGAGACGGACACCGTGCCGCAGACGGTCGTCTCGGGCTGGATGTACATCGAGAAGGAGGGCGGCGGCACGGAAGTGCTCGGTACGCGCATAATCGAGATGCCCGAAGACCTGCACCGCACCGAGCTGCGCGATGCGCGGTCGGGATTCGTCGCGTATGTGCCGATCGGCAGCATCGCGCGTGGCGAGCAACTGGCGGACAGCCGCGAAGGCCGTACGCCCTGCACCGCCTGCCATGGCGCGGATCTGCGCGGTCTCGGCCCGGTGCCGGCACTCGCCGGACGTTCGCCGAGTTATCTCGCGCGGCAGCTGTACGACTTCCAGAGCGGCACGCGCAAGGGACTATGGGCGCCGCTGATGGCGGAAGTCGTCGATGGGCTAACGCCGGAGCAGATCGTCGATATCACCGCCTACCTCGCGTCGCTGGAACCCTGAAAAGGGGACAGGCCGCCCATAGCTCTTCCACTCCGGTCGGGAAGTGGCCTCTCCGCTTATGCGCGACAGAGGCTTACGCCCGATTCATGCCAGCAGAAAGTCGAGATTGGGGCTGCGCGCATAGTCCGTCATCAGCCTGCGAATCCAGCCGCGATGTTCGAGCGAGATGCGCTTGAAGCGGAAGCCGGAACTGAAGAAACCGGGTGTCGCATCATGCTTGCCCCAGCGGCATTCGATGTCGACGGTGACGCTGGTTTTAGCGTAATCGTCGCCCGGCATTTCGAGCACGCATTCCTGGATGTCGCCCGGCTGGATGTGATCGCGGCACATCAGGTTGAAACCCTGGCTCGTTATGTCGAGCACCTGGCCGATGACTTCCCGTGTCTGCCGGTCGTATACCTTCAGGTAGTACAGAAGTTTCACGCGTGCTTCGCGCCTGTTGTCCATCGTTCCTCCGTCCAAATCCATGCCGGACCTCGCAGCCGAACCGCCCGGTGCCACTGAGAACTATAACGACCGCTTCGCCGAAAGCTTCACCGGCAAAAACACCGAGTGAATTGCGGACCAACTGTGGCTTTGGCGCAGAGCCGTTGGACGGCCCGGCGCCGCCTGTTTATTCTTGTGCGCCACCGAACCCGGAGCCTCCGTGAACCGCCTCGCCCGACATCTGTTTCCCGGCCTCGTCCTCGCCGCGCTGCCCGCCATTGGCCAGGCGCAGGACTCGTGGGCACTCGTCGAAAACTATTGCGTCGACTGCCACAACGACGAGGACTGGGCAGGGCAGATCGCGTTTACGCTGATGGGCCCAGACAGCCTGCATGCCGAACCCGCCGTATTCGAAGCCGCGTTGCGCAAGCTCAGCAGCAGGCTGATGCCTCCTCCCGGCGCGGACCAGCCAGCCCAGCGCGATATCGACGCCTTCACCGCCTGGCTCGAGCAAAACCTCGACGCGAATGCCGCGCTGCCGAAATCCGGCCATGTGCCGCTGCGCCGCCTGAACCGCACCGAGTACCAGAGCGCCGTGCGCGACCTGCTCGGCGTCGATATCGACGCAAGCGAACTGCTGCCGACCGAAATCGAAGTCGACGGCTTCGACAACGTCGCCGAAGCGCTGACCGTGTCGCCCGCCTTCCTCGCGCAGTTCATCCGCGCGGCGCGCCTCGTCGCCGGCGAAGCAGTCGGCAGCGTGAATGCGAAGACGGCCGTTGCGTATTACCTGCCATCGAGCGAAAGCCAGACCGAGTACCAGGCCGGCATGCCGCCGGGCACGCGTGGCGGCCTTGCCTTCACGCACAATTTTCCCGCCGACGGCGAATACCGCTTCAACCTGCTCGGCCTCACCGAACTGAACTCGAGCGCGCTCGAAACGGAACATACGGTCGTCATGCTTATCGACGGCGTCGAGGCATTCCGTGCAACGCTCGGCGGTCCTGATGATTTCGAACTGACCGAGCGCACCGGACCTGCAGGCAGCGCGCAGATCGGCGAGCGCTTCATGGGGATACCGGTGAGCGTGCAGGCCGGCCCGCACAAGGTCGTCGTGACCTTCGTCGAACGTTCGCGCGCGCAGTCGCTGTACTGGTCGGATTCAGGCGCACACAACCGCATGCCGCGGATGGAAAGCGGCGTCGAAGTCGAAGGCCCGTTCAACGTCAGCGGCATTGCGCAGACGCCGAGCCGCGCGAAGATCTTCGTGTGCCATCCGGCTTCCACCGCCGAGCAGGAAAGCTGCGCGCGGCAGATTACCGAAAACCTCGCGAAGCGCGCGTTCGGCCGGCAGCTCACCGATGAAGACCTCGCGACGCTGCTGCCTTTCTACGAAGCCGGCCTGCAGAACGGCGGTTTCGAGAAGGGCATCGAGGAAGTCGTGGCCGCCGTGCTCGCAAGCCCGCACTTCCTGTATCGCGGCATCGTGCCGGACGCCGGCCAGGAAGATGACGAGTATTTCGCGCTCGACGACATCGAGCTTGCGTCGCGGCTGTCATTGTTCCTGTGGAGCCAGGGCCCCGACGAAGAACTGCTCGACCTCGCGATCGACGGGCGCCTCAGCGAACCGGCCGTGCTTGAAGCCCAGGTTCAGCGCATGCTCGAGGATCCACGAGTCAGCGCGTTGATCGACAACTTCGCCGTGAAGTGGCTGAACCTCGACGACCTGTCGGACGTCGATCCCGACCCGCGCCTGTTCCCCGAATTCAACGACGCCCTGATGGCGGACTTCTCCGAAGAGATGCGCCGCTTCCTCGCGAGCGTGCTGCTCGACGGCCGCCCGGTCACCGAGCTGCTGAATGCCGATTACACCTTCCTCAACGAACGCCTCGCGCGCCACTACGGCATCGATGGCGTGTACGGCGCGCAATTCCGCCGCGTGGCGCTCGACGATGCGCGCCGCTACGGCCTGCTCGGCAAAGGAGCCGTGATGATGCGCACGTCGTACGGCGACCGCACGTCGATCGTGCTGCGCGGCAACTGGGTACTGGAGAAACTGCTCGGCTCGCCGTCGCCGCCGCCTCCGCCGGAAGTGGAAACCGACCTGTCGCTGAAGCCCGGCGAAAAGCCGACGACGATGCGCGCGCGGATGGACGCGCACAGGGCGAACCCCTCATGCAACCAGTGCCATGGCGTGATTGACCCGATCGGCCTCGCGCTCGAAAACTTCAGCGTGACCGGCCGCTGGCTCGATCGCGACGCGCAGGCAAACGAAGTGATCGACGCGAGTGCGACGATGCCCGGCGGCATCGCGGTGAACGGCCCGGTCGATTTGCGCGAACAGCTGCTGCAGGATCCGGAAAAATTCGTGCGCGCGTTCACGGCGAAGCTGATGATGTACGGCCTCGCGCGCGAACTCGAATACTTCGACATGCCGCAGGTGCGCGCGATCGTCGATGGCGCCGCGCCGAATGGGTATCGGTTGTTCGACCTCGTGATGGGGATGGTGAACAGCGATGCGTTTCGGTACCAGGCGCGGGATGCTGGAGACGCGCACGCAGTAGCAGCGGCGAAGTAACCGTCGTCATTCCGGCGAAGGCCGGGGTGACAAGGTATGGATCAATAATGGATGCAGGCCAAAGCCTGCCATAGGGGAAGCCATGTTCCTGACAAAAAAACACCTGTCACGCAGAACAGTACTACGAGGCGCCGGCGCGTCGATCGCGCTGCCGCTGCTCGATGCCATGCTGCCTGCCGCCACGGCGCTCGCGCAAACCGCAGCGGCACCGCAGATGCGCGTGGGCTTCTTCTACATGCCGCACGGTGCCGTGATGCACAACACGGCGCACGGCGCGGAGATGGACCGCTGGCATCCGAAAGGTGGCAAGGGCGCGAGCCTGGAACTGAACCAGATCATGAAGCCGCTCGAGCCGTACAAGGACTACCTGAATTCGTTTTCGAACCTGCTGAATGCCGCGAGCAAGGGCTCCGTCCATACGCTGAACCCCGCAACGTGGCTCAGCGGCGTGCGTCCGCCGGAAAGTTCGGCCGGCGCGAGCATGGCACGCACGGTCGACCAGGTGATCATGGACAGGATCGGCCAGGATACGACGCTGCCGTCGCTGCAGGTCGCGTCCGAGACGACGATCCAGAGCGCCGCATGCAACGGGCCCGGCTGCTATTACAGTTCGACGCTGTCGTTCGCGAACGCTGCATCCCCGCTGCCGATGGAGCACAACCCGCGCAAACTGTACCTGCAACTCTTTGGCGAAGGTGATTCCGCCGAAGAACGCGCGGCGATCAACAGCCAGGAAACGCGGCTGCTCGACATGGTGGCCGACAGCACGCGTGCGATGCAGCGCCAGCTCGGAGCCGGCGACCGCATCGTCCTCGAAGGTTATCTCGACACCGTGCGCGAGATTGAACGCCGCGTCGAGAAAGCCGCCGCGCGCGATCTCGGCGACGTCGACGTGCCCGGCGCGCCGGTCGGCGAACTCGATAATTTCGATGAGCAGGTGCGGCTGATGTTCGACCTCGTCGCGATCGCGTACCAGGCCGACCTCACGCGCGTGATTTCGTACATGATGGTGTCCGAAGGCACGAATCGCACGTATAACCACATCGGCGTACCGGACGCATTTCATCCGGTTTCGCACCATGCCGACGACCGCGACCGCCTCGAGCGCGTCGCGAAGATCCAGACCTGGCACATGGAGCGCTTCGCCGACTTCCTCGCGAAGATGCAGGCCACGCCGCATGGCGACGGCACGCTGCTCGACAACGCGATCTTCATGTACGGCTCGAACATGAGCAACAGCGACAAGCACGACAACTATCCGGTGCCGAACCTCTGGGTCGGCGGCGGCTGCGGCACGCTGCATCGCGGCGGCCAGCACATCGAGCTGCCGGAACGCACGCCTCTCGCGAACGTGCATTTGACGCTGCTGAACAAGGTCGGCATCGAAGCGACGAGCTTCGCCGACAGCACCGGCATCATCAGCGAGGTATGACCGAGTGAAGGGCTTGATCACGGCTGTCGTGCTGGTCGGCGTCGCGTTACTGCTTGCCGTGACGAATCCGGGCACGGATGACTACGCGGAGTATTTCGGCGAAGAACTGGCGCGCGAAGCACAGCAGGAAGACGCGCTTGCTGGCGCCATCGTGTCGATGTTCGGCGGCGTGGCCGAGAGCCTGTTCGCCAATGCCACGAGCCGGGACAACTACGTGCTGTTCAGTGTGTACACGACATCCTTCGACTCCGACGAAATCGTCACGCTGGGCATCCTCGGCAACTTCATCGTACTGAAGGAACCGGAGGAGCGCTGACCACGCTTGCACGACGATGGACTGCATCAAGACGAGCTGCATGAAGAACCACTCCGACTACATCACGCCATGAACCTGAAACGCAGAAACCTGCTGCAACTCTCCCTCGGCGCGCTCGCCGCGACTGCCCTGCCCCTGCGCGTGCGTGCGCAGCCCCCGGGCGTGTCGGTGATCGATGCGGGCGGCAGCAACGTCGTCGTGTGCGAAACGTCCGACGGACTCGTACTCGTCGACAGCGGCGCTCGCGACCATGGCGACATGCTGATGGGCCGGCTAGATGCGCTCGGCAACGGCCGTGTACATACCTTGTTCAATACCCACTGGCATCCCGAGCAGATGGGCGCCAACGACAGGATTGGCGCGAATGGCGCGGCGATCATCGCGCACCAGAAAACCTGGCAGCGCGTGTCGACGCAGTATTACCTGCCGCATGAAGCGCGTTACATCGAGCCACTGCCGGAAGCGGCGCGTCCCACGCAGAAGTTTGCCGGCTCGGGTTCCGTCACGATCGGCGATGAAACGATCGACTATGGCGCGCTCGTGCTGCCACACACCGACGCCGACATCTACGTTTACTTCCGAAACGCGAACGTGCTCGCCGTCGGCGGCGCGGTGACGCCACCCGGCATCGATCCCGAACTCGACTGGTATGGCGGCGGCTGGATTGGTGGCCGCGCGCAATCGATGGACACGCTGCTCGCGCTCGCAAACGACGACACGCTGATCGTTCCGGCCGCAGGCCGCGCGATGACGAAGGCCGAACTGCAAAGCGAGCGCGACATGACGCACGAACTCTACGAGCGCCTGAACACGCTGATCCGCAAGGGCTGCAGCGCGTCGTGCATGGAACAGGAAGGCGCGCTCGCCGGCCTCGGCCGCACGTGGCAGGACCCCCAGCGCTTCCTGTATGCCGCGTACAAGGGGCTGTGGGCGCATCACTACAACCTTGCGCCGGATATTCTGTAACGTGATTGCCATGACCCCAGCAAAACTGCGTTCGCTACTTCTACCGTCATTCCCGCGTAGGCGGGAATCCAAACACCTCTCGAGTTCCAAACACCTCTCGAGTCACGCACGCTGGCCAAACAAAACTTCAAAACTCGAGCCGCATCAGGTTCCTGTGGATTCCCGCCTACGCGGGAATGACGTGCTCGCAGCCTTCGCATTCTTTGCTGGCAGCATTCTCTTTTCATCCGCGTCCCACGCCGCGCCTGCCCTCGCCGACGCGATCCAGAACGGTGACACGCGCGGCGCACAAGCCTTGTTGCAGGCCGGCGCCGACGTCAACGAAGCGCAGCCCGATGGTTCGAGCCCGTTGCTGTGGGCGGTTTATCAGGTAGACGAACAACTCGTCGGCGAGCTGCTGCGTCGCGAAGCAGATCCGGATCGCGCGAACGCCTTCGGCGCAACACCGCTCAGCGAAGCCGCGCGGCTCGCTAATCTCGATCTCGTCGAGCGCTTGCTGGATGCCGGCGCCGATCCCGATAGGGCGAATGCCGACGGCCAGACACCTCTGATGCTCGCTGCGTACAATGGCTCCATCGACGTTGCGCGCGCACTGATTGCGAAAGGCGCCAACCTCAACGCGATCGAAGCGTGGACCGGCCAAACCGCATTGATGTGGGCCGCCGCGCGCAAGCATGCAGGGCTCGCGAAACTGCTGATCGACAATGGTGCCGACGTGCATCTGCGCGCAACGCATTTCGACTGGTCCAGCCAGATGACCTCGGAGCCGCGCGGCCAGTATCGTCCGTCTGGCGGCCTGACGCCGCTGTTGTTCGCCGCGCGCAGCGGCTGCCTCGCATGCGTGGACGCGCTGCTCGCGGCCGGCGCAGACCCCAACCTGCCGAATCCGGACGGCGTTACGCCGCTGCTCGCGGCACTCGACAACTTCCACTTCGACGTCGCGAACCTGCTGCTCGACAACGGCGCGGACCCGCAGGCCTTCGATTGGTGGGGCCGCACGCCGCTGTACCTCGCCATCGACGCGCGCAGCATCGAATCGCCCGGCCGCCGGCTCGACAAGGCCGGGAAGGACGCGGCGCTCGCGATCGCGAAACGCCTGCTCGATGCCGGGGCCTTCGTCGATGCGCAGATGAATTTCCATCGCCCCGGCGTCGGCGGCGGCAACGGCCGCTATTCCGACGAACTGCTGACGACCGGCACGACGCCACTGTTGCGCGCCGCAGTCGGCCACGATGCCGAAGCCGCGCAACTGCTGCTCGAGCACGGCGCGCAGGTCGACCTGCCGAACGTCTTCGGCATCACGCCATTGATCGCCGTGTCCGGCATCGCGACACCGCGCGGCCAGCTCAGCGACGGCACCACGTTCTTCGAACCCGACGTCGAAGACAAAGTGCTCTCGACTCTTGAAGTGCTGGTGGCCGCCGGCGCCGACGTCAACGCCGTCATCACCGACACGACGAGTTACACGGCCGAATGGCCGCGCCATGCATCGATCAGCAATCGCCAGGGCCAGACCGCGATCTATGGCCCCGGCAAGTGGGGCTGGATGAAGGTTGCGCAGTTCCTCGTCGAACATGGCGCGAAGGTCGACGTTGTCGATTTCTATGGCAAGACGCCGATGGATTCGGCGATGGCGCAGGCCGGCGGCGAACAGGAAGAGTTGTATCCGGAGCTGGCGCAATACCTGGAGAGCCAGCTTTAGGAAAGTCGTCATTCCCGCGGAAGCGGGAAACATCCGGGCTGCAGTGACAGGCGTACGTGACCAATCCTACTGGGGAACCATCACCCCGGGCGCACGGTACCAGTACGCCGCATGGCAGCCCTCGCAGGCCTCATTGATCTGCGCGCCGAACTCGACGAGCCCCATCACGTCACGGAACTCGATGGCCTGCAGCGTCATGCGCGTCGTCTCCTGCAGCTGTCGCGCGTAGTTGCGCCACGGCTCGGGATCCTCGGCGAGCATCTGCCGGATTTCGTCCGGTGAATATTGAAAGGTTACCGTGGCCGGGTCGAAAGCATTCGTCAGGATCCCACGCTCGGTGACCAGCAGCTCGTCACCGGCTGCAATCAGCGCATTCGCGCTGTCGCGCAGGCGGTTCCAGTCGTCATCGCTTTGCGGCGAGGTTTCGGTGACGCCATCTTCACTCGCGACATAGCTGACGGCGCGCCACAACGATTCGGCGCCGGGCGCGATCGTGTCGGTCATCAGGTCTTCGACGGTAGGCGCATCGGCCGGCAAGGCTTGCGCGGATGGCCGCGAGCTTTGCGCCGGTGCTTCGCTGACGGGGGCTTCCGGACTGCAGGCCGCAAGCAGCACGACGAAAGCGGGAATCAGGGTACGCATGGGACTTCGGCTCCAGGTTTTTGTTATGTGCAAACTAGCAAAAAGCACGCGAAGACGCGATTTTGCAATGTATTGCGTTAAGGCGCGATGAAGAATGCAAAGCTACGGCGTTCACATCCGCGCGGCATGGCCTTTTCACTGGCCGTTTACATTACCATTGCGCAACAGTTGAACTTGAGTCGCGCATGAACAGAGTGTGCGAATGAAACTGACTGCTGTAACGGCAGTCGATGCGCAAAGCCAGCAGTGAAAGCGAGTCGTCATGAAAGCAGATAAATCCCCTCTCGGCATTTTCGAACGCTACCTGTCCCTGTGGGTCGCCCTGTGCATCGCAGCGGGTGTCGGGCTGGGCCTTGCGGCGCCCGGCGCATTCGAGGCTATCGCCGCACTGGAATACGCGAGCGTGAACCTCGTGGTCGCGGTTTTCATCTGGGTGATGATTTTCCCGATGATGGTGAACGTCGATTTCGCCAGCATCAAGGATGCATTCAACAAACCAAAGGGGCTGTGCATCACGCTCGTCGTGAACTGGCTGATCAAGCCCTTCACGATGGCGGCCCTCGGCGTTCTGTTCTTTGAGTATGTCTTCGCCGGCATGGTAGATCCGCAGGATGCCCGGGAATACATCGCGGGGATGATCCTGCTCGGCGTGGCACCGTGCACCGCGATGGTCTTCGTCTGGAGCCAGATGGTACGCGGGGATGCGAATTACACGCTGGTGCAGGTTTCCATCAACGACATCATCATGATTTTCGCGTTTGCCCCGCTGGTCGCGCTGTTACTCGGCGTGACGAACATCCTCGTGCCCTGGGAAACGCTGCTGCTGTCGGTGCTGCTATACGTGCTCATTCCGCTCGCGGCAGGATACGTGACGCGCAGGAAGCTCAATGCCTCAGGATCCGCCGCGCGCATTGCCGCCTTCACCACGCGCATCAAACCCTTTTCGGTGATGGGTTTGCTGGCTACCGTCGTGTTGCTGTTCGGGTTCCAGGCCGGAACGATTGTCGGCGAACCGCTCATCATCGTGTTGATCTCCGTTCCGCTGCTGATCCAGAGCTACGGAATCTTTGTCGTCGCCTATGGCTGGGGCTACCTGTGGCGCGTGCCCTTCAACGTTGCAGCACCCGCCGCGCTAATAGGGACGTCCAATTTTTTCGAGCTCGCGGTCGCCGTGGCGATCAGCCTGTTCGGCCTTGAATCGGGTGCCGCGCTGGCAACGGTGGTTGGAGTGCTGGTGGAAGTGCCGGTGATGCTGTCGTTGGTGGCTTTTGCGAACGCGACGCAGCGCTACTTCCACTCAACGTAGAAGCGGAACCCAATGCGCCTCAATTTGCTGATTTCCTCGGGTCCGTCAGGGACAGCACGCCGCCGAAACCCGCGCGGCTGGGCTTGCGGCGAAGCAGGCAGGCCGGATGCGTTCAACAAGGATCCGTCCGAACGCGATGCGCCGCAGGCGTAGCAAGCATATTACGGATGAGTGATCCCGCCCGTTCAAGCTTCTGCAGCAAGTTGAAGGGCGGGATCTCTGGTATGGCGCACCCGACGGGAATCGAACCTGTGACCTTCGCCTTCGGAGGGCGACACTCTATCCAACTGAGCTACGGGTGCATATTCGGTACTGCTGAATTCTTCGTTCTACTTTCTCTAACCCCCGCGGCCTCTGACGAGGCCTACCCGACGGGATTGACTCGCCGCTGCGCGGCTCGCCCTGCGGGCGCCTTCGGCGTCCTGCGCGCAACTGCGTTGCGCTTGTCGAACCTGTGACCTTCGCCTTCGGAGGGCGACACTCTATCCAACTGAGCTACGGGTGCATGATCGGCGGAAAGTGCCGGCATGATACCCAAATGAGCCGACGTTTGCATGGCCACTCCCGAGGTACAGGCGTAAAATCGCGCGCCTTCCCATCCGGTCCCGCGCCATGTCCGATTCGCAGCCCAACTCCGCTGCACCTGGTCCAGGCGGGCGGCGCATGCCGCGCAGTTTCGCGGCTTTCGAGTCCCTTTCCTTTCGCTGGCTGATCGTCAGTTTGCTGTCTTTCTTCATGGCGATGCAGGGGCAGCATCTGTTGCGCTCGCTGCTGGCCTGGCAGCTGACGGAGAGCGAACTCGCGCTGGCCTGGGTCAACGTGGCCGT
>DASWWP010000139.1:0-3854 GCA_036405915.1 Pseudomonadales bacterium
GCACGCTGCGCAGGGTCGCGACACCGCGCCGCGACCCGATCCCTCCGATCCCGCCAGTAACGCCGGCGTGATCAGCTGAAATGCGCGGCGATGTCACGCACATCGCTGCGCAGCAAGTCCTTGTTTGCCGTCTTCACGAGCACCTTCCTGCAGTCGTCGCTCAGGTGCGTACGCAGCTCGCCGAGAAACTGCGGCGGCGCCGCGACGCACAGATGCGTGAAATGTCCCTGCCGATGTTCCTGCTGCAACAGCGCGCACAGCTCGCGCGCGAACTGCCCGCTTTCGTGCCGCTGCGGATCGTGATCGCCGGCAAGGCTGTGCATGCCGCCGATCGTATTGCGCTGCTGGCCCGCGCGATCGCTGTCGAGTTCGGTCGCCGTCTTGCGCCCCGCAGGATTCGCCCGCTCGAGGACGAGCTGCAGGTTATCGAGGTCGTCTTCCGACCGGTACAGCCTGGCCGCGCCGCTGTCGGCGACGAGAACGTAATGGTTTTTTCTCATGTTTCGCTCCTGTGACGCGATGCGTGTCGGCGGACTGGCGCCGCCGGGGCACATGTTCCGTCAGCGTTGCGCACGGCTTCTTGATCCCTGTCAACGGGCCGCGCTCGCGGCGCGTCCAGAATGCACCCGTCGCAACGTCAAACCGACACACACCGGAGGGAACCATGTACAAGCTCACCACCTTGCTAGCCGCGCTGTCGATGGCACCGCTCACGGTTCTCGGCGCCGAAGCGGTCGAACCGCAGGACCTCGCCGACCAGTGGACGGCGGCCTACAACGCGCACAATCCCGCGGAACTCGCCGGACTGTACGAAGAGAACGCCATCGCCATCCGGCACGGCAACCTCGTGTTGCGCGGCCGCCAGGCGATACACGACTACTGGGTCGACGATTTCCGTGAAGGCAATCCATGACGACGCTGACCGTGCGCACACGGTCCAGGGCGCCGACATGATGCTGGTGCACGGCGACTACCACGTGATCGATCGCAATAACGGAGTCCTGCTCGGCCGCGGCCGCTTCGCGCATATCTGGCTGCGCGATGCCGGCGGTGAATGGCTGCTCGACCGCGATCTCTGGAACGAACCCTTCCAACCCTATTTCGAATAAGTAACCGGCGCACAGCGTCCAAGGAATCTCCAATGAAAAAATCAGTCTTCATCGCAGCTGGCATCGCGTGCACGATCCTCGTCGGCGCGTGCCGCACCTACCCCGATTACGCAAGCGAATTCCGCTTCCCGATCCTGCGCGGCGACGTGATGCGCGGACAGCAGTCGTTCGTCGACAACAGCTGCCACATGTGCCACACCGTCGATGGCGTGCAGCTGCCGGACACGCCGCAGCAGCGGCCGGTGACGGTCAACCTCGGCGGCGACCTGATCTTCGCGAAGACCTACGGCGACCTCGTGACGTCGATCATCAATCCTGACCACGTGATCTCCGACGAATGGCTCGCGCAGCTCCCGCGCCAGACGCGCCGCGAAGTCGACTCGTCGCCGATGTACGTGAATCCCGACATGAAGGTCACGGAGCTCATCGACATCGTCGCGTTCCTGAACTCGCGCTACCGCCTGCTGCCCGGCTATACCGAGTATTACTACTGATGCGAATGACGCCGCGGGCAGCCACGTGAACATCCTGATCGTCAACGGCAATCCGGATCGCGGCGAACCGCGCTTCAGCGATGCGCTGATCGACGCGTATGCGACTGCTGCAGCAGCGGCGGGGCACATGGTCGAGACGCTGAACGTCGCCGAGCTCGACTTTCCGCTGCTGCGCAGCAAGGAAAGCTGGGAAAAGGCGGCGCCCTGTCCCGACATCGCGGCCGCGCAGGCCGCGCTGCAACGCGCGCAGCACATGCTGCTGGTCTACCCGCTGTGGCTCGGCGACGTCCCGGCATTGCTGAAGGCCTTCCTCGAACAGCTGCTGCGTCCGGGCTTCGCCTTCGCCGCCATCGACGGCAAGGGCTTTCCGCAGCGCAAGCTGCGCGGCAAGTCCGTGCGCATCGTCGTCACGATGGGCATGCCCGCCGTCATTTACCGCTGGTACTTCGGCGCGCACAGCCTGAAGAGCCTCGAGCGCAACATACTTGCCTTCTGCGGCTTCGGCCCGATACGCGACACGCTCATCGGCAACGTCGAAAGCGGCGACCCGCGCAAGCGCATGAAAGCGCTGCGGCTGCTCGCGCAGCTCGGGCGCGACGCGCGCTGACGCCTTCCGGCACGCGCTTCCCGCAGGCGCCCGGTCTTGCAGGCAACGGCACACAGCGGCCGGCTTGATTCACGTCAACGCTTCCATCGCACAACCCTCGCCGTTGGATGCAGATCAAATCGCCGGGACCGGCGCGCACTACGATAGGCCTGCATTGAAGCAACACGTCGAAGAGGACTCCCATGCTCGCGCATCGCCCTGCAATCACGTTCATCGCACTTTCCCTTTCGATGCTTTCCGCATCGGCGCTGTTCGTTTCCTCGCTATCCGTCGTGGCCCTGCCCGCGTACGCGCAGAACGAAGCGCTCGTGTGGACCGGCGGCATCGGCATCGACGAACGCGCCGCGGCGCCGGCGGAGGGCACGAAGCTCGTGTTCTTCATAGAGGCGGGCAACTTCCTGGCCGACGTGCAGGTGAACGTGAAGGATGAGAGCGGCCGGGACATCGTCGATGCCGTCAGCAAGGGCCCGTGGATGATCCTGAAACTCGCGCCGGGCCGCTACTCGGTGCAGGCCACCGTTGCCGGCGAGACGCAGGGCGGCACGATCGACGTGACGGGGAACAACCAGGAATTTGCCTACATGTTCAAGGCGCGATAAGCGCAGGCTGGCGGGTATGCCCATGTCTTACGACGTCGTCACGATCGGCAGCGCCACTGTCGACTACTTCGCGGATACCGATTCGGAACTCATCCGCATCGATACGCGGCTCACCAGCGAAGCGCTGCTCGCCTATCCGCTCGGCGGCAAGATACTGATCAGGGAACTGACGACGACGACGGGGGGCGGCGGCACGAACACCGCCACGGCCTTCAAGCGGCTCGGTTTCGACACCGCCTTTCTCGGCAAGCTCGGCGACGACGTGCTCGGCGACCTCGTGTTGCGCACGCTTGCCGACGAAGGCGTGCCGTTCATCGGTGCGCGCCATGGCCAGACCGGCGTGTCGTTCGTGCTGAACAGCATTCGTGACGATCGCACGATCCTGACGCACAAGGGCTGCAACAACGAGCTGACGAATGCCGACGTACCGGCCTTCGAGAGTCGCTGGGTGTACCTGTCGAGCATGCTGGAACGCAGCTGGGACACGGTCGTCGAACTGCTCGACACGCGCAGCTGCCGGCTCGATTCGCGCAGCTGCAAGCTTGCG
Organism: Pseudomonadales bacterium; assembly: GCA_036405915.1. GTDB lineage: Bacteria > Pseudomonadota > Gammaproteobacteria > Pseudomonadales > Pseudohongiellaceae > CAILUG01. Next base: position 3,357 of record DASWWP010000139.1, read on the forward strand.
TTCAATCCGAGCACGTACCAGGCGGCGATGGGTTACGACAGGCTGCGCGTCGTCACCGACCAGGCCGCGCTGCTCGTGATGAATCGCGAGGAAGCCTGCATGCTGCTCGGTATCGATCCGCGGCGGCGCGTAGCGACGAACCAGCTGATCGGCACGCTGGCGAAGGTACCGGGGCAGATCGTGGCCATCACCGACGGCAGCAACGGCGCGTGGATCTGTGCAGACGAGCGCGTGCTGTCCGCGAAGCCGCTGCCCGGCGTCCACGTACTCGAAACCACCGGCGCCGGCGATGCCTTCGCCTCGACGCTCGCGGCCTGCCACATGCGCGGACTCGAGCTCGGGCAGGCGCTGCACTGCGCGATGACGAACGCGGAATCCGTGCTGCAGCACAAGGGTGCAAAGGAAAAGCTGCTGGCCTGGGACGAACTGCAGGCGATCGCCGCGCGCCATCCGCGCGAAATCTTTACCCACGTACGCACGGAAACGGGCATTACCTGA
>DASWWP010000140.1:0-7213 GCA_036405915.1 Pseudomonadales bacterium
AGCGTCCACAGCCGCATGACCGCATATACGCCGACCTTCGTCAGGATCACGAACAGGGCCGACACAGGCGCGCTCGCCGCGGTGTACGCCGCCGGCAGCCAGCCGTTCAGCGGCCAAAACGCCGCCTTCACGAGGAAGGCCAGTGCGAGGATCGCGGCGCCTGCGTGCAGAAGGCCGCGGTCGGCCGCCGGGATCTGCTGCAGCTTCAGCGCCATGTCGGCCATGTTCAGCGTGCCGGTGACGCCGTACAGCACGGCGACGCCGATCAGGAACAGCAGCGAGGCCACGAGGTTCACGGCAATGTAATGCAGGCCCGCGGACACGCGCGCGCGGCCGCCGCCGTGCAGCAGCAGCCCGTAGCTCGCGGCGAGCAGCACTTCGAAGAAGACGAACAGGTTGAACAGGTCGCCGGTCAGGAATGCGCCGTACAGTCCCATCATCTGCAACTGGAACATGGCATGGAAATACACGCCCGCCTGGTGCCACAGCGCGAGTGAATACAGCAGCGCGGCGAGCCCGACGCAGCCCGCCAGCACGGCCATCATCGCCGCGAAACGGTCGACGACGAAGACGATGCCGAACGGCACCGGCCAGTCGCCCGGCAGGTACACGCCGAACGCGAGCGCGATGTCGGTCGTGTTGACCTCGACCAGCAGCAACACGGCGACCGCGAGCGACGCCACCGTGGCGGACAGGTTGATGAGCGCCTTCACTCGACGCGACGCGCGGCCGATCAACACGATCAACGCGGCTGCCGCGAGCGGAATCAGCACCGGCGCGACGATCCAGGCCTGCGAACCCCCGATCAAATCCTTTCCTCCTTGCCGTCGACATGGTCGCTGCCGGTAACGCCGCGCATGACGAGCAGCAACACGAGGAACAGCGCCGTCGTCGCAAAGCCGATCACGATCGCGGTCAGCACGAGCGACTGCGGGAGCGGATCGGCGTACGTGGCGAGATCCGCGGGCAGGTTCGGATCGACGATCGGCTCCTTGTCGATGTTCAGGCTGCCGACGCTGAAGATGAACAGGTTCACCGCGTACGACAGCAGCGAAAGCCCGACGAGCACCTGGAAGGTACGCGGCCTGAGCACGAGGTACACGCCCGCGCCTGTCATCACGCCAATGGCCAGCGATACGACGAGTTCCATCACGAATCTCCTGTGTGATCCATGGCGTCGGCATCGCCATACTGATTTACGTTCTGCCGGCGCGCGCGCAGCGACTGGTGCGCGAGCGCCGTGAGCATCAGCAGCGTCGAGCCCACGACGACGAGAAACACGCCGAGATCGAAGAACGTCGCGCTCGGCACGTGCAGTTCGCCCAATATCGGCAGCTCGAAATGCGCCGTGTGCGTCGTCAGGAACGGGTAGCCGAACAGCAACGAACCAAGCCCCGTCAGGAGCGTCACGAGCAGCCCGAGCGCAATCCACCGCGGGGGATGCAGGTTCATGCGCGCTTCCACCCAGCGCGTGCCACTGACCATGTACTGGGCCAGGAACGCAATCGACAGCACGAGGCCTGCCACGAAGCCGCCGCCCGGCTCGTTATGCCCGCGCAGGAAAAGGTACACGGCGAATACGCCGGCCAGCGGCAGCAGCAGCCGCACGAGCACGGCCGGCACGACGAGGTAGTCCGGCAGCGCCTCGGCCGGATCGCCCTTGCCGCCGAGATCGTTGCCGACGATGTCGCCCGGCGCCATCTGCTGCTCGGGCACCGTGATCGTCGCGCGTGCCGGACGGAAGCGGCGCAGCAGCGCGAAGATGATCAGGCCCACGGTGCCGAGCACGGTAATCTCGCCGAGCGTATCGAAGGCGCGGAAGTCGACGAGGATCACGTTGACGACGTTGCTGCCGCCACCGTCGGGCAAGGCGTGCTCGATGAAGAACGGCGAAATGCTCAGCGTGCCCTCGCGTGTCTGCAACGCGTAGGACAGCGCCGCGATGCCGACACCGACGACGAGCGCGATGAGGAGATCGCGCCGGCGCCGCCACCACACGCGCACGACGATGCGCGGGTCGTCCTCGTCCTGGCGCTTCGGCAACCAGCGCAGGCCGAGCAGGAACAGCACGATCGTCATCACTTCCACCGCGAGCTGCGTCAGCGCGAGGTCGGGTGCGGAGAACCATGCGAACGTGATGCACAGCGCGAGGCCGACGATGCTCAGCAGCGTGAGCGCCGCGAGCCGGTGGAACTTCGCCTGCCATGCGGCGCCGATCGCACAGGCGCCGGCGACGATCCACAGCAGGACAAATCCCGGCGTCACCGGCAGGGTCTCGCGCGAGCCCCATGTGAACGGGACGATCCTGGTCGATGCGACGCCGGTGACGAACGCGATCCCGACGACGCACAGCATCTGCATCTGCAGGCGGCTCGTCACCATGCGGCGCAGTGCCTGGCGCGCGCCTTCCACGAGCAGTGTCATCGTCGCCACGTAGGCCGCCTTGCCGCTCACCCACCGCAGGCCCGGCACGCCCTGCGGCTTGCGCACCTTGAACCACATCGCATAGCGCCAGTAAATCACGAGGCCGCCGGCCATCGCGACGATGCTCATGAGCAGTGGCAGGCTGAAGCCGTGCCACACCGCGAGGCTATATTCCGGCAGCACGCCACCGACCACGGGCTGCGCTGCGGCCGCGAGCAGCGGACCAATGGAGTACGCGGGAAGAATGCCGACGATCAGGCACAGCAATACGAGCAGCTCCACCGGCACGCGCATCCAGTGCACCGGTTCGTTCGGCTCGCTCGGCAGGTCGCGCGCATCGGGGCCGAAGAACACGTCATGGCCGAAGCGCAGCGAGTACACCACCGCGAAAATGCCGGCGGCGAGCGCAGCGAGCGGCAGGGCCCAGTCCACCCAGGGGTGTGCCGATATCAGCACGGTTTCGGCAAAGAACATTTCCTTCGACAGGAAGCCGTTCAGCAGCGGCACGCCGGCCATCGCGGCGCACGCGACGATGGCGAGCGTGCCGGTGACCGGCATCGTGCGGAACAGCCCGTCGAGGCGGCGCATGTCGCGCGTGCCGGTTTCGTGGTCGATGATGCCGACCGACATGAACAGCGAGGCCTTGAACGTCGCGTGGTTCATCATGTGGAACACGGCAGCGACGGCCGCAAGCGAACTGTTCATGCCGAGCAGCAGCGTGATCAGGCCGAGGTGGCTGATCGTCGAATAGGCCAGCAGCCCTTTCAGATCGTTCTGGTACATCGCCGCATACGCGCCAAGCAGCAAGGTGACGAGCCCCGCGCCGCCGACGAGCCAGAACCAGGTATCGGTGCCGGCCATCACGGGCCACAGGCGCGCCAGCAGGAATACCCCGGCCTTCACCATCGTCGCGGAATGCAGGTACGCCGACACGGGCGTCGGCGCCGCCATCGCCTGTGGCAGCCAGAAATGAAACGGGAACTGCGCGCTCTTCGTGAAGGCGCCGAGCAGCAGCAGCCCGAGCGCCAGCGGATACAGCGCGTGCCCGCGCAGCTGGTTGCCCGACGCGAGCACTGCATCGAGCTCGTAGCTGCCAACGATATGGCCGACGAGTAGCACGGCACCGAGCAGCGCGAGTCCGCCCGTCGCCGTTACCGTGAACGCCATGCGCGCGCCGCGCCGCGCATCCCTGCGGTGGTACCAGTAGGCGATCAGCAGGAACGAGAAGACGCTCGTCAGCTCCCAGAACACGACGAGCTGCAACAGGTTCCCCGACAGCACGACGCCGAGCATCGCGCCCATGAAGCCGAGCAGCAGCGAGTAGAAGCGCGCGACGGGGTCGCGTGGCGACAGGTAGTAGCGTGCATAGATCGTCACGAGCAGGCCCATGCCGCTGATGAGCATAGCGAACAGCCACGCGAAGCCATCAACCCGCACGATGATGTCGAGCCCGAGGCTCGGCAGCCAGGCCAGGCGCTCCGTGACGACGCCGCCGCCACTGACGTCTGGATACAGCAGCCCCAGCGGCACCGCAACGGCGAGCGTCACGAGCCCTGCCCACACGGAGGCCCAGTTGCGCTCATAAGTAGGCAGCAACGCGGCCAGCAAACTGCCGGCAAAGGGAATGAACAGCAGGACGATCAGGGTCATGAAACGACGTCAGCTCGGGCTAGCATCCAAGGATACTAGCTCAAGGCGCCGGCGTAATCGGCAATAACGCTAAATCGGGTGTGGGGCACTACTGAGCCGTGCAGCGCCCGGAGGCCGTTGCCAGCACTGCCGCCGGGTGTACGCTCACGGCTCCGAGGCAGACCGCATGCCTGCAAACTCATCCCCCGGGTTCCACTGCGGCATCGCGTCGTTGTTCGCGATGCGCCATGACACCAGCAGGTTCAGCACCGCGTCCTGCACGACGCCGTCGAAGTTCCAGTCGTCGGTGACTTCGTCGCTCGGCTGGTGATAGTGAAGGTCCGTGTAGCGGTTGATCTGCTCTTCGCCCCAGCCCGCGGGCTGGCCGATGATGTCGGTGCCTGCATCCAGATAGGTGGACGGGATGCCGACGCGTGCGAAGCTGAACTGGTCCGAACGATAGAACGAGCCACGGTCCGGGAACTGGTCCGGCACGACGAGGCGGCCCTGCAGTGCGGCCGCTTCCTCGACGATCGCGTCGAGGTCGCTCTTGCCGTAACCGATGTACGTGAGGTCCCGCGTCTCGCCCCAGATGCCCGGGCCATCGACGTTGACGTTGGCCGCGATGCGATCCACCGCGAAAGTCGGGTTCTGCGCGTAATGCAGCGAGCCAAGCAAGCCCTGCTCTTCCGCACCGACGAAGTTGATGACGAGCGAACGCCGCGGCTGTAAACCGAGTTCGGTGTACGCGCGGCCGACGGCGAGCATCAGCGCGACGCCGGCGGCGTTGTCGAGCGCCCCGTTGTAGATCGTGTCGCCATCGATTGCATCGGCCGCATCGAGCATGCCGAGATGGTCGTGATGCGCCGTGAGGATCACCGCCTGCTCCTGCAACTGCGGATCGCTGCCGGGCAGCACGCCGATCACGTTCGCGGTCTCGGTCAGCTGCATGTCGACGGCGAGCTCGATGCTCGTCGTCAACCCGAGCGGCACGGGAGTGAAGTCCCCGCTGCGCGCCTGCTCGACGAGTTGCGCGAGGTCGTAACCCGCCATTTCCATCAAACGCGCGGCAGCATCCTCGGTGAGCCAGCCGCGCGCCTGCAGGCGCGGTTCGCCTTCAACGGCAGGCAACTCGAACTGTTCGCCGCCCCACGAGGTCTGCACGACCTGCCACAGATAGCCGGCCGAGGGCTGCGTGTGGATGATGATCGCCCCGGCCGCGCCCTGCCGTGCGGCTTCTTCGTACTTGTAGCTCCAGCGTCCGTAGTACAGGCGCGTATTGCCGGCGAACAGCGCATCGTCCCAGTCGGGATCGTTGTTCAGCATCACGAGCACCTTGCCCGTTAGATCCATCCCCTTGTAATCGTCCCACGCAAATTCAGGCGCAGTGATGCCATAGCCGACGAACACGAGCTCCGCATCCTGCAACGACACGGCATCGCTCTGTTCGCCGCTGGTCACGATGAAGTCCGTGCTGCGCTGCAGCTCGAGTGCAAGCTCGCGGCTCGCGAAGCGCCAGGTCTCGGGCATGTGCGTGCGCAGGCCGACGAGGCTGAAGCGCTGTTCGTAGCTGCCATCGTCGCCGCCAGGAGCGAAGCCGATCCCAGCCAGTGCATCCGCGAGGTAGGCACGCGCGAGCCGGTCGCCGTCGGTGCCCGGCGCGCGGCCGCCATAGCGATCGTCGGAGAGTTCCGTCGTCAGCTCACGCAAATAGCCAGGCGTGATGACGCGCGCAGCGGCGTCCGCCAGCTGCTGCAGGTCAGGCGCAACGGCCTGCGCGTCATTCCGTTCGCCATCGGCAACACCTGGCGCATCTTCCGGCGGCACCTGCGCGACGCTGCCGGCAGGCGCGTCATCGCGCGCGCATGCAGCAAGTAATGCAGCGGTCGTGAAGCAGCAGAGAGTGTGGAACAGGTGCTTGCGGATACCCATGGTGGTCCTCTTTACGGTGCTCGTCGTTGTGCTGCCGTCCTGGTCGATACAGGTGCAGATTCGGCAGCGGCCCAAATGATCTGGTGCATTTAAAACAGTGCAAATGCGCCCAAAATGGCGCACCGCTTCGTACATGATGCGAAATATGCCGTAATTTACTGCATTTTTCTGCACGACACGCAAGAAGAAAAAATTGGCACAGCCCATGCAATGTGAATAGCGAAGCCACAGGAACGTGGCGCCAGATTACAAGCAGGTCCGCGCGCCTGGCTCAGGGGAGCGTTGCAGTCGAGCGGAGTAGTCTCAATCTGGATGACTACGGACTCTCACAAGGAGTTCGCACGATCCACCTTTGAGATTGAATGCAGGCAACCAATTTTCAATCTTCTTACGGGTGTCAACTTATGAAAGCCTCGAACATGAAAGTCACGAACACGAAAGTCTCGAAAAAGTTTCTGGTAGCCCTTGCGCTCCTCGGCAGCACGTCCTTCGTCCATGCCGACTACAAGCTGGTTCCGTCGGATGACTCCGGCCTCAGCAAGCTGTGCATCGCCGCAGCGACCTCCGGCGCGCACGACGCCACGACACTGGCCGCGGCCGACGCCGCCGGCATCGGGCTGCTCGACCTGCCCACCGTGCGCTGCAACGGCCTGACGCTGGAGCGCTTCGCGCTGAAGTACGGCCGCACGAGGGAATCCGTCGCCATGCTGGATACCTCGAGCCCCGCCAGCCCGCTCGGCATCGTGCTGCGCAAGACCGACACGAGCCCGCTGACCGAACTGTGCGCCGCCGCAGCCGTTTCCGACGCTGCCTATGCCAGCGTGAAGGAAGCGCACTTCAGCGATGACTCCAACATCGACGCCGAAATCCATTGCAACGACATGCCGCTGAAAAGCTTCGTGCGCAAATACCGCAGCGCGGGCACTGCCCTCGTCAGCGCACGCTAAGTCCCTCCCTCTGTCTCTGTCGCCACTTCACGACCGATGACCGCGACGAGGCCTGCTCCAGCTGGAGCACGTCTCGTCGCGGTATTTTTTCATTCGCGATCTTCACTGGTGGTGATGGCATCACGCGCTGTTCGGCTTGAGCTCTTGTTGCTGATCGCGGTCCGCGTGACATGTGCATCGGCGGCCTGCGTGATAGGGCCGCCGATGAACGTGTCACGCGGACAGCGACAACGGCGGCTACCAGGTCAACCTCATCCCACTGGAAAGAACGACGCACGTGT
>DASWWP010000141.1:0-17695 GCA_036405915.1 Pseudomonadales bacterium
ATCACCGGCGAGACCGGCGCCGGCAAGTCGATCATGCTCGACGCACTCGGACTAACCCTGGGCGATCGCGCCGATCCCGAGGCGATCCGCAGCGGTGCAGAACGCGCCGACATCAGCGCCACGTTCTCGCTCTCCGACAACGAGGAAGCCCTGCACTGGCTGCGTGACCACGATTTCCCGGAACAGGACGACCTGTGCATCCTGCGTCGCGTGCTGACGCGCGATGGAAGATCGCGCGCCTACATCAACGGCCAGAGCACCACGCTCGCCGAACTGAAAACGCTCGGCGAGATGCTCATCGACATCCACAGCCAGCACGAACACCAGTCGCTTCTGAAAACGGCCACGCACCAGCGCCTGCTCGATGCCTACGGCGGCCTGCAGGATGCCGCGCGCAAGGTCCATGAGCTGGCCGTTCGAGCACGCAAGTTGCAGCAGGAAATCACGACGCTCAAAACGGCCTCCGCCACGCAGGCGGCGCAGGTCGAGCTGCTTGGCTTCCAGGTAAAGGAGCTCGACGAACTGCGCCTGCAGGCCGACGAGCTGCCGGCGCTCGAAGCCGAGCACAGGCAACTGAGCCACGCCGACGAAGCGCTGGTCTCACTGCAGGAAGTACTCGCGCTGTGCAATGCCAATGACGAATTCAACCTCGAACAGGGCCTGCGCCGCGCAACGGCGCTGCTCGAGGACCTGCCATTCCGCCACCCCCTGCTCGACGAAGCCGGAAGCATGCTGTCGACGGCACTGATCCAGGTCGAGGAAGCCGGTTCATCGCTGCAGCGCGCGAGTGAGCGCATCGAACAGAACCCGGCGCGGCTCGCGGAAGTAGATGAACGCCTCGGCCTGATTCATCGGCTCGCGCGCAAGCACAAGGTCGCGCCGGCGGATTTATATGCCCACGCACAGCAATTGAGCACGCAGTTGGCCGGCTTGAGTGGCGCGGAAGGCCGCGCCGAGGAACTCGAGAAGGAACTCGCCACGCTGCTGGCGGACTATCGCAAGGCCGCCGGCGAACTGAGCCAGAAGCGCGCGAAGACCGCGAAGCAGCTCGAAAAGGCCGTCAATGCACAGCTTGCGCGGCTCGGCATGGCGAATGCCGTATTCAGCCTCGATCTGCACACCGACAAGAATGCCGAACCGGCGGCACATGGCTACGATGCTGCGGAATTCCTCGTCAGCACGAACCCCGGACAGCCGCCGCGGCCGCTCGCGAAGATCGCGTCGGGCGGCGAGCTGTCTCGCATCAGCCTCGCGATCCAGGTCGTTACGGCGCAAACCTCGTCGATCCCGACGCTCGTGTTCGACGAAGTCGATGTCGGCATCGGCGGCGGCACCGCGCGCGCCGTGGGCGAACTGCTGAACGAACTCGGTGCGCGCGGGCAGATCCTGTGCGTCACGCACCAGCCGCAGGTGGCATCACAGGCCCACCAGCATCTGCTCGTCAGCAAGTCCTCGAGCAGGAATGCGACGGTCACGAGCCTCATCGCGCTCGACAAGAAGAAGCGGATCACCGAAATCGCAAGGATGCTCGGCGGCGATGCGCTGACGGACAAATCGCTGGCGCATGCGAAGGAGCTGCTGGGTTGACCCTGCAGCAAATGGGTTCTGACCCTGTTTGAGATCTAGTTCTTTACGAGCGCCTGGCAGTTCGCACAGAGCCCGTAGATGTACAGCGAGTGATCGCTCACGGTGAAGCCGTGCTGCTTCGCGGCCAGCAGCTGGCGCTGCTCGATCACGTCATCGATGAATTCCTCGACGCGTCCGCACTTCGTGCACACGATGTGGTCGTGGTGCTCGTCGGACATCATCTCGAATACCGAATGCCCGCCTTCGAAATGATGACGCATCACGAGCCCCGCGGCTTCGAACTGCGTCAGCACGCGGTACACGGTGGCAAGACCGACATCTTCGTCTGCGTCGCGCAGGGCCTTGTAGACATCTTCAGCGCTGAGGTGACGATCCTTCGCATTCTCGAGGATCTGCATGATCTTCACGCGCGGCAGCGTGACTTTCAGCCCGGCCTTGCGCAGTTCCTGGTTTTCACCGCTCATGTTCGTGTTGCCCCTGAATGTTTGCTGAATTCGCGGTTCACTGCGGCGAATCGGATCGTGAACGCGGCTGACAGCCCGCAAAATGTTCGGGTATTATGCCCGCCGAATCCAGGCATGTAAAAGCAGCAGCTCCGTTGCGAGGCTCTCCGTTTGAAGCTCAACCTGAAGGCAAAATTCCAGATCGGATCGGCTGTGGCGACTGCTTCGAATGCGCCTGCCATGTCGACGGCGGGCGCGACCAGGGCTCCTGCACGCACGGCCGCGATCCTCGCCTGCATCGTGCTGCTTTCAGGCTGCGCTTTCCCCGGCGTGTATCGCATCGACATTCCGCAGGGCAACATCATCACGCAGGAAATGATCGACCAGCTGCGCCCGGGCCTCACGAAACGGCAGGTCACGTTCATCCTCGGCACGCCGCTGATTCGCGACACCTTCGACCAGGATCGCTGGGACTACCTCTACAGCTACCAGCCCGGCGGCGGCGAACGCGTGCAGGAACGCATCACGGTGTTCTTCGACGCGAACGGCGAGCTGACTCACTTCGAAGGCGATTTCGAACAGACGCCGGAGAACCTGCAATTCCCCGCACAGCAGGCGCAAGGTCCTGCCAGCGCCGCCGAAACACCGCGCGCGCAGTAATTACCGCATCGTCAAATTCGTTGCCCGCCGCATGCGGGATCCGGCGTCGCGTTCGCGAGGCCGACGACGATTACTCCCGTCCCTGCTTTGCCGCCCTGAGCTTCGCCGCGCGCGCCTGCCGGGCCTCCTTCGGATCGATCAGCAGCGGTCGATAGATTTCCACGCGATCGCGATCGGCGAGCTCGTATTCGTTCGGACGCGGCAGCGCCTTCCCGTCGAGGGCTTTTGCGAAGATACCCATTTCGGCCGTCGCCGGATCGATCTCCCGAAATTCGTCGGCGATGCCTGACAGCCGCACGGCGTCGAGCGCCGTCGTGCCTCGCGGCACCGTCAACGTCACGATGCGCTGGCGCTCGGGCAAGGCATACGCCACTTCAACGGTCAGCATCGCCTTACTTCTTTCCATACAGATGCTCCGCACGCTTGCCGATCGCGTTCACGAGGTCGCGCCCGGTCGCCTCGAAGAGGGCTTTCAACGCAACGTTCAGCAGGCCCGCGCCGAATTCGAAGCGCATGTCGAGGCTGGTCTTGCAGGCATCCGCCTTCAGCGGCACGAAGCGCCACTCGGCGCTGAACGACGAAAACGGACCGTCGATGAGCGTCATGATCATCTTCACCGGCGGGTACAGTTCATTGTGCGTCGTCAGCGAGTAGCGCAGGCCGGCCTTGCCGAGATCGAGGCGCGCTGTCACGGTATTGTCATGCACCGACAGCACCTCGGCGCCGAGACAACCGTGCATGAACTGCGGATATGCCGGTATGTCGTTCACGAGCGCGAACATCTGTTCGGCGGAATACGGCAGCAGCGCTGACTGGGAGATCGTGACCATCGGAAGCGTGTAGCGCGGGAAATGCGCGCGAGTCTAGCAGAATTCACCGGCAGCACTGCGCGCGCCACGCGGCTATAATGCCGCGCATGGCGAAAACATCGAAGAAACAGGACGACACCACGATCGTCGTCAACAAGAAGGCATCCCACGACTACTTCCTCGAAGACAAATTCGAGGCGGGGCTCGCGCTCCTCGGCTGGGAAGTGAAAAGCCTGCGCGAGAAAAAAGTGCAGCTCACGGACAGTCACATCCTGATCAAGGACGGCGAAGCCTGGCTGTTCGGCGCGCAGTTCGTGCCGCTCGCGACAGTCAGCACGCATTACGTCGCGGATCCCACGCGCTCACGCAAGCTGCTGCTGAACCAGCGCGAGCTCGCGCGCATCTTTGCCGGCGTGCAGCAGAAGGGCTACACCTGCGTGTGCACGAAGTTGTACTGGAAAGGGCACCTCATAAAGGCGCAGATCGCGCTTGCGAAAGGCAAGCAGCAGTTCGACAAGCGCCAGTCCGAAAAAGAACGGGAATGGAACCTCGACAAGCGCCGCGCGCTGTCGAAAGAGCAGCGGCGCTGAGGCAGCACATCGCTGTCATGTGAGCCGCACCGCAGCGAAACGTGCCTGAAACGGTAGCGCCGCACCACCCGGTCTCCAATTGCCCGTCACCGGCCCTTGCTGCTATTCTCGCGCGCACTCCCGTCAGACATTTTCCCACCGAGGCAAGCCATGAAAATCCGCACTATATTGCTCACTGCACTGCTCGGCTCCGTGCCGGCATTCGCACTCGCCCACCACTCGTTTGCAATGTTCGACCAGACGAAGAAAGTCACGCACGAAGGCGTCGTCAGCGAAGTGCAGTGGACGAACCCGCACGTGTGGATCTTCGTCGACGTGAAACAGGACGACGGCTCCGTCGAAAAGTGGGGCATGGAGTTCACGAGCAAGGTGCATCTTGCGCGCCGCAACTTCCGCCAGGACATGGTGAAGGTGGGCGACCAGGTGGAGTTCACCGTGAGCCCCTACGCCGACGGCAAGCCCGGCGGCCGCTTCTACACGATCCGCATGGCGAACGGCCTGTACTACTGCGACGTCGGCGCTGCGCAGAAGGTCTGCGACGAAAAGAATCCGAAGCAGTAAGCCTCCCCATATAAGAAGCAGGAAGACCAACGATGAAAAAACTTGCTCTCACGATCTCCGCGCTCGCAATGGCGCTCGCCGGCACTGCGATCGCACAGGACGGCGTGGTCCATCCGGCGAACGCCGAAAACGTCAGCTATGCCGAACTCGACAAGCTGCCCGACTGGCGCGGCATCTGGCAGCCGAACATCGGGCGTGTGACCGGCGACGACCCGGTCCTGCTCGGCGAATACAAGGTCCGTTACGAAACAGAGACGGCGAAGGTTGCCGCGGATCCGAACTACGAAATTCCCGAAGGCGTAAGCAACTGCGAACCCGAGGGCATGCCCACGATGATGACGATGCCCTACAGCCTCGAGTTCCTGTTCACGCCTGGCAAGGTCGTGATCAACCAGGAAGCGTTGATGCAGGTGCGCCGTGTGTTCACGGATGGCCGCCCACTGCCGTCGCGTGACGAGATCGATCCGACCTACTACGGCTACTCCGTGGGCCACTGGGAAGGCGACACGCTCGTCGTCGAAACGATTGGCACGCGCCCCGGCCAGCGCCTGGTGGAAATGGGCATCGTGAACAGCGAAGACCTCAAGATCACCGAGCGCCTGTACCTCGATGCTGAGAACAAGGATTTGCTGCACCTGGACTTCACCTTTGAAGATCCGAACGTGCTCGCACAGCCATGGCATCGCAACTACACCTTCCGCCGTGACCGTACCTGGGAAATCCTCGAATACGTTTGCGCGGAAAACGATCGGCATGTCTTCGACGAAAGCGGCCAGACGCACGCCGAGTTCTGATGCACCACATCGGAGCGGGTGCAAGCCCGCTCCGATGCAGTTCCCCTTCTGCTCGCCACGCTCCTCAAATCCCTCGTATTTGATCTCCCTCCGTCCAGCGGCCGTCATGACTTGAACTGACGGTAAAGCGCTCTATGCTCCAGACTGGACTCGCGACGCGTCGCGAGGTCATCGGTGAAGCAGGAGGTCCGCATGAACAACAGCACACTGAAGTCCGCAGAGGCCGAAACGCTGCCGCTCACGGCGGACGAACTCGATGCGATGCACGCGTGGTGGCGCGCGGCTAACTACCTGTCCGTCGGCCAGATCTACCTGCTCGACAATCCGCTGCTGCGCGAAGCGCTGCGCCTCGAACACATCAAGCCGCGCCTGCTCGGGCACTGGGGCACGACACCCGGGCTCAACTTCATCTACGTGCACCTGAATCGCGTGATTCGCGCGCACGACCTCGACATGATCTATCTCGCGGGTCCCGGCCACGGCGGTCCCGCGATGGTCGCGAATACCTGGCTCGAAGGCAGCTACAGCGAGGTCTACCCGCACATCGGCCGTGACGAAGACGGCATGCGCAAACTCTTCCGGCAATTCTCGTTTCCCGGCGGCGTGCCGAGTCATGTCGCTCCCGAAACACCGGGCTCGATCCACGAAGGCGGCGAGCTCGGCTACGCGCTGTCGCATGCCTTCGGCGCCGTATTCGACAATCCCGACCTGATCGCCGCCTGCGTGATCGGCGACGGCGAAGCAGAAACCGGTCCGCTTGCTGCCGCATGGCACTCCAACAAGTTCCTCGATCCCTTGCACGACGGCGCCGTGCTGCCGATCCTGCACCTGAACGGCTACAAGATCGCGAATCCGACGATCCTCGCGCGCATTCCGCACGACGACCTCGAGCAGATGTTCCGTGGTTACGGCTACGAGCCCTTCTTCGTCGAAGGCGAGGAATACGAGCCGATGCACCAGCGCATGGCCGCGACGCTCGACACCGTGATCGCCCGCATCAAGCAGATCCAGCATGACGCGCGCAACGGTGGCAACACGACGCCGCGCTGGCCGATGATCGTGCTGCGCTCGCCGAAAGGCTGGACCGGTCCTCGCGAAGTCGATGGCCTGAAAACGGAAAATTACTGGCGCTCGCACCAGGTGCCGCTGGCCGAACTCGCGGCGAAGTCCGGCCACGTGCGCCTGCTCGAAGACTGGATGAAGAGCTACGCGCCTGGCGAACTGTTCGACTCGAGCGGCGCGCTGCTCCCGCACATCGCCGCACTCGCACCAGCGGGTTTACGCCGCATGGGTGCGAATCCGCACGCGAACGGCGGTTTGTTGCTGAAGGACCTGCACATGCCAGATTTCCGCGAGTACGCACTGCCAGTGCCGAAGCCCTGCCACGTCAGCGGCGAAGCGACGCGCGAGACGGGCAAATTGCTGCGCGACGTCATCCGGATGAACATGCACAACTTCCGCCTGTTCGGTCCCGACGAAACGACGTCGAACCGCCTCGGTGCCGTATTCGAAACGACGGACCGCGTATGGCAGGCCGAGATAAAACCCGAAGACGATCACCTCGCGCGCACGGGCCGCGTGATGGAAATCCTCAGCGAACACAACTGCCAGGGCTGGCTCGAAGGTTACCTGCTCACAGGCCGGCATGGCCTGTTCTCGTGCTATGAAGCCTTCATCCACATCATCGCATCGATGTTCAACCAGCATGCAAAGTGGCTGAAGGTCACCAGCAAGGAAATTCCGTGGCGACGACCGATTGCCTCGCTGAACTACCTGCTGACTTCGCATGTATGGCGGCAGGACCACAACGGCTTCTCGCACCAGGACCCCGGCTTCATCGACCACGTCGTCAACAAGAAGGCCGACGTGATTCGCGTGTACCTGCCGCCGGATGCGAACACGCTGCTGTACGTCACCGACCAATGCCTGCGCTCGAAGAACTTCATCAACGTGATCGTCGCTGGCAAGCAAAGCCAGCTGCAGTTTCTCGACATGGATGCGGCGGTCAAACACTGCAGCGTCGGCATCGGCATGTGGGACTGGGCCTGCAACGACCAGGGCGGCAGGCCCGACGTCGTGCTTGGCTGCGCGGGCGACGTGCCGACGCTCGAAGTGCTCGCGGCCGCATCGCTGCTGCGCGAACACCTGCCTGACCTGAAAGTACGCGTCGTCAACGTCGTGGACCTGATGACGCTGCAGCCGCCATCCGAACATCCGCACGGCCTGCCTGATCGCGACTTCGACATCCTGTTCCCGCCCGGCGTGCCGGTGATCTTCGCGTACCACGGGTATCCGTGGCTCATTCACCGGCTCGCGTATCGACGCGCATTCCACCCGCATCTGCATGTGCGCGGCTACAAGGAAGAAGGCACGACAACGACGCCCTTCGACATGGTCGTGCGCAACGACATGGACCGCTACCACCTCGTGCAGGACGTGATCGACCGCGTGCCGACGCTAGGCGCCAGCGCCGCGCATGTGAAGCAACGCATGCGCGACAAGCTGATCGAACACCAGCGCTATATCGTCACCTATGGCGAAGACATGCCCGAGGTGCAGCAGTGGCGCTGGAACCATTGAAGAAACTCTGGCTCTTCCTCGCCGCCGGGCGATACGAGCTTCGCGCTCGGCCCGCTGCTGCTGGCCGTGTTCGTGGCGGGACTATGGTTGTTCGCGCCTCGTTCGCGCGCCGGCCCCGCTACTAAACCACTGCTGTCGCGCTTCATTTGGCGCACAAGCGCGCAAACCGGATTTTTCCTGCGCGTACTACACAAAACGCCCGACAGCCTGTCGCAGGCGGAGTGGCATAGTGTCGTCGGCTACTTGCCAACCGCGGCGCGCGAAGATGCGCGCAGAACAGGACGCTTCGTGCAACCGAACCTGCAGATCGAGATCCAGACTCAACCATTACGCCGCATTCCCATCGGTGCCGAGGCACAGGCCGATGGCTCGACCCACTTTCGCGTGTGGGCACCCGATCCGGCCTCGCTCCTGCTCGTCGTCGAGCGCGGCGGGGAGATGCATGAGTTGCCGCTCGTGCGTGAAGACGGCGGCTACTACCACGCCATAGTGCCCGACGCGCATGTGGGTACGCGTTACTGGTATCGCCTGAACGGCACGCTCGTGCCGGATCCCGCGTCGCGATTCCAGCCAGAAGGACCCTTCGGTCCGTCCGAAGTCGTCGATCCCGCGCGTTTCCGCTGGTCCGATGCCGACTGGCGCGGCATCACGCTCGACGGTCAGGTGATCTACGAGATGCACATCGGCACCTTCACGGAGGAAGGCACATGGCGTGCGGCTATCGACAAACTGCCGCTGCTCGCCGAACTCGGCGTCACGGTACTCGAGGTGATGCCGGTCGCCGATTTTCCCGGCAAGTTCGGCTGGGGTTACGACGGCGTGTTTCCGTATGCGCCGACGCGGCTCTATGGCCAACCCGACGACTTCCGCGCCTTCGTCGATCGTGCGCACGGCCTCGGCCTCGCGGTGATCCTGGATGTCGTCTACAACCATCTGGGCCCCGACGGCTGCGTGTTCAGCAAGTTCGCCCAGGCCTATTTCACGAAGCGCTTCGACAACGAGTGGGGCGATGCGCTGAACTTCCACCACACGGAGGCGGCGCCCGCGCGCGAGTACTGGTGCGCAAACGCGGCTTACTGGATCGACGAATTCCACCTCGACGGCCTGCGCCTCGATGCAACGCAGGTGATCTTCGACGATTCGCCGGAACACATCCTCGCGTGCATCGGCGAACACGCGCGCACGGCAGCAAAGGGCCGCAAGATCGTGCTGATCGCAGAAAACGAACCACAGCACGTGCGCCTCGTGCAGCCCCGCGATGCTGGCGGTTTCGGGCTCGACGCACTGTGGAACGACGACGTGCACCACAGCGCCGTCGTCGCGCTCACCGGACGCAGTGAAGCGTATTACTCCGATCACCGCGGCACGCCGCAGGAATTCATCTCGGCGGCGCGGCACGGCTACCTGTTCCAGGGGCAGCGCTACGGCTGGCAGAAGAACGCGCGCGGGACACGCGTACGCGGCCTTGCGCCGAGCTGCTTCGTCAACTTCATCGAGAACCACGACCAGGTCGGCAACACCGGCGACGGTTCGCACATGCATCGCCGCACGAGCCCGGGCCGGCTGCGCGCGATGACGGCGTACATGATCCTCGCACCCGGCACGCCGATGCTGTTCCAGGGGCAGGAATTCGCCTCGTCGCGCTGCTTCCTGTATTTCGCCGACCACAAGCCGGAGCTCGCGGCCGCCGTCCAGAAGGGGCGAGCCCAATTCATGCAGCAGTTTCCGAGCCTGCACGCGACCGCCGCGTTGCAGGTTCCGCACGACTTCAACCGTTACGAACACTGCAAGCTCGACTGGAGTGAATGGGATACCAACCGTGCAGTCCGCAGCCTGCATGCAGACCTCATCGCGCTGCGCCGCCGCGATCGCGCGTTCCGGCCGCAATCGTTCGCCCTCGTCGACGGCGCCGTGCTGTCGCCGGAAGCCTTCGTGCTGCGCTACGTGACGCCGGATGCGGACGACCTCGAGGAACGACTGCTGCTCGTGAACCTCGGCACGGACCTCGTCGCGTCGTCGTTTGCCGAGCCCCTCGTCGCACCGCCGGACGGATGCACGTGGGTACTTGCATGGTCGAGCGAAGCGCCTGAATACGGCGGTAACGGCACGCCAAACCTCACGCACGAAGGATGGCGCATTCCAGGGCACGCCGCGTTCGTGCTGCGCCCCGAACGCCTACCTGACAACGACACAAACGGAGTCACACCATGACCGCAATGGAACCCCTGGGCAACGAACTCATCCGCAAGCTGCAGTGGCCTGCGAACGACGAAGGTCGCCAGTCCCTCGCCTGGCGCGAATGGCTCGTGACGAACGGACTTGGGGGCTTCAGCACCGGCACAGTGTCTGGAGCGCTGACGCGGCGCTACCACGGCGTACTGGTTTCCGCGCTGCCGACACCGTTCGGCCGCACGGTGATGCTGAATCACATCTGGGAGCGCCTGCGCTGGCCCGACGGCCGCCTCGTGTCGATTCCACGCATGATCGATACCAGCGAAGGCCTTGAGTTCGATACGTCGCAACACCTCACCTCGTTCAGGCTCGAATCCGGCTTGCCCGTGTGGGAATACGACATCGACGGCGTGCGCATCGAGAAACGCATCCTGATGCCGCATCTGCAGAACACGACACACGTCACGTATCGTTTGCTGAGCGATACGCCGATCCGCCTCGAGCTGCGGCCGATGATTGCGGTTCGGCCCTACGAAGCACCGGTCAGCCATCCGGTGCCGTCTCCGTACCGCCTGCAGGTGTTCGGGGACAAGTTCGAGCTCGATCCGGGTGGCGACCTGCCGCCGCTGCGCCTGTTCACGCACGGTGGAGACAAGGCCTTTACCGTGATGCCCGAAACGATTTCGCAGGTGGGCTATGCACTCGAACAGAATCGCGGTTACGAAAGTTGCG
Source organism: Pseudomonadales bacterium (assembly GCA_036405915.1). Classification (GTDB taxonomy): domain Bacteria; phylum Pseudomonadota; class Gammaproteobacteria; order Pseudomonadales; family Pseudohongiellaceae; genus CAILUG01. The sequence goes on from DASWWP010000141.1 coordinate 10,929, forward strand.
GCGATCTCTGGACGCCCGGCTACTTTCGCGTGGTGCTCACGCCCGATCGGCCCGGCACGCTCGTGGCGTCGACAGAAAGCTGGGAAACGATCAGTGCACTGACACCGGACGAACTGCAGGCGGCGGAAAGACAGCGGCGGCGGCGCCTCGTCAGCATGGCGCGTCGCGTACCGCAAACCGGCATGCCCGCGGAACTCGTGCTTGCCGCCGACCAGTTCATCATCGCGCCGGCCGGACGCATCGAAGAAGCCGCGCGCGCACGCGCCGCGGGTGACGAAGTGCGCACCGTGATCGCCGGTTACCACTGGTTCACCGACTGGGGCCGCGACACGATGATCAGCCTCGAAGGCCTCACGCTATGCACCGGCCGGCAGCGCGAAGCCGGCTATATCCTGCGCACCTTCGGCCATTACGTGCGCCACGGCCTGATCCCGAACATGTTCCCCGACAACTCGCGCGACGGGCTCTACCACACCGCCGACGCCAGCCTGTGGTTCTTCCATGCAGTGCATCGCTACGTCACCGTGAGCGGTGACCGCTTCACGCTGCTGCAGTTGCTGCCGAAACTGAAGTCGATCTACGACCACCATGTGCGCGGCACGCGCTTCGGCATCGGCGTCGATCCGAAGGACGGGTTGCTGCGCCAGGGCGCCGAGGGTTACCAGCTCACATGGATGGATGCGAAGGTCGACGACTGGGTCGTCACGCCACGGCGCGGCAAGGCCGTGGAAATCAATGCGCTGTGGTACAACGCGCTGATGCTGCTGGCCGGATGGCTGCGCGAAGAAGGCGATGCACAGGCCAGCGAGGTCGAACAGCATGCGGAGCGCGCACGCAAGTCGTTCAACGAACGCTTCTGGTACGCCGACGGCGGTTACCTGTATGACGTCGTCGACGGCGAACAGGGCAACGACACGGCCTGCCGCCCTAACCAGATCTTCGCGATCTCGCTCGACCATCCGGTGCTCGATCGCAAACATTGGGATGCGGTTTTCAACGTCGTCGAACAGCGCCTCTACACGCCAGTCGGCCTGCGCTCGCTGGCGCCGGGCCATCGCGACTACAAGGCGCAGTATTACGGCGATCTGCGCGCACGCGACGCCGCGTACCACCAGGGCACCGTCTGGGCCTGGCTGATCGGCCCGTTCATCGACGCATGGCTCAAAGTGCGTCCGGACGATCGCAAGGGCGCGCGCAAGGCGATCGAAGGTTTCGAAGAACACATCGAAGGCGGCGGCGTCGGCACGCTCAGCGAAATCTTCGATGCCGAAGCGCCGTACATCGAGCGCGGTTGCATGGCGCAGGCATGGAGCGTCGCCGAAGTATTGCGCGCGTGGCTGCTGACGGAGGAACGGGACGAGCCCCCGTCCACATAGGAATCGATCACCGCAAAGGAGCTCGCAAATGAGTGAATCAAACAAGACGATCCTCGAAAGGGCGAACGCCGCGATTCTTGCAGAGGATCACGAAGGCTTTCTGGAGTGCTGCACGGACGACACGCACTGGATCTTCGTCGGCGAACGCACGCTCCGTGGCAAAGATGCCGTGCGGCAGTGGCTTGCAGAGACTTACCCCACGCCGCCCCGGTTCAATGTGAGCACGTACATTTCCGAGGGCGATAACCTTGCTGCAATTGGCGAGATCACGGTTACCGACAAGCAAGGCAAATCCACGAGCTATTCCTACTGCGACGTGTGGCGCCTGCGCAACGGCAAGCTCGCGGAGCTGCGCGCATACGTTGTGGAGACGTCCGCTTGAGCGTGATCGAGGGTCATGCCCATCAAGTCGGCATGGGGAGGTTAACGGTCGTGCTTGAAAAGCACGGCAGGAACACCATCTCTGCAGTACGCATGTCGCCCAGGCGTCATCAAACCCTGTGCTATCATGCGAACCCACAACGGGGGCGCTCTGGATTCGACGCCGGTTACAAACCCCGAGGTGCATGTCGAGAGGGTATGGACTCTCGTAAATCAATTCATGCAACTTCATAGTTGCCAACGACGATAGCTACGCCTTAGCAGCCTAAGGGCCGCTAACGATTGCCACCGGGATGCCTGTAAACCAGTGATCGCAATCGTCATATAGAACAGGATCGTGGAGCGGTGCGTCCGGCGCCAATCCATTAAAACTTACCGGACTCGCTCGCTACACCCTGCCCGTCGGGCGGTATCGAGTCAAAAAGTAGACGACGCTAAACATGTAGAGCCGAAGGCCGAGTACTGACGGACGCGGGTTCAAATCCCGCCGCCTCCACCAATAAGCAAAAGGCCCTGTGCGCGCTTTCCGCGCACAGGGCCTTTTGCTTATTGGTCAATGTGTTTTTGAACCCGCGGGACGCGGGGTGAGCGCGGGAAAAAGCACGCCAACAGTTTGGCGTGCTCCGCGCGAACGGGCGAGGCTCCGCCGAGCCCTGGGGGAGAATCCCGCCGCCTCCACCAATCGTTGAGAAGCCCCGTGCGCCGCAGGTGCCGGGGCTTTCATTCTCTCGGGCAGCCCTCTGCCGGTAATCAGGTTGGTTTTTACGAAGCAACCACGCTTACGTTGACTGTCATGTTCACCCCTGCGGCCATCCCCACGAAACTTCCCGAAACCGGCATGACTTGCCGGATGTCGCGCCCCACGGCTACCGGAATCAGGTTGGCGCCGCCTACGCTGCGGTTAGTGGGATCAAAGGCGATCCAGCCGGCGCCGGTGACATAGACCTCGGCCCACGCGTGGGTCGAGCCCGCACCCGTGGAGCCCATTTCGTGGCCGGCAGGATCGTAAAGGTATCCTGAGACGACGCGGGCACCGAATCCGAGTGTTCTCACCGCCTCGATGAACAGGATCGCAAAATCCCGGCAGGAGCCCCAGGTCCGATCCAGAGTCTCCATGGGCGACTGGGTCCCTTCCGCATCACGGCTCTGATAGGAGGCAAACGCGCGCACGCCGTTATTGATGTCCTTCAATAGAGCCAGCGTGTCGGTGGGTTGGCTGCGGACGAACGATTCAACCCATGTACGGAGCCGTCCAGCGGGATCCGGATACTGGGGAATGGCGAGTGCACCGAGGTCGAGCGCTTCGTCGTTACTGTATCGAAAGGGAAAAAATATGGCGGACGCTGAGATATTAAAAATCGGCCACGCGGGCGTATCGAGTTCAAGTTCTACGATGCCTCGAATGACCACATGGTCGGTAACCGATCCAAAAGAGGCAGTCGCTACCGTGTTGCCGACAACATCCTGCGCCCAGGCCACGGCTGCTTGCGGTTGCACCTCCAGCTCCATCGCGAGCAAACGCAACTCGCGACTCTCTCTCGGTCGCAGCATGATCCGGTGTTCCCCGAGCGCGACCGGACTATCGTAGCGGTACGTCGTTGTGTGGCGGATGCTCAACTTGACCATTGAATTCTTTATTCTCGAGTTTCGGGATAAAAGTCACGGCCAACATCCGCGCCAAGCTATCGGTTCTTTCTGGAAAGCAGCTTGCCGGCTTCGAGGGAGGATGATTTTGGCAGGGTCACCGTGAAAGTCGTGCCCTCCGCTTCGGTCGATTTCAAACCAATCGTACCGTGATGGGCCATCACGACCTCTTTGGCGATATATAAGCCAAGCCCAAGGTTCCTGGTGGGGAGAGCCTCCGCCGTTTGGTTCGCGACATGCCGCCGCAATGGATCGAACAGGTTGTTTTGCACTGACTCTGGAATGGGTGGACCGTGGTTGCGGACGGAGAGAACTACATCGTCCTCACCGCCCGTCAGTGCGATTTCAACTGCGGTATCGGACGCGCTGTATTGCAGCGCATTTCCAATCAGGTTCTGGCAGACCTGGCCGATTCTCCCGCCGTCCCAATTTCCAATGCAATTTCCGGCAGTGGAACTACGGATCGCTCGTCCTGGATGCGTCACCAGGAATTCCTCGATGACTTGCGCGCAGATGGACGCGAAGTCCGTCGATGCGCGTGTAATTTGCAGGCCGCCGCCAATGCGGATTTTCGTGAAGTCCAGCAAATCGTCCAGCATTCCAGTCATGCGCGCGGCACTGTTGTACATGCGCGCGCCGAGCTGGATCATTTTGCTGTCGCCATCCGGCAAACGCATCAGGTAGGCAGCGCCCAGGCTTACAGACTGCAACGGAGAGCGAAGGTCATGCCCGAGAATGCCAAGAAATATGTCCTGTGACTCAATAACCAGTTCGCCATAATTTTCCACGGATTCGGCAAGAGCCTGATCGATGGCTTCGTTGAACCGGATCATGTCGCTTGAATCCGTCTCCGTGTATTCCTTGTTGTTCTTCAGCCACAACCTTAACACCGTGGCACGTAGCGCCCGATATTCCGCAACCATGAGCGCGATGGAAAAGCCTGACTTCAGCCGCTCGTCTGCATGGCTTTCCGCGGCGGTGCCCGCCGGGTTTTTGGGCCCGTTTCCGCGGGACTTCTGAATGCTCTCGCGTTCCGTTTGTGGGGAGCCGAGGTCGGCAGCGATGACTTTGAGCATTGCCTCCGCGTGGTCGCGCAGCGCAGCCGTGCTCATCTTGCCATCGGCAGGCTGGATAGTGCGCGCGAACGTTTCCCACTGTTTGAGAATGTCTTCGATATTCTCAAGGATAAACCCGGCCAGTCTCATGATTCGTCTCGCCTGTATATGTCCGCAAGCTTATACAGGCTAACGTCGCAAGGGACACCATACTTTCGGAGTGCGGGCGGGAGAACGTGCGGCGCGTGCCTGGGATCGAGCATCTCATCGGCGCCACGCAGATGAGCCGTATTGCTCGCAGTAGTTCGTTTCAGCTCCTCCGGGTTTCAACGTGGCGGCAACAGTGCCGGCCGATCCTCCGGCAATCGCTGGTCGATTGCGATCATGATCATGCCGACCATGATGTAGTCTCCCATCACCGTGACGAGTTCCACGATGCCCTGGCGGCCGAACAGACGTTCTGCTTCGGCGTAGAGCGCGGAGTCGACCTTGTGCTCGCGCAGGATCGCGCGGCCGAGCTTGATGATGACGGTTTCTTCCGGACTCAGGCCGACCGGCTCGCGGTCGTACTTAACCGTGTCGATGACTTCCTGCGGAGCGCCGTACATCAGAGCAGCCGGTTCATGGGCGGAATATTCGTACTGCTGCGCGATCTCCCACGCGGCGACGATGATCGCGACCTCGGTGTGGCGCGGACTGAGCACGCCGTTGTAGCGCAGGTAGCTGTTCAACTCGTCGAAGACCTTCGCGATCGGCGGACTGTATAGCGACAGGGCCACCGGCCCGGTGCGCGGCGCGGGCCCGTCGCGCACGATCGTGTCGTAGATGGCCTTGCCGGATTCGTCGAGATCGTCGCGCGTCAGCGGCGGCAGGCGCGTCAGCGAAACGGGATGTACATCGGGCGGCAGCGCACGCGGCTCTGCGGGTTGGGCGGAAACGATGCCAGAGAAAACCGTAGCAGTGAGTGTAGCGACGAGGGTCGTGAGGATTGGGCGCATGGAAAGCTCCTGATTGTTGTTGTTATTGCGGGTGCCACTGGCGCCGTGGCGCTACTGCCCACTATCCAGGTCAACGCGGGACACCACGTCATCCCGGCGCACGAGCGCTTACCAAAAACCGTTGCTGCTCTTCGGCTGAACACCTTCCAGGCGCTGGAAGATGTCCCAGTGCTCCACGACCTTGTCATTCTCGAGCCGCATCAGTTCGATGACATTGTAGGCAAGCCCACCCTTGTCGCGCGTGACCTCGAGATTCAGCACGACCATGTCGCCATCGGCGAAGCTCTGTTTCACGAGGCCGAGGTTGTTCGGAAATTCGCGCTGGATGCGGTCGACGAGTCCCTTGAAGGCCTCGTGTCCGTCGGCCATGTAGACGCTGTGCTGCTGGTAATACTCGCCGAGGTAGGTCTGCGCCTTCGCCCAGTCCTTCTCGTTCATCGCGACATGGTAGAAGCCCGTGGCGAGCGCAAGGTTGCGCCGCTCCTGCGCCACGGAAGTCGGCGCCGGATACGGTGCGCTGTTGCTGCCGAACACGTCGTTCGGGTTTGCCGCGTCGGGGCTCTCGGTAATCGGATGCACGATGCCCCACTGCTCGGCGATCATGCCGTCCACGAGCCGGAATATGTCGCCGGTCACGGCGCCGCGTGCATCATCGGCACTGGTCAGGTGTGCCTGCACGATGACGTAAGCACCGTCGGTCAACACTCGCTTGATCGTTCGTGTCGTGTGCGACGTGCCGACGTACTCGCGCATGCCGGCTGCACCGTCGCCAATGTCCGGGTGATGCTGGATGAACGCAGGCGCGAGATAGCGGCTCGCCCCCGCGGCATCGTGCTCGGCATACGCGGCACGATAAAAGGCTTCGACGGTGGCGCGATTGGCCAGCTCATCCGGCGGATCGCCCTGTGCGAGCACCACCACCGGTAACAGTGATGCAGACAGGCAGCGGATGAACACAGAGCGGCGTTGCATGGCGGGTTACCGGGCTGAAGTTGAAGTTTTATGGCACATCGCCAACGGCCAATAAGATGCAGGCAGGAGTCAGACTAGCGACTGACCCGCAAAACGGCCTGCATGTTCGATGGCCGTATCGGCATGATGAGCGGCTCGGTCACGACCAGTTTGACCCAGAGCGCGTCGTCGCCCTTGAAATAAGACGTCGCGTTCGCCGCGCGCAAAGCGTCGATGCTGCCGAGTTCCGCTCCGGAGTCTGCACTGGTGAAACCCGGCAGTTCGAACATGACCCATGAGCCCTGGTCCATTTCACTCAAGCCAAGAGAGATTTCACGTCGTTCGGTAAGCACCCGGATCTC
>DASWWP010000142.1:0-50804 GCA_036405915.1 Pseudomonadales bacterium
TCGGCGTGCGTTGCGTAGTATTCGTTCGGCTGGAAGGCGGACACGACGCCGGGTGAGGCGGCATTCATGAAGGCGTCGGGCGCCGGATGCGCGTTCAGCGCGTCGCGGAAGTTCTTCAGGTCGAATTCGAGCGGCGCGGTGGCCGTTACGCGGATCGGCCCGGTGCAGCACAGGCGCTTGAAGTTCTGCTTGCCAGCGACGAGCGCCATCTTTTCCATGTACTCGGGGAAGGGCTGCAGGTCGAGGGCCGGCTTGCGCGCACGGTGTCCCGCGAAACCCGACAGGCGATCCTTGATGTACGTCGCATAGCTGATCTTGCTCAACTCTCCGTCGCTTACGACATCGATGCCGGCGGTCAACTGCTGCCGCACGGCGTCTGCTACCGCTTCACGCAGAATGGCTTCGAAGTGCGTGTCGTCGACGGCTTCGCCGAATTCCTTCTTCAGCAGCAGGTCGGCCACTGCCGCGGAGCGCGGCAGGCTGCCGACGTGGGTCGTGAGTATGCGTTCTGAGCTGGTGAGCATGTCAGGGGCCTTGTATTGCGGGTCAACTGGAGTGCGGTTCAACGGGAGTGCGGTTCATCGAAAGTTCAGTTCGATCTTCACGCCGTTCGGATCATCGAGGAACAGCTGCGTGAGTCCGACATGCGGGACTTCATGGCGGTGGTAGGGGATGCCGAGGCGGTCGAGCCGCTGCGCCATGTCGTTGGCATCGCTGCCATTGAAGGCCACGTGGTCGAGCGGGCCGGTGCCGCCTGCGCGGGTCGTTACCGGTATGCCGAGCTGCCGCGAGTGCGCGGTGTAGGTGTTCCATTCGGCGATGTGGATCACCGGCGTGTCGCCGATGTAAAGCCAGTGGCCAGGAAAGCCGAGGTCGGCGCGGAAGCCTTCACTGAGGCCGATCACGTCGCGATAGAAGTCGCGCGTGGCATCGATGTCGTCGGTCATCACGAGGTAGTGTTCGAGCTTGTGCAACGGCATTGGTGGACTCCGGCGGTCGATCGACATGGTGGCATTGGGAGACGTCCGGCCTGCACCTTCTGGCGCCGCGGCAGTCGCCGAAGGCCGTCGGCGTCAAGGCCGAAAGCTGCGCAGGATAGGTGCGAGCATGCGTAATTACAATGCAGCGGCCTGGGTCACATTCCCGCGCTGGACCCCCGTCGGGGCAGGTCTTAAGCTGCCGCGAGTTTTGCCGAGACCCCGTTCATGCCCGCGCCCGTGTCGTCGCTTCGTTGCCTGCCGCTCGTGCTGTCCTGCTCATTCATCGTTGGCGCCACCGGCCTGCTCGCGCAGCAGCGCGGCGGCGAGCCGTTGAACGGGTCCGTAAAACTCGGCGGTGAATTCCTGCCGGATCCGTGGGTGACTGAGATCGAGCCAGGTGGCGACATCGCCGTGGCCGACCTCGGCGCAGGCTGCCGCGGTTTCATCCGTGCCGGCCAGCCGCACCTGCGCGTCGAATACGACGAACCGTCGCCAGGCTTCGGCATCTTCGTCTATTCCGGCATCGACACGACGCTCGTCGTCAGCGATCCCGCCGGAAACTGGCACTGCAGCGACGATGCGTCCTTCCTCGGCAATTCCAATCCAGGCATCGTAGTCGCTGATCCGCTGCGCGGCAGTTATGACATCTGGGTCGGCACCTATGCCGAAGCCGGCGCGGACGGAATCGGCAAGCTCGTGCTGACCGGGCGCGACAGCCGGGAATGGGCCAGCCTGAATCTCGGCGGCAACGGCATGGCACCCGATGTCGATGGCGTCGACTTCGGCGACGACCTCAGTACGTGGGCAAATGATGGCGAGTGCGATGACCCGCGATTCACCGGCGCGGGCGCGGCGAGCACGCTGCTCGAAACCGATATGTACCACGACGCCAGCGACTGTGCCGCAGCATGGAATGCCGGAAGGATTCGCCTCGCTGGCACAGAGGCCCTGAATGGCGCGATGGCCGGCATGCAATGGGAGCCCGTGAGCCTGCAGAACGCCGGCACGCTTGCGGCCGGCGATCAAATGTTCAGCGACGGCGAGTACTACGATTCATACACCTTCCAGGGGCAGCCGGGACAGGCGGTGACGATCGACCTCGACTCCGCCGACTTCGACACATACCTGATGCTCGAAAGTCCCGACGGACGGCGCGAGGTCAACGACGACGACGGCGGCACGGTGCACAGCCGCATCGTCACGCAACTGTCGCAGCGCGGCACGTATACCGTGTACGTCTCGTCGTATGCGAGTGGCGAAACCGGGACGTACGCGATTGCCGTCAACGTCGGCCGCGCCGCTGCAGACGGCAGTGCGGCGGGCGCGGAGCAGGGGATGGACGGGCAAGGTTCGCCGGTCTACCTGCCGCCAGGCTCCAGCGGCGAGATCTACGGCATCTTCGCCGGCATCGCGGACTACCCGGGCGACGACAACGACCTCGAACGCACCGACGAGGATGCGCTGCGCGTGCGCAATGCACTGCTCGCCGGTGGCGGCATGGACGCGGACAGGGCCTGGACCCTGCTCGATGCCGACGCGACGAAGGCAAACGTCGCCTCAGCGATACGCGACATCGGCTCGACGATCGGCGCGGACGATACGCTGGTGATTTTTTATTCGGGACATGGCGGCCAGCACGCGCGGCCTGGCGGTCCGAACCACGCCGATCCCGATGGCATGGACGAAAGCCTCGTTCTGTACGACGGCGACCTGCGCGACGACGAACTCGCCACAATGCTCGATGGAGTACGCGCCGGCCGCGTGCTGCTCGTGCTCGACTCGTGTTACAGCGGCGGTTTCGCGAAAGACGTCGTGTCGGCGCCCGGCCGCATGGGCCTGTTCTCGTCCGAAGAGGACCTGAACTCGCACGTGGCATACAAGTTCGAAGCGGGCGGTTACCTGTCGGTATTTTTCGACGACGCCGTGCGCGGCCGTCTCGCCGACGGCGACGGAGATCGCCAGCTCACCGCGATGGAACTCAGCGAATACCTCCACGAGCGATACCGCATCGACGTGCGGCCCGGAGAAACCGGAGTGGCCCGTGCGCCGAACGCCGGCCCGTCATCGGTCCATCAGCACCTCGTCGTCGACCGTGGCGGCATCCCCGCCGACAGCGTACTGTTCCACCACTGACGGCGTCCGATGAAACCGGTGCCAGGTCATCATGACTCCGACACCGGTCATGTCCCGCAGGTCAGAGTTCCGCCAGCACTCCGCGCAGCACCGACAACGCCGCTGCGATGTCCGTGATGCTCACGAGCAGGTCCGGCAGCAGGCGCACGATGCCATTGCGTGTCGGCACGACGAGCAGGCCGCGTTCGGCACACTGGCGCGTGACCTTCCCGCTATGGCTCGGCTCGCAGAACTCGAGCGCGCACAGCAGGCCGACGCCCCGCACTGCGCGGATTTGCGCGGGGAATTGCTGCTGCAACGCGCGCAGTCCGTCGAGCAGGTATGCCCCCGTGACCGTCACGCGTTCCGCCACCTCGTTGTCGCGCAGATAGCTGATCACTTCCCGCGACACGGCGCAGCCCAGCGGATTCCCGCAATACGTGCCGCCGTGATCGTCGCGGCCGAGCCGGTGCGCCACGCTGTTGCTCACGGCGAAGGCGGCAAACGGAAAGCCTCCGGCGATACCCTTGCCGAGGGTCATGATGTGCGGTTCGATTGGCGTCGGGCTGTGCTCGAGCGCGAAGAATTTGCCGGTGCGGCAAAAGCCGGTCTGCACTTCGTCGACGATCAGCAATGCGCCGTGCTGCCGGCACAGGGCCTGTACTTCGGCAAGATAGCCTGGCGGCGGAATCTGCACGCCGCCTTCGCCCTGCACGGGCTCGACGATCACTGCCGCGGTTTCGTCGTCGATCACCGACGCGAGTGCCGCGCTGTCGCCATGCGGCACGAAGCGCGTGCCGGGCATCACCGGAATGTAGCGGCTGGTGTTGTCGACGCCGCGCGTGACCGACAGGGTGTTGTGCGAACGCCCGTGGAACGCGCCGACGGTGCTGACGACCTTGCTGCGGCCGGTGATCTTGCGAGCCAGTTTCAGCGCCGCATCGTTCGCTTCCGCGCCGCTGTTGCAGAAGAAAGTCCGCACGAGCGTGCGCGGCAGTACCTCGTGCAGCGCGGTGAGCAGGGCGGCGCGTTCGGGTGAGTACGTAAACAGTGAATTCGGGCTTTGCATGATGCGCGCGGCCTGCGCCGCGAGCGCGGAAATCAGCGCCGGATGCGCGTGGCCGAGGCAGTTGACGCCCCAGCCTGACGTGAAGTCCAGGTAAGCCTTGCCGGACTCGTCCCACACGCGCGTTCCCTTGCCATGCGTGAACGCCAGTTCGAGACGCTCGCAAAACGAGAGTCCCAGCCTGTTCTCTGTGTCGATCGTACTCATACCTCCTCCTCGTTGTTGATAGTTCCTGTTACTGCTTTCGTGCGGGCAAAAAAAAACCTCCAGTGTCGGCGACAGCTGGAGGTTTTCGGATTGCGGCTTTGTCAGGTCATGGCAAGGCGGTCAGCGCACTATCCTCCAGATGTCTCCCAATGCGGGGCACGCGCACAAATGTACGCCGCCGCCCAGGAGGCGGAACGTTCCATTAGTGCTCGCTTGAGACTGTTGAGGGTAAGGGCTTTCATTGCCGTGACTGCGTTATGTCGTCTTGCTATCGGGTTAATTGATGACCGGTCTTTCCGGAAGGCGCGCACTCTATTCCCGTGCGCCGCCGCATGTCAAACGAAAATTTACCTGACGAGGCGCTCAGTTCTGGAGGCCCTGTTCGTCGAGCAACCGTTCCATTTCATCCATGATCGCGTTCATCCGCGCGACGACCGCTTCGTATGGCGCGGGCGTCGCGAGGTCGACGCCGGCGTTGCGCAGGATGTTGTACGGATAATCCGATCCGCCAGCGCGCAGCAGGTTGCGGAAATTGTCGACCCCGGCCTGGCCTTCCTCCGCGATCTTCGCGTACAGCGCCGTGCCGGCCGTCAGCGAGGTCGCATACTGGAACACGTACATGTTGTAGTAGAAGTGCGGCACGAACATCCATTCGTTCGTGTACAGGTCGTCGACCACGACGACGCCTTCGTCGTGCCCATGGTACCGCCGCAGGATGTCGCCATACATCTGCGAGATGCGTTCGCCGCTCAGCGCTTCCCCACGTTCGACGGCTTCGTACAGCGACAGCTCGAACTCCGCGAACATCGTCTGGCGGAAGAAGGTGCCGCGCAGGTTCTCGAGCCCGTACCCGAGATAGAACAGTTTTTCGTCTGTGCTCGCCGCGTGCTCGGTCATGTATTCCTGCAGGATGAGTTCGAGCGACGTCGACGGGATTTCGGCCGTGAAGGTCGCATAGTCCGCGGTCTCGAAAGGCTGCGCTTCGCGCGCATGCAGGGTGTGCATCGCGTGGCCCCACTCGTGCGCAAAGGTCGACAGGCCGTCGAAGTCGTCGTTGTGGTTCAGCAGCAGGTACGGATGTACGTCATAGGCCGCACCCTGCATGTATGCGCCGCTGCGCTTGCCCTGCTGGGGATACACGTGCATCCAGCGGTCATCGATCGCGTTGCGCTGCATCTCGACCCAGTCTGCGCCAAGTACCGACATCGCCTCGAGCGTGATCTGCCTGGTCGTCCCGATGTCGAAGGTTTTGTCGAGCGAGACGAGCGGCGGATAAATGTCGTAGTAGTGCATCTGCTCGACACCGAGCATGCGCGCTCGAAGCCTGAAGTAGCGATGCAGCGTCGGCAGCGACTTGTTTACCTCGCTGACGAGCGTGTGGTACACGTCCGGCGGCAGGTTGTCCGTGTCGAATTCGCGTTCGAGCACGCTGTCGTAGTGCCGCGCCTTCGCCAGCGCGACCTGCATCTGGATGTGGCTTTGCAGCGTCATGCCGGCCGAGTTGCTGTATTCCTTCCACTTGCTCCAGAACGCGTCGAAGACCTGCTTGCGCACGTCGCGGTCCGGATGCGAACGCCAGCGGTTGTAGCCCTGCGAATCGATGCGCACTTCCTCGCCGTCGATCGTCAGCACCGGATACGGGATGTCGGAGTTCGCGAGGATGCCGTAGATCGTCTGCGGAGCGTCCATCGACTGCGAGAACAGCGACAGGGTGCGTTCGGCCTCGTCGCCGAGCGTGTGCGGCGCCAGGCGCAGCGTGTCCTCGAGCTGGTGGCGGAACGGCGCGAGGTCGGGGTTCTCATCGAGGAAGGCCATGATCTTTTCTTCACCGACGGCGATCAGCTCCGGATCCATCCACGCCGTGGCCTCTCGCATGCGCGCGAGCATCGCTTCGCCGAGCTGGTTGCGTTCCATTGCCTGCGTGTTGCGCAGGTCTTCGTCGCTTTGCAGGCTGGAGTACACGTACGTGCGCAGCACCTCGCGGTACGTGTCGGAGTAGAAGCGAAGCGCGGCATGCAGCGACTTGCTGCTGTCGCCGAGCGTGCCACGATACTGCGCGAACTTGTCGAACTCGGCGAGCAGGCGCTTGCGTTCGGCATCCCAGGCCTCGACGCTCGGGAACAGGTGTTCGAGGTTCCAGGTGTTCGCGGGGTCGTCGCGGTCCTGCTGGCCGAAGGCAGGGCTTGCGAGCAACAGGACGCTACAGCACACGGCGGACACGAGGCGATGCATGGGAAAACTCCGGTGAAAAGGGACAGTGCCGATGAAACTAAAGGTACCCGCGAAGCGCAAGCCATGCAGACCTGCGTAAACCCGCAGCATTCCTCGCGTTCCAGTCACGGGCCCGGGTTAGCCGCGCAGCTACTCCCACCGGCAAAAAAATGTCAGGGGCCTAGGACAGGGCAGAGGCGTGTGTTAGCATGCGCGCCAACAAAAACCCCTGTATTTCCATACACTTCGGCGACTTTATGAGTGTGAGTTCGAGTACCGGTACCAGGCCCTTCCGCAAAACCAAGATCATCTGCACGCTCGGCCCCCAGACCAGCAGCTATGAAATGCTCGACAAGCTGCACGAGGCGGGCATGGACATCATCAGGCTGAACATGTCGCACGCCTCGCACAAATGGGCCGACGAGATGATCAACCACATCATCGAACTGAATAAGCACACGACATTTCCCGTCGGCATCCTGCTCGACACGCAGGGACCCGAAATCCGCACCGGCGTACGCGAGAGCGATCTCGACCTGAAAACCGGCGACATCATCTCGATCACGGTGCGCGACGGCGTCAGCGTCGAGGAATCATCGATCCGCATCAATTACGACGAGCTGATCGACACTGTGAACGTCGGCGACAAGATCACCGTGGACAACGGCCTGATCAACCTCGAAGTGCTGCAGAAAGACCACAACCACATGCGCTGCAAGGTCCTCGACGGCGGCAAGCTCGGCAGCAAGAAGCACGTGAACCTGCCCGGCATCCGCGTGAACCTGCCCGCCATTACGCAGAAAGACCGTGAAGACATCCTGTTCGCCATCGAGCGCGAACTCGACTACATCGCTCTGTCGTTCGTGCGCGAAGCTTCCGATGTCACGCAGCTGCGCGAGCTGATCCAGCAGCACAAGCCCGAGAAGGCAAACCAGATCAAGATCATCGCGAAGATCGAAGACCAGCAGGGCGTGAAGAACCTCGAGGAGATCATCCAGGTGTCGGACGGCATCATGGTGGCGCGCGGCGACCTCGGCGTCGAAATCGACCTCGCCGACCTCCCGGCCACGCAGCGCCGCATCGTGCGCCTGTGCGCCGAGCACGGCAAACGCGTGATCGTCGCAACGCACTTGCTCGAATCGATGATCGAGAACCCGATCCCGACGCGCGCGGAAGTCACGGACGTTGCGAACGCGGTGTATGAAGAAGCGGACGCGATCATGCTGTCGGGCGAAACCACCGTCGGCAAATACCCGATCCGCTGCGTGAAGCAGCTCGATGCGATCGCGCGTGCGACCGAATCGAAGATGGGCCTCGGTTTCACGAAGAACCTGCGCAAGAACTCGGACAGGGAACACCTGGCGGCCACTGCCGTCGAACTGGCCGAGTCACTGGAAGCGAAGGGCATCGTCGTCGTGACGCGCCACGGCATCATGGCCAACTTCGTCACGAACTGTCATCCGCAGCGCTCGCCGATTTTCGCGTTCACGAACATCGGCGTGACGCGCCGCATCATGACGATGAACCGCTACGTGTATCCCTTCAAGATCGAATTCAGCAAGGACCCGGAAGAAACGCTCGCGCGCGCGTTCCGCGAACTGAAGGACAAGGCGGGCTTCGTCACAGGCGACAAGGTGGTCGTCATTTCCGACCTCCTGATCGACCAGGACAGCGTCGGCATCCAGATCCGCTACCTGCCGTAACGTCGTCGCGCGGGCTTGCAGCTCGACAATTCCGTGAATCACCGGAGTGAAAGCGCTCCGGTGATGCCGGATGCTCGCGTCGACCTTGTATCGGCGGAGCGAATCCTTCATGAATAAGCTGTTGGCACCCCTGTTATTGTGTGCGCCGCTGTTGTGCGCTTCGCACACTGCGTTCAGTCAGACGGCGGCGGTTACGCCGGAATATGCCCTCGACTACCACATCTTCTGGAATTACGACGTTCCCGTCACGCTGACATACTCGACGCTCGATGCACCGCCGTCCGCTCCGAGGGCGCTCGTGCTGGAGGTGCTCGCCGACGTCGAGGCTCGTATAAACAACCTGAACCTCCCGGGCCTGTCCGTGCGCATCGGCAGGACCGACCTGTCGTTGCCGTGCGATTCGCGTACGCGCAACGAGGTGCTCATCTGCTGGGAGAACCGTCAGGGTGAAACCTCGAACTTCCAGACCTACAACCGCACCGATGACGTGAACTACTGGCATGAAGCCAACATCATCATGGGCAAGAACACCGTGTGGACCGAGGCGATGCTGTACGAGTGGATCATGCACCATGTGATGCACGTCGTCGGTTTTTCACATCCGCACGGCACGTCAGGAGAGTCGGTGCTTCACGATGCGCCGGACCTGACACAGATGGATATCGATGCTCTCCGCAACAAGTATCGCGCCAACAACTGCGCACTGACGTACGGCGCAACCGGCCAGATCAACTTCCCGTTCGTGAAGTACATGGGCGGGGCCTTTACTGCAACGTTGCAGCATGACGGCGGCGCGAACTTCTCGCTCGTCGCAGGCACGCTCGGACGTTACGGCAGCCAGGGCTTCAACACGCCGCCGCTGCAGGACAGCGCACGCCTGCGGGTGCCGGTGCCGGCGCCGGCCACGCCATGCCCGGCACTCGAAATCGACGGCAACAACGAGCTTCACGTTCCGGAGATCTGGGTCGGCGGCGCGCTGTACGAAGGCACGCTGGTGCTGTCGAATGGCCGCTTTACGCTGAAAAGCAGGGCGCCGAAGTAAAAGCCTCGCCGCGGCGCCTGGCAAACGAGCGTTGCGGCGACCGCGTGGCGGTCAAAGTCCGCCGGCGAGGTCGATGAAACCGCCGGTCATGAACGACGACTTGTCGCTTGCGAGCCAGAGTATCGCTTCGGCAACTTCGCCCGGCTGCCCACCGCGCTGAAGCGGCACACGCGACTTGAGCCGGTCCACGCGTCCGGGTTCGCCGCCGGCCGTGTGCATGTCGGTATAGATCAGGCCGGGGCGCACGCCATTCACGCGGATGCCTTCGGCGGCCACTTCGAGCGCAAGCCCGCGCGTCAGCGTATCCATAGCGCCTTTCGACGCGGCATAGTCGATGTATTCGTTCGGTGAGCCGCTTTTAGCGGCCATCGACGATACATTGACGATGTTGCCGCCCGAGCCGCCATTTCTCGTCGACATGCGCGCCACTGCTTCCTTGCAGCACAGGAAGCAGCTCGTGACGTTATTGCGCAGCATGGTGTCGAAACGTTCCCCGGAGATGTCTGTCAGTCGTGCCTGCGGCAGCATCAGGGCTGCATTGTTCACCAGGACCGACAGCGGGCCGAGTTCCGCATCGACCGCCGCGAACAGGCGGCTGACGTCGCCGCCGATCGACACGTCGCCCTGCACCGCGATGCAGCGCACTCCGAGCGCGAGCAACTCGCGTCGTAGCGTCGTGGCCGCGGCTTCGTTCGCGCGGTAATTGAGGCAAACGTCGAAACCGTTGCGTGCGAACAGTCTGGCCGTTTCAGCGCCGATGCCGCGGCTGGCGCCGGTGATCAGTACAACTTTGCCCATGATTGCTTCGGTCCTCTCGTTGCTGCAGATCGCGCAGCGCATTCATCCGATGAACATTGCATCGCCGTAACTGAAAAAGCGATAGCGCTCTTTCACGGCTTCTGCATAGGCAGCAAGAATGCTTTCGCGGCTGCTGAAAGCGCTGACGAGCATCAGCAGTGTCGATTCCGGCAGGTGGAAATTCGTCAGCAGTGCATCCACCGTGCGGAAGGTGTAGCCGGGGCGGATGAAGATGCGGGTGTCGCCCCTGAATGCTTCGATTTCCCCCGACTGGCTTGCCGTTTCGAGACTGCGCACGGACGTCGTGCCGATCGCGACGACACGTCCGCCACGCGCCTTGCATTCGCGCACGGCATCGCGCGTCGCCTCCGGCACGCACACGTATTCGGCATGCATGCGATGTGCGTCGATGTCGTCGACACGTACCGGCTGGAAAGTGCCGGCGCCGACGTGCAAGGTCACGGATGCCGTAGCGATGCCGCGTGCGCGAATGCGCGCGAGCACAGCGTCGTCGAAATGCAGGCCAGCCGTCGGCGCGGCAACAGCTCCGGCGGTGCGCGCGAATACCGTCTGGTAACGCTCATGATCGGCGGCTTCGTCGCCGCGACGGATGTAAGGTGGCAGCGGAATGTGTCCGTTTCGCTCGAAGAAGGCCATCAGGTCGAGGCTTTCCGGAAAGCCGAGCACGAAGAATTCGTCCTGGCGTCCGCGCACGTCCGCGGTGACGGTAGCGTCACCATCCGCGAAGCTCAGTTGCGCGCCGCTGCGCAGCGACTTGCCGGCTTTCACCTGCGCCAGCACTTCATTGGGTCTTTCATTCGCACCCAGTACGCGCTCCAGCAGCACTTCGACCTTGCCTCCAGTGGACTTGTGCCCGTACAGGCGCGCCGGGATCACGCGCGTGTCGTTGAACACGAGCAGGTCTCCGGGCAGCAACAGGTCCGGAAAATCCGTGAAGCGACGATGGCTGAGCTCGCCGGATTCGCGGCCAAGCACGAGCAGGCGGCTGCCGCTGCGCTCTGCGGCGGGATGGTCCGCAATCAGTTCGTCGGGGAGTTCGTAATGGAAATCGGCGAGTTTCACAGCGTGCGCGTTTGGCTGAATTGGACGGCTGATACGAAAGTAAGGCAGGGCGCGAGCGGGTCTTGCGCGAGGCCGCGAAGAGTACCCAAATCGGCGGCACGGCGATAGGCAGTCCCGCGGGTCGGTGGTATTATGCGCGCCGTTTCCGCCAGTCGTTGCCGGAGTGGTGAAATGGTAGACACGACGGACTCAAAATCCGTTGCCCTTAAAAGCGTGTCGGTTCAAGTCCGACCTCCGGTACCAATCATGCGAAAGCCCCTCGCCACTTCGCGCCCTGAGCGTGATTCGGGCAGGGGATTTCGAGCGCCAGCAGGCGCCCTTCCATGAACCGAATCCATCGTTACTTGCGAGCCTGGAGCGGTTCGGGCGTTGGCTTCCGCCTTCGCCGCTGGGGCCAGGGCGTGACAGGTCGAGCGCCGCAGGCGCTCCGTCATGAGCGCGCGCGCCGCGCGAAAGACCAGGCGTAACCGGTTCATCAATCGTCATTCAACCTAGTTGAACAAGGACCTCTCCAATGAAAGCACCAGTCAGGGTTACCGTAACCGGCGCAGCCGGCCAGATCAGTTATTCGCTGCTGTTCCGCATTGCCGCAGGCGACATGCTCGGCAAGGACCAGCCTGTCATCCTGCAGCTGCTCGAAATCACGCCAGCGCTGAAGGCCTTGAAAGGCGTCGTGATGGAACTCGAAGACTGCGCATTCCCGCTGCTGCACGGCATCGTGCAGACGGACGACCCGTCCATTGCATTCAAGGATGCGGATTACTGCCTGCTGGTCGGCGCGCGTCCGCGCGGGCCCGGCATGGAACGCAAGGACCTGCTCGAAGCCAACGCGAAAATCTTCTCGGTGCAGGGCAAGGCGATCAATGACCACGCGAGCCGCAACGTCAAGGTGCTCGTCGTCGGCAATCCGGCCAACACGAACGCGCTGATCGCGCAGCGTAATGCGCCGTCACTGAACCCGGGCCAGTTCACGGCGATGATGCGCCTCGACCACAACCGCGCGATGGCGCAGCTCGCGCAGAAAACCGGCAAGCACACGACGGACGTCGATGGCGTCGTCATCTGGGGCAACCACTCGTCGACGCAGTATCCCGACATCCATCACTGCAAGATCGACGGCAAGGCCGCGACGTCGCTGGTGGATAACGACTGGATGGTGAAGGACTTCATCCCGACCGTGCAGAAGCGCGGCGCCGCTATCATCGATGCGCGTGGCCTGTCGAGCGCCGCCTCCGCTGCGAACGCAGCGATCGAACACATCCGTGACTGGGCGCTCGGTACGAACGGCAAGATCGTCAGCATGGGCATCCCGAGCGATGGCAGCTACGGCATCCAGAAAGGCATCATGTATTCGTTCCCGGTGACCTGCGCAAACGGCAACTACACGATCGTGCAGGGCCTCCCGATCGGCGATTTCAGCCGTGAGCTGATGCAGAAGACCGAGAAGGAACTCGCCGAAGAACGCGACGCCGTCGCGCACCTGCTGCCCTGATTCCCACCCCTGCCTTAGTTAACAAGAGCAAGGTGCGTTTCGAAGTCCTACAGCAGGACGGCGCTGCCCGCCGCGGGAAGATTTTCTTCCCGCGCGCAGGCAACGAATGCGTCGTAGATACCCCCGCCTTCATGCCTGTCGGTACCTATGGCACCGTGAAGGGCATGTTCCCGTCGCAGGTAGCCGACACTGGCGCGCAGATCCTGCTCGGCAATACCTTCCACCTGATGCTGCGCCCCGGCATGGACGTAATCCGCGCGCATGGCGGACTGCATCGCTTCATAGGCTGGGACAAGCCGATACTGACGGACTCCGGCGGTTTCCAGGTCTTCAGCCTCGGCGACATGCGCAAGATCACGGAGGAGGGCGTCGCATTCCGCTCGCCGGTAGATGGCGACAAGGTTTTCCTGAGCCCCGAAATCTCGATGCAGGTGCAGCGCGACCTCAATTCCGACATCGTCATGGTGTTCGACGAATGCACGCCGTATCCGGCAACGCCCGAGCAGGCGCGCAAGTCGATGGAACTGTCGATGCGTTGGGCGGCGCGCTGCAAGACCGCGCATGGCGACAATCCGAATGCCTTGTTCGGCATCGTGCAGGGAGGAATGTATCCGGCGCTGCGACGCGAGTCGTTGCAGGAGCTGACGGCGATCGGCTTCGACGGCTACGCGCTCGGCGGACTGTCGGTCGGCGAACCGAAGGACGAGATGCTCGCCGTGCTGGACGCGATCGCGCCGGCATTGCCGATCGACAAGCCGCGGTACGTGATGGGCGTGGGCACGCCGGCCGATCTTGTCGCCGCTGTGCAGCGTGGCATCGACATGTTCGACTGCGTGCTGCCGACGCGCAACGGCCGCAACGCCTACCTGTTCACGTCGCGCGGACTACTGCGGCTGCGCAACGCACGCTACCGCAACGATCTCGGACCACTCGACGAAAACTGCGATTGTTACACTTGTAAAAACTTTTCCCGGGCCTATCTACACCACCTCGACAGGTGCAAGGAGATGCTCGGCGCGCAGCTCAACACGCTGCACAACCTGCACTACTACCAGCGGCTCATGGCTGATTTGCGCCATGCCATTGAACAGGGTAAATTGGCCGCCTTCGTTGCGCGCTTCCAGCGCGAACAGGCCGAATTCGACCGGGAAAATGCGGGTGAAAACTGATTTTCCGCGGTCCTGACCAACAGGATTTTCGGCCCGCCATGCCAGACAGAACTACAACAAGAAACACGAAGGGAAGCCGGGAACGCCCAGCACCGCATGCCGAGCCGGGATCCGTTCGATCCAGCCTCAAACGATAATTAGAACCAGCAAGTAAAACCCACAGGAAAACCTACCAGGTAGCCCCATGAGCTTTTTCATCAGTTCCGCGTACGGCGCAGAAGCCGCCGCAGCCCAGGCCCCGAATCCGCTGATCAACTTCGTGTTTCTCGGCGGCTTCATCGTCATCTTCTACTTCCTGATCTGGCGGCCGCAGTCGAAGCGTGCGAAAGAACACAAGACGCTCGTCGAAAGCCTCGGCAAGGGCGATGAAGTGATGACGAACAGTGGCATCCTCGGCAAGATCACGAAGGTCGAGGATCTGTACGTCGCGCTGCAGGTCGCCGACAACGTCGAACTGAAAATGCAGAAGTCGGCGATCGCCGCCGTGCTGCCGAAGGGCACGATCAAGTCCATCTAGTAGCCGGCGCATTACCGCCGGCGCGGCTTTCCGCAAACCAAGGTCCGCGCTCCATGCTCAACAAATTTCCACTCTGGAAGAACCTGCTGATCGTGCTGATGATTGCCCTGTCGGCAGTCTATGCGGCTCCCAATTTTTATCCGGCTGACCCGGCGATCCAGGTATCGCACGACAGCGGCGTCGTCGATGAGGCCGCGCTCGCGTCGGCCCGCGGTGCGCTCGAGGACGATGGCATTGCCGTCAAGGGCACCGAAATCGAGGACGGCATTGCACTGATCCGGCTCGTGGACCAGCGCGACCAGGGCAGGGCACAGCAGCTCGTGTCGCTGGCCTTGCCGCGCGACTACGTCGTCGCGCTGAACCTCGCGCCGACGACACCGGCGTGGCTCGAGTCCATCGGCGCGCAACCGATGAACTATGGTCTCGACCTGCAGGGCGGCGTGCACTTCCTGATGGAAGTGGATCTCGAAGCCGCCATTGCGAAACAGCTCAACGACTCCATGGCGACGATGCGCTCGGTCCTGCGCGAAGAGCGCATCCGCTATCGTCCCCCGATGACGGTCGACGACGACAACCGCATCGTCATCCGCTTTACCGACGCCGCCGCGCGTACCCGCGCGAACGAACTGATCCGCGCGCAGTTCCCCGAATTCGTGTTCCGCACCGACCAGCAGGGCGACAACTTCCTGCTGTATTACTCGATGAGCGAAGCAAGTGCGCTGCAGCTGCAGGAATACGCGATCCAGCAGAACCTGACGACGCTTCGCTCGCGCGTGAACGAACTCGGCGTCAAGGAACCGAAGATCCAGCAGATGGGCATCAACCGCATCCTGATCGAATTGCCCGGCGTGCAGGACACGACGCGTGCCAAGGACATGATCAGCGCGATCGCGACGCTGCAGTTCCATCTCGTCGACGACGGCACGGCGCCGGCCGGCACGACGCTGGAATATGAATTCGAGGGCTATCCGTTCCAGCTGCGCGAGGAGATCACCGTCAGCGGCGAAATGGTCACCGGCGCGCAAACCTCCATAGATCCGCAGACCACGCTGCCGATCGTCGTCATCCGCCTCGACGCCGTCGGCGCACGCCGCATGAACGAGATGACGCGCGTGAACATCGGCAACCAGATGGCGATCCTGCTGAAGGAAACGCGCACGCGCAACGTCACCGAAGTCGGTCCCGACGGCGAACTGACGACGCGCTCGGAACCCTTCGTCGAGGAACGCCTGATCAGCGTCGCACGCATCCAGGCGGCGCTCGGCAGGGAATTCGTGATCACCGGTCTCGTCGGCAGCGAAGCGAGCGACCTTGCCCTGCTGATCCGCTCGGGTGCGCTCGCGGCACCGATGTACTTCGTCGAGGAGAGCACCGTCGGACCGAGCCTCGGCCAGGAGAACATCGACAACGGCATCAATTCAGTGCTCGCCGGTTTCGCGATGATCGTCGTGTTCATGATCCTGCTGTACCGCTGGTGCGGCGTGATCGCGAACTTTGCGCTGGCCGTGAACATCCTGCAGATCATGGCCTTCATGTCGATACTCGGCGCAACGCTTACCCTGCCCGGCATCGCCGGCATCGTGCTGACGCTCGGCATGGCGGTCGACGCCAACGTACTTATCTACGCGCGCATCCGCGACGAGCTGCAACGCGGCATGAGCGTCGCGCGCGCGATCGACGTCGGTTACGACAAGGCCTTCGTGACGATCCTCGACTCGAACCTCACCGGGCTCATCGTG
The DNA here is from genome assembly GCA_036405915.1 of Pseudomonadales bacterium. Taxonomy (GTDB): domain Bacteria; phylum Pseudomonadota; class Gammaproteobacteria; order Pseudomonadales; family Pseudohongiellaceae; genus CAILUG01. The sequence goes on from DASWWP010000142.1 coordinate 16,120, forward strand.
GCAATTATTCTTTATTCGATCGGCACCGGGCCCATCAAGGGCTTCGCGGTGACCACGTCGATCGGCATCGTGACCTCGATGTTCACCGCCATCTGGATTTCGCGCGCGATCGTGAACTACATCTACGGCGGCAAGGACGTCAAATACATTTCGATTGGCATGAAGATGCCGGAACCGGCGAAAGCCTGAGCGCACGGCGCGGAGACCACACGTGAAGGATTTGACATTCGTTGTGCCATTCATGCGCTACCGCGTGCCGGGGGCGATCCTGTCCGCGGTGCTCGTGCTGGCATCCATCGGCGCGCTCGCCATAAATGGCCTGAGCTACGCGCTCGACTTCACCGGCGGTACGCAGGTACAGATGTTGTACGAGACACCGCCGGACCTCGAGGAAATCCGCCAGCTGCTCGACGAGAATGGTTATCCGAACGAAGTGACGACGCTCGGCGCCGACACCAGCATACAGATTCGCATCCAGGACGGCGCCGAAGGCGAGGATGCACACACGGAGTCAGGCGAAACGGCAACGGCCGTATCGCGGCTGCTCATCGAGGCGGCGAACGGCTCGGCGACATTCGGCGGCAGTTCCTACATCGGCGCGCAGGTCGGCGACGAACTGAAGGAGAAGGGCGGCATGGGCATGCTCGTGGCGACCGGGCTGTTGATGCTGTACATCGCGTTACGCTTCCAGTTCAAGTTTGCCGTGGGTGCAGTGGTGTCCGTCGCGCACGACGTGATCATCGTGCTGGGCTTCCTCGCGATCACGCAGATGGACTTCGACCTGAACATCCTCGCGTCGATACTCGCGATCATCGGCTATTCGCTGAACGACACCGTCGTCGTCGCCGATCGCATCCGTGAAAACTACCGCATCATGCGTGGCGCGGAGCCCGAGGAAATCGTCGATACGGCCGTAAGCCAGACGCTGATTCGCACGACGATCACTGCCGTCACGACGCTGCTCGTGCTGTTCGCCTTGCTGTTCTTCGGCGGTCAGGTGCTGTACGGCTTCTCTCTTGTCCTGATCATCGGCGTGCTGATCGGTACGTATTCGTCGATCTACGTGGCGTCGAGCGCGCTGATGTTCCTGCGCCTGTCGAAGGAAGACATGCTGCCGCCGGAGAAGGACAAGACCGAACTCGACGCGATGCCCTGATGCGTCATTCCGGCGATGGCCGGAATCCAGTGTCGTCACCGGGTAGCCAACGTCAAAGACGCTGGATCGTGGCTTCCGCCGGGGAGACGGCAGGGACCAGCAATGTCGCTCAGGTGGGAAGGCTCACACGCCGGACGCCAGCTGCAGCATCGACTTGAAGCATTTCGGGTTGCCGAAGACGAGCGTATCGCTGTCGAGGCAGTCCGGGTTGCCGGAACTGTCGCTGATCAGTCCGCCCGACTCCTGCACGAGCAGGATGCCCGCCGCGCTGTCCCAGGATTTCACACCCGAGGTCCAGCCCGCGTCGAGCCTTCCGGCTGCAACGTATGCGAGATCGAGCGCGGTCGAACCGGTGAAGCGCAGAGCACCGATGACGCCCCCGAGTTTCTGCTGCAGTGCGAGCATCGATTCGTAATTGCGCAGCCCCGCGCAGCTCAGGCTCACCGCGCCGCCCTCGAGATTCTGCCGCTTGCCAACGCGGATGCGATTGCCGTTCAGCTGCGCACCGCTGCCTTTCGTCGCCGTGAATTCCTCGCCCTTGATCGGGTCCATGATCACGGCATGCTGCAGCTTGCCGCGCTGCACGCAGGCCATCGAGATGCAGAAGTGCGGGAAACCCAGCACGAAATTTCGCGTTCCGTCGATCGGATCGATGATCCATAGCGTGTCCTTGTCCGCACCTTCCTGCAGGCCATTCTCCTCGCCGAGGAAACTGTGGTCGGGATAGGACTTGCGCAGGTGGTGGATCAGCGTGTCCTCGACCTGCTTGTCGACATCCGTCACGAAATCGTTCGGGCCTTTCTCGAAGATCTTCACGCGGTCGGGGCGGGCATGGGCCTGCACCATCAGGGTGGCTGCTTCACGCGCTGCGCGCAGCGCGATGTTGATGATGGGATGCATGCGGGGAACCTTCTGGCGAGTGTCGATACGGCGGAGGCGGCATGATAGCAAAGGATTCGAGTAACATGCGCGACCTCGATCCTGCTCACCGTGGACCCACAGTGAATTTCGGCGACAACATCCGCATCGTGCTCGTCGCGACGACGCACCCCGGCAACATCGGCGCGGCCGCGCGTGCGATGAAAAACATGGGCCTGCGCCATCTCGTGCTCGTCGCGCCGAAGACCTGGCCTGCGCTCGAAGCGCTCAGCATGGCCGGCTCGGCGCTCGACGTGATCGACGGCACGCGTGTCGTCGATACGTTGCAGCAGGCCATCGCCGACTGCCATCTCGTGATCGGCACGAGCGCACGCCTGCGCAATATGCCGGTGCCGCTGCTGGATCCCGAGACCTGTGCGGCGACGGTCCTCGAGCGTCCCGCGGCGCAGCAGATAGCGCTCGTATTCGGCCGCGAGGCCAGCGGCCTGACGAACGACGAGCTGCTGCTGTGCCATTACCACGTGCATATACCCGTCAATGACGCATATCCCTCGCTGAACCTGGGTGCCGCCGTCATGGTGCTGTGTTACGAGCTGCGCAAGAGGGCGCTGGCGCGTCATGCGGTCCAGCCCGTGAACGCAATCGAGTGGGACCAGGAGCCCGCGACGATGGACGAGCTCGAGCATTACCTTGCGCACCTCGACCGGGTCCTGAGTCTGCTGCAGTTCCACAAGTCCGATCGCTCGAAGCAGCTGCTGCGCCGTTTGCGGCGCCTGTATCAGCGCATCCAGCCGGATCGCATGGAAATCAACATCCTGCGCGGCATCCTGACCGCCACGGAGGAGGCGCTCGACGGCAGGAGGGCTGATCCGGGTCAGGATAATACTTGACCAAAACACTGGGAATTAACGATAATGCACGCCGTGTCGTACGAACAGCGAGCGTATCTATGCGTCTGACTACCAAAGGCCGTTACGCGGTCACAGCGATGCTGGATCTGAGCATCAACTCAACCGAAGGCCCGGTGAACCTGAGCGACATTTCGCGTCGCCAGGACATTTCGCTGTCGTACCTGGAGCAGTTGTTCGCCAAGTTGCGCCGCCGCAAGCTCGTCAGCAGCGTGCGCGGGCCGGGTGGCGGTTACCGCCTCGGCCGCAGCGACAAGCAGATACACGTGGCCGAGATTATCGACGCCGTCAGCGAATCGCTCGATACGACGAAGTGCCAGGGCAAGGCGGACTGCCAGCTGGGCGAAACCTGCCTGACGCACCACTTATGGCAGGACCTCAGCGACCAGATCCACGACTTCCTGAGCAACATCACGCTGGCGGACCTCGTGTCCAAGCGCGAGATCGAAGTCATCGCGCGCAACCAGAACGAGCGCTGCAGCCGCCTCGAGCGCCTGCAGAACGACGGCCGCGTGAAGAATCCTGACGCGCTGATCAGTTGCGATACGCAATGAGCGGCCCGACCAAGAATCAATTGAGCAAGCGAGAGTACTGATGTTACCGATCTATTTCGATTACGCCGCCACGACGCCGGTCGATCCGCGCGTGGCGAAAGTCATGATGGAAGCCCTGACGCTCGAAGGTAACTTCGGCAACCCGGCCTCGCGTTCGCACGTCTTCGGATGGCGCGCGGAAGAGGCCATCGAACAGGCGCGCCAGCATGTAGCTGATCTCGTCAAATGCGATCCGCGGGAACTCGTGTGGACTTCCGGTGCAACCGAATCCGACAACCTTGCCCTGAAGGGCGTGGCGCATTTCTACCAGTCGCGCGGCAAGCACATCATCACGTCGAAAATCGAACACAAGGCCGTGCTCGACAGCGCGCGCCAGCTCGAGCGCGAAGGCTTCGAAGTGACCTACCTCGATCCGGACAGCAAGGGGCTGATCCATCCAGACGCGGTCGCCGCGGCGATCCGCCCGGATACGATCCTCGTCAGCATCATGCACGTGAACAACGAGATCGGCGTGATCAATGACATCAAGGCGATCGGCGCAGTCTGCCGTGAGAAGAAAGTCCTGTTCCATGTCGACGCGGCGCAGAGCACCGGCAAGGTCGACATCGACGTAGACGACATGAACGTCGACCTGATGTCGTTCTCCGCGCACAAGACCTATGGCCCGAAAGGGGTCGGTGCGCTGTACGTTCGCCGCAAGCCGCGCGTGCGCATCGAAGCGCAGATGCATGGCGGCGGCCACGAGCGTGGCATGCGTTCGGGCACGCTTCCGACGCACCAGATCGTCGGCATGGGCGAGGCCTTCCGCATCGCGAAGGAAGAAATGCATGAAGAGAACAAACGCATCAAGGCCCTGCGCGACCGCCTGCTGAGCGGCGTGAAGGGCATGGAAGAGGTCTATGTGAACGGCGACCTCGAACAGCGCATTCCCGGCAACCTGAACGTGAGCTTCAACTATGTCGAAGGCGAGTCGCTGATCATGGCACTGAAAGACCTGGCCGTGTCGTCGGGTTCGGCCTGCACGTCGGCAAGCCTCGAGCCCTCCTATGTGTTGCGCGCGCTAGGCATGAACGACGAACTCGCGCACAGTTCGCTGCGCTTCTCGATCGGGCGCTTCACGACAGAGGCGGACATCGACTACGCGATCGGCAAGGTACGCGATGCGGTAGGCAAGCTGCGCGAGTTGTCCCCGCTGTGGGACATGTACAAGGATGGTGTGGATTTCAGCAAGGTTACATGGGCGGCCCACTGAGTAGAACGCACGTGGGCAGCGCACCAGGCGCATCCTGGCTGGTCCCGGTTAGAGCATTTTGAAGAGGTAGTTATGTCTTATTCGAACAAGGTACTGGATCACTACGAAAACCCGCGCAACGTCGGCAAGCTCGACGACAGCGATGCGAACGTCGGCACCGGCATGGTCGGCGCGCCGGCCTGCGGCGATGTCATGCGCCTGCAGATCAAGGTCAACGCCGACGGCGTGATCGAGGATGCGAAGTTCAAGACCTACGGCTGCGGCAGCGCGATCGCATCGAGCTCGCTGCTGACGGAGTGGGTGAAGGGCCGCACGCTCGACGACGCCGCGCAGATCCGCAACACGGAGATCGCGCAGGAACTCGGGCTGCCACCGGTGAAGATCCACTGCTCGGTGCTCGCCGAAGATGCGATCAAGGCGGCGATCGCCGACGTGAAGCAGAAGCGCGGCCTGGCTTGAAGCCACCGCCCGCGGACCCAGATAACAGATAGCGATCCACCACAGGTTTGGAGAGGACGACAGGAAGGCCATGGCAGTCACACTGACCGAAAACGCTGCAAAACACGTTGCACAGCAGCTTGCCTCGCGCGGCAAGGGTGTCGGCATCCGCGTGGGTGTCACGACGACCGGATGCTCGGGCATGGCGTACGTGCTCGAGTTCGTCGACGAGCTGTCGGCGAACGACCAGATCTTCGAGAACCACGGTGTGAAAGTCGTCGTCGATCCGAAAAGCCTCGTTTACATCGATGGCACCGAGATGGATTTCGTCAAAGCCGGCATCAACGAAGGCTTCGAATTCCACAACCCCAACGTCAAGGGCGAATGCGGCTGCGGCGAAAGCTTCAGCGTATAAGCCCGTTCGCAGTCGATTGAGCTCCCGATGACTACCGGCCAGGTCCAGAATTTCTTTACGCTTTTGGGCCTGCCGGAATCGTGCAGCGTCGACGAAGCGCTGCTCGACCGCAATTACCGTGCGTTGCAGGCGCAGTGGCATCCGGATCGTTTCGCCGCGGCGCCTCCACCGGAGCGCCTCGCGGCCGTGCAGCAGGCCAGCCTGATCAACGATGCGTACAACACGCTGAAGACTCCGTTGCGTCGCGCCGAATACCTGCTGCAGCTCAATGGCGTAGATCCCCACCGCGGCGACAACCAGACACTGCAGGATGGCGCGTTCCTGATGGCGCAGCTGCAGCAGCGAGAAGAACTCGAAGACATGCTGGAACGGCGCGACGAAGCCGGCCTCACGCGCCTGCAAAAACGCACGCGCGAGGAACAGGGTGCGCTGTGGCGCCAGTTCGGCGAGAGTTGCGAATCCGGCCGTTTCGCCGTTGCGCTGATCGCCTTCCAGAAATTGCAGTTCCTGACGAAGCTCGGCTACGAAATCGTCGCCGCAGAAGACAGGCTGCTCGACTAGTTTTCCCCGGACAGACTCATGGCCCTTTTCACGATCGCCGAACCCGGACAGAGCAAGCCCCGCGCGCCCGCGCGGCGCAAGCGCGCGGTCGGCATCGACCTCGGCACGACGAATTCGCTCGTCGCCACCGCGAAGGAAGCCCAGGCCGACACGCTGCCGGACGCGCAGGGACAGCACCTGTTGCCGTCGATCGTGCATTACGCGCCGGGCCACGGCATAGCTGTCGGTGAACATGCAATCGCGCCGGCGGGTGCGACGAGCATCTCGTCCGCCAAACGCCTGATGGGTCGTGGTGCGCAGGACATCGATTACCAGTTGCCGTACACCTTGCGTCCCGCCCCGGATGGCGGCATGCCGCTGATTGAAACGCCGCATGGGCCGGTGTCGCCGGTGCAGGTATCCGCCGAAATCCTCAAGGTACTAGCCGCGCGTGGCGCTGCCGCCCTTGGCGGCGAACTCGACGGCGCCGTGATCACGGTGCCCGCCTATTTCGACGAAGCGCAGCGCCAGGCCACGCGCGATGCGGCACGGCTCGCCGGATTGAAAGTATTGCGTCTGCTCAGCGAACCGACCGCAGCGGCGGTCGCATACGGGCTCGACAAGATGCTCGAGGGCACGATCGTCGTGTACGACCTGGGCGGCGGCACCTTCGACGTCTCGCTGATGAAGCTGCAGCGCGGCGTGTTTGAAGTCATCGCGATCGGCGGCAACTCGGCACTCGGCGGCGACGACTTCGATCGAGCGATCGCCAACTGGATCCTCGCGCAGGCCCAGCCGGGCGAAACGCTCGACGCCCAGGCCTTCAGCAAGCTGCTGCGCATCGCCCGGCGCGTGAAGCACGCATTGAGCGATGCTGATGTTACGGGAATCGAATTCAATGGCTGGCACGGCGAAATGACGCGCGCCGCCTATTACGAACTTGTCGACGGCATGATCCAGCAGACGCTGCGCGCCTGCCGTCGCGTATTGCGCGACGCGGGTATCGAGGTCGAGGCCGTCGATGAAGTCGTGCTCGTCGGCGGCGCCACGCGTTCGCCACGCGTGCGTGAGAAAGTGCAGGAGTTTTTCGGCCGCGAGCCGCTGTGCAGCCTGGACCCGGACAAAGTCGTCGCGCTCGGCGCGGCATTGCAGGCCGACGTGCTCGCCGGCAACAAGTACGGCAGCGACATGCTGCTGCTCGACGTCATTCCGTTGTCGCTCGGCATCGAGACGATGGGCGGACTGATGGAAAAGATCATTCCGCGGAACACGACCCTCCCGGTCACGCGCGCGCAGGAATTCACGACCTTCAAGGACGGCCAGACCGTGATGGCGCTGCACGTACTGCAGGGCGAGCGCGAGCTCGTCAGCGACTGCCGTTCGCTCGCGCGTTTCGAACTGCGCGGCATTCCGCCGATGGTGGCCGGTGCTGCGCGCGTGCGCGTGAGTTTCCAGGTGGATGCCGATGGCCTGCTCGAAGTCTCCGCGCAGGAAGTGGCGAGCGGGGTGCACAGCAGCATCGTCGTGAAGCCTTCGTTCGGCCTGCAGGAGAAGGACATCGAAACAATGTTGCTCGAATCGCAGGCGCGCGCGCTCGAAGACCGCGAACAGCGTTCGCTGCGCGAGAAGCAGGTGGAAGCACAGCGCCACATCGAAGCGCTCGATGCGGCGCTGCTGGCCGATGGCAGGGAGTTGCTGTCGGATACCGAGCGCGCCGTACTCGTCGCCGCGATGGACGCCCTGCGCGCTGCGCTTGCCGGCAACGATGCCGCGCTGATCGACAAACTGACCCATGAGCTGAACGCCTGTAGCACCGACTTCGCCGCGAGGCGCATGGACCGTGGCATCAAGGCGGCGCTGGCCGGCCACACGCTCGAAGAAATAGGACGCTAGAGGACAACACCATGCCGAAGATCGTCATCCTGCCGAATGCCGACCGCTGCCCCGAGGGCGCCGTCATCGAGGCCGAAACCGGCGAGAGCATTCTCGACGCCGCGCTGCGCAACGGCATCGAAATCGAGCATGCCTGCGAAAAGTCCTGCGCCTGCACGACCTGCCACGTGATCGTCCGTGAAGGTTTTGGTTCGCTGCCGCCGTCGGACGAGCTCGAGGACGACCTGCTCGACAAGGCCTGGGGCCTCGAAGCCGATTCGCGCCTTAGCTGCCAGGCACTCGTGCAGGACAAGGACCTTGTGGTCGAAATTCCGCGCTACACGATCAACATGGTCTCCGAGAAGCGCTAAAACGCTGATTTGCTGGCCTTTTGCCGCGATCGAAAGGCTACAAAACGCCCGCAAATGCGCCTACAATGCGCGACCCGTTTTCCGATACCGGTTTTTCTTTACATACGCTGGAGCTCCGCATGGCAGTAGAACGCACCCTCTCGATCATCAAGCCCGACGCCGTGGCCAAGAATGCCATCGGCAAGATCATCAGCCGTTTCGAAGACGGCGGCCTGAAGGTAGTTGCCGCGAAGATGCTGCAGCTCACCGACGATACCGCCGGCGGCTTCTATGCCGAACACAAGGCGCGTCCGTTCTTCAAGGACCTCGTTGGCTTCATGACCTCCGGTCCTGTCGTCGTGCAGGTGCTCGAAGGCGACAATGCGATCGCGAAGAACCGCGAGCTGATGGGCGCCACCGATCCGGCCAAGGCTGAACCGGGCACGATTCGCGCGGACTTCGCGAAGTCGATCGACGCGAATGCCGTGCACGGCTCCGACTCTGCCGCTTCGGCCGAGCGCGAGATCGCGTACTTCTTCCAGCCCGGGGAACTTTGCCCGCGCCGTTTCTGAACGGCGCTTCCAGCTAGCTGCTCATTTCACGAAGCTCCCCGCGGAGCTTCAGGTACACGGCAATGCCTGACAGTCCTACCAACCTGCTCGGATTGAACCGGCAGCAGATGGAAGACTTCCTGCAAGGACTCGGGGAGAAGCCGTTCCGCGCCGTGCAGCTGATCAAGTGGATCCACCAGCAGGGTGTGATCGACTTCGACGCGATGACGAACATCGCGAAACCGCTGCGTGAAAAACTCAAGACGGTGGCCGAGATCCGGCCACCTCGCTTGCGCGACGTATTCGATGCGCAGGACGGCTGCTACAAATGGATCGTCGAAGTCGAAAGTGGCAGCGGCGTCGAGATGGTCTACATCCCCGAATCCGGCCGCGGCACGCTGTGCATCTCGTCGCAGGCCGGCTGCAGCCTCGACTGCTCGTTCTGCGCAACCGGCAAGCAGGGCTTCAATAGCGACCTGACCTCCGCCGAAATCATCGGCCAGCTGTGGCTGGCGAACCGCGAGCTCGGTGCATTCGCACCGGCGACGGCAGGGAAGGGCACGCGGCCCGTGACGAACGTCGTCATGATGGGCATGGGCGAACCGCTGCTGAATTTCGACAACGTGATGACGGCCTTGTCGGTCATGATGGACGACAACTGCTACGGGCTGTCGAAGCGCCGCGTCACCGTCAGCACCTCCGGCGTCGTGCCGGCGCTGCGTCGCATGCGCGAATTCACCGATGCGTCGCTGGCGATCTCGCTGCACGCGCCGAATGACGATTTGCGCGACCAGATCGTGCCGATCAATCGCAAGTACCCGATCCGCGAGCTGATCGCCGCGACGAAGGACTACCTCGCCGCGCTGCCTGACAACCGCATGGCGACGATCGAGTACATCCTGATCTCCGGCGTCAACGACCACCGCCAGCACGCGCGCGAACTCGCCGACCTGCTCAGAGACGTGCCCTGCAAGATCAACCTGATTCCGTTCAATCCCTTCGACGGCTCCGAATACGAGCGCTCGAGCAACGCGGCGATCAGCAACTTCCGCAAATTGCTGCAGGAAGCCGGCTACACGGTGACGATCCGCACGACGCGCGGCGATGAAATCGGCGCGGCCTGCGGCCAGCTGGTCGGACAGGTGGACGACCGCACGCGCCGCAACGCACGTCACCTCGCGAAGCGCGCCGCTGAAAATGCCGCTGACAGCGCGGAAGGCCACGTGCAGCCCGTTCGCGTTCAACACGCCAATGGCATTGGCTAGAATCCGGGCAAAGCGGCGGCAGCGATGATCACCTTTTTCCGGCAAGCACAGACCCACGCCAGCGTTCATCCCGGGCGCGCCGCGCTGTGCCTCGTGCTGGCGCTCGCCACGCTCGTCGGCGGCTGCGTGACCGAAACCACCGGCGCTCCGTTCGGCGGCGAACGCTCCGATACACAGGCACTGCGCGACTACATCCAGCTGGCCACCGGTTATCTCGAACAGAACGACCTTGCCAACACAAAGCGCCATCTCGATAACGCCGCCGGTCTCGACGCAAACAACAGCGAAGTCGCCGCGCTGTGGGGGCTCGTATATGCGCAGGAGCGGGAACCCGACCTTGCCGACGAGCAGTTCCGCCGCGCGCTCCGGATCGATCCGCGCAATTCCAAGGCCCGGAACAACTACGCCGCCTTCCTGTTCGCCGAGAACCGCATCGATGAAGCGTACGAACAGCTCGAAAGCGTCGTCGCCGATACTTCGTACAGCAATCGCGCGCAGGCGTTCGAAAACCTCGGCCTCGCCGCGCTGCGCCTCGAACGCAGCGACGAAGCCGAATTCGCCTTCACGCGCGCGCTGCAGTTGAACAACAACCAGCTGCGCTCGAGCCTGGAACTCGCGAGTATCCATTTGCAGAAACAGGACCTGCGCCAGGCAGGCATCTATTACCGCAACTACCTAACGCTGCTCCAGTTGTACCGCACTGCCCAGAGTGCGCGTGGGCTCTGGGTCGGCATCCAGCTGGAAAATGCCCTCGGCAATGCCGACAACGCGCGCGCATACGGCGCGCAGCTGGACGCGAACTTCCGCGGCACCCCGGAGCATCAGCTTTACCGCCAATCAATGGACAACGTCACCCCATGAGCGACACGAATATTGCCGTCGCAACGCCGAACGATTTGTCGCGCAGCACGCCTGGCGAATACCTGCGCAAGCTGCGCGAAGAGAAGGGGCACACGCATGCCGCCGTCAGTTCGGCGCTGCACCTGACGGTGCATTACATCAAGGCGCTCGAAGGCGACGAGTACGGCAAGCTGCCGGGCCTGACTTTCGTGAAGGGCTATCTGCGTTCCTATGCGCGCTTCCTCGGTGCCGACGTCGACAACGTGCTTGCGCGCTTCGACGAGCACATCACCGGCCTGCTCGACGCCGGCCAGCACACGGCGCGCATCGAACGTTCGAAGCGGCGTCAGGACCAGGCGCTGCGTTGGGCCATCGGCGCGGGCCTTGTCGTCGTTGCGGGCGTCGCCGCGGGATGGTGGATCATGCGCGACGTCGAACCTGCCGCCACGATCTCACAGCGCGCCGCCGCGCCAGCCGTCAGCGAGCCGCTGGCCGCATCGACACCAGCGAATTCCATTGCATCGCCTGCGGCCAGCTTACCAGCGCGACAGGTTTCGACTCCCGCTACGCTCGAACGACCTCTATCCGGCGCGCCGGCAGGCGAGTACGCCGCGTCGGCATCGACGGCTTCCGTAAACGACGCGAGCTCCTCTGAAAGCAGTGCAATCAACGAAGCGGATTCGTTCGAGCCGACTGCCGGGACCGGTCAGAACGCACTTGCAGCGGCGACCGCTGCAGGACTCGATCCGCCTTCGCCTGCCGCATCCGCTGATTCTTCCGTCATTGCGGGCGCGCCTGCTGGATCGAACACCGCCGCCGCTCCGGCTGCGCCGACGAGCACCAGCGTAGGCACCGCCACTGCCACGGCAGTGCCAGCGAACGATACGGCCGCCTCCGTAACGCCGTCGGCCAATGGCGCCCGCCAGGTCTCGCTGGTCGGCGCAGGTGACGATGAACTGAGCGTGCGCTTCTCCGGAAACAGCTGGATCGAAGTCGACGACGGCAACATGGTGCGCCTGTACAACGCAATGCTGGCGGCCGGCGACACGCTGACGATCCGCGGCCAGGCGCCGTTCCGCGTGCTGCTCGGTGCGGCGTCGAATGCCAGCGTATCGCTGAACGCCGCGCCGGTGGATTTCAGCTCCGCGGTGCGCGCCGACAACACGGCACGCCTAGTACTGGGCGCCCCCCGGTCCGGCACGCAGGCGAGCGAGACCCCTGCGGTGCAACCTACGGCAGCTTCCGCCACGACGCCCGTTCCTGCGGCGTCGACGCCACCCGCAACATCAACCGCCACCGACGCCGAGGTATCGCAGTAATGCGCATGCAATCCCCGATCGTCCGCCGTAAGTCGCGCAAGATCATGGTCGGCAACGTGCCGGTGGGCGGCGATGCGCCGATCGCCGTGCAAAGCATGACGAATACGGACACCTGCGACGTGCAGGGCACGCTCGAGCAGATCCGCCGCCTCGAAGCGGTCGGTGTCGACATCGTGCGCGTATCCGTACCGACGATGGACGCCGCGGAAGCCTTCAAGCAGATCCGCGCCGGCACGAAGACCCCGCTCGTCGCCGACATCCACTTCGATTACCGCATTGCTCTGAAAGTGCTCGAATACGGCGTGGACTGCCTGCGCATCAATCCGGGCAACATCGGCCGCGACGACCGCGTGCGCACCGTCGTCGAAGCGGCGCGCGACAGGGGCGTGCCGATGCGCATCGGCGTCAACGCCGGCTCGCTCGGCAAGGAGTTGTTACGCAAGTACGGCGAGCCGAATGCCGATGCGATGGTCGAGTCGGCGATGCACCACATCGACATCCTCGACAGCTACGATTTCCAGGACTTCAAGGTCAGCCTGAAGGCTTCCGAAGTGTTCATGACGGTCGCCGCGTACCGCAAGCTCGCGACGCAGATCGAACAGCCGCTGCACCTCGGCATCACCGAAGCCGGTGGTTTGCGCTCAGGCACCGTGAAGTCGTCGATCGGCCTCGGCCTGCTGCTAATGGATGGCATCGGCGACACAATACGCATCTCGCTCGCGGCTGATCCGGTCGAGGAAGTAAAGGTCGGCTTCGACATCCTGAAGAGCCTCGGCCTGCGGCAGAAGGGCGTGAACCTCGTCGCCTGCCCGAGCTGCGCGCGCCAGAACTTCGACGTGATTGCGACTGTCAACGCGCTCGAAGCGCGGCTCGAGGACATCACGACGCCGATCGACGTGTCGGTGGTTGGCTGCATCGTCAATGGTCCCGGCGAAGCCTTCGTCGCAGACATCGGGCTCACCGGCGCGACGCCCGTCAACATGTCGTATCTGGACGGGCAGACGCACAAGAAGATCGCGAACGAAAACCTCGTCGATGAACTCGAGGCGATGATCCGGCGCAAGGTTGCAGAAAAACAGGCTGCGGAAAGCGCCAAGCCGTAGGCGGCGCGCAATTCGCGCGGACCCAGGCGCGTTACACCAGCACGCTACTCACGCACCCGCAGCACGAACTACAGGAACAAGGTTTTGGAAAAGATTCAGGCGATCCGGGGCATGAACGACGTCCTGCCGGACGCAAGCCCCCGCTGGCAGTACCTCGAACGGATCACGCGCAACCTGCTGCGGGCATGGGCCTACCGCGAAATCCGTTTTCCCGTGCTCGAACAGACACAGCTCTTCAAGCGCTCGATCGGCGAAGTCACCGACATCGTCGAAAAGGAGATGTATACCTTCGACGATCGCAACGGTGACAGCCTCAGCCTTCGGCCCGAGGGCACGGCCGGATGCGTGCGCGCCGCAGAGCAGCATGGCCTTCTGCACAACCAGACACAGCGCCTGTGGTACATGGGCCCGATGTATCGGCACGAGCGTCCGCAGAAAGGACGCTACCGCCAGTTCCACCAGGTGGGCGTCGAAACCTTCGGCATGTCCGGCATCGACATCGAAGCCGAGTTGCTGTTGTTCTGCGCCGAGTTGTGGAAGGAACTGAATATCGCCGCGCATGTCCAACTCGAAGTCAACAATATCGGCACGTCGGCGGAACGTGCGAGTTTCGGGACGTCGTTGCGAGAATACCTGCTGCCGCTGCGCGAGCAGCTCGATGAAGACAGCCGCCGCCGGCTCGACAGCAACGTCTTGCGCATCCTCGATTCGAAAGTCCCGTCGACGCGCGAGCTGCTGACGGGTGCTCCAACGCTCGAACAGTTCCTCAGCGACGAGTCCCGCGCCGGCTTTACAGCGCTGCGTGCCATGCTCGACAAGGCGGGGATCAGCTATACCGTGAATCCGGCCCTCGTCCGCGGGCTCGATTACTACAATGGCCTCGTGTTCGAGTGGACGACGGACAAGCTTGGCTCTCAGTCGACCGTGTGTGCCGGCGGTCGTTACGACGGCCTGTCGAAACAGCTCGGCGGTTCAGACACGCCGGCGGTCGGCTTTGCCTTCGGCATGGAACGCCTGCTATTACTGCTCGAGGAAACTGGCGCATTTCCGCAGGGCCTCGAACGCACGGTGGCGGTATACATCGCCGTGATCGGCGACACGGCACTGCAGGGTCAGGCCCTGTTGCTCGGCCGGGAATTGCGCGAAGCGCTTCCCGGGCTCGGAATTTTGACCCACTGCGGTGGCGGTAAATATAATGCCCAGCTCAAAAAAGCCTTCGCCGCGGGTGCCGCGGTGGCCGTGATCCTCGAAGGCGAGGGTGCGCAGGACAGCGTCAAGGTGAAGGTTCTCGCCGATGGCGGCGCGACGACGGAACTCGCGCCGGGGCAGGTAGCCCGCTGGTTGCGTGACAACCTGAAGCTGCTGAACGGCGGCATCGTCTGACGCGCCGTCCGGCGCGATAAATAATTAGCAGCAGTAACTGGAGCAAGGTCTTGGCAACGTACGGCAGTGACGAAGAACAACTAGAGGCGCTCAAGCGCTGGTGGAACGACAACGGTACGTCGCTGCTCGTCGGCATCGCAATCGTGCTGGCCGTCTTTTTCGGCGTGCGCCAGTGGCAGGGGATGCAGCTGAACTCGAGCGGCGTCGCCTCCGACCTGTACCAGCAGATCGCCGACCTCGCGATCGCGAACACGCAGCAGCCTATAACCGAGCAGGGCCTCGTCGGTGCGCAGGCGATCTTCGCCACGCTGAAAAATGAACACACGGACAGCGTCTATACCCGTTACGCCGCGCTTGCGATGGCGAGCTTCCACGTCGAGCACGACGAGCTCGACATGGCCGCCGCGGAACTGCAATGGATCCTGGACAACCCGAAAATCGGCTTGATGACCGAAGTCGATGAAGAACTGTTGCTGACCGCGCGCAGCCGTCTTGCGCGCATCCGCATCGCACAGGACATGCCGCAGGAGGCAATCGACTTGCTGCACGCCGTCGAACCGGGCGCGTTTGCCGGCAGCTACGCCGAGATCGAGGGCGATGCGCTCGTCGCGCTTGGGCAGACCGAAGAAGCGCGCGCGGCGTACGAGCGTGCGCTGGCCGGGCTCGGAACGGGCAATCCGGTGTTGCTGCAACTTAAATTGCAGGATCTTGGAGTCAGCCCGCTGGGTAGTTCCAATGAGCCGCAGGCCAGTTCCACAACTGCACAGCAGGCTGCCTCCACCGGAACGCAGGCTGTTTCCTCTGATCCGCAGGCTGCTTCCACGGAGACGCCGGCTGCTTCCACTGACGCCCAGGCTGCTTCCACTGACACGCAGGCTGCCTCTACCGATTCGCAGGCGGCTTCCACAGACGCGCAGGGTAGTCCCAATGAATAGCCGTCTGCTGTTGCGCGGCGGTCTCCTCGTCGGCACGCTGTTGCTGGGTTCGTGCAGCATGTTCAGCGGCCTGTTCGACTTCATGAAGGACGACGAAGACGTCGACCAGGAACCGATGGAGCTCGTCGAATTCGACGAGGAAGTGGAACTGCGCCGCCTGTGGAGCGTGAACGTTGGCGACGGGCAGGGCGACAAATTCAACCGCCTGCAACCGGTATTGGCCGGCGACCGGATCTACGTTGCATCGAACGATGGCCGCGTCCAGGCAGTCGATGCCGAGACAGGGCGCACCGTGTGGCGCCAGCGCGTCGAAGACCTCATCACCGGTGGCGTCGGCTTCGGCAACGACCTCGTGCTGATCGGCACGGAGAACTCGCGCATAGTCGCCCTGTCGGCTGACAGCGGCGAGATCGAATGGGAAGCCACTGTATCCAGCGAAGTGCTGTCTGCGCCCGTCACGAACGGCCGCGTGGTCGTCGTGCAGAGCGTCGACGACAAGATCACCGGCCTGAACGCCAACAACGGCCAGCAGCTGTGGATCTACGAAAGTACGGCACCGGAACTGAGCGTGCGGGGCACGAGCGGGCCTCGCATCGTCGACAACTTCGTACTGGCCGCCTTTGCGAACGGCGCCGTCGTGTCGCTCGCAGTCGACAACGGCACGCTGCGCTGGGAACAGCGCATCGCAGTGCCGACCGGCCGTTCGGAACTCGACCGCCTCGTGGACATCGACGGCGACCTGACCCTCGACAACGCCGGACTGTTGCTGGTCCCGACGTACCAGGGCTATCTCGCCGCCCTCGACGTCGTCACCGGCCAGCCGCGCTGGCGCGTCGAGGAGTCGAGCAACGTCGGCGCAGGCTTTGGCTTCGGAAACATCTACGCCGTCAACGAAGAGGGTTACGTGCGTGCGTACCGCACGAGCCAGGAGACGCCGATGTGGGAGAACGACGACCTGCTGCGGCGCTCGCTGAGTTCACCGCTCGGCTTCAGCAACTACGTGGCCGTTGGCGACTTCGAAGGTTATGTCCACCTGTTGTCACAGGTCGACGGCCGCCTCGTCGGCCGCGAAAAGGTCGATGGCGACGGTATCCGCGGCCGCCTGCTGAACGCCGGCAACACGCTGTACGTCTACGGCAACAGCGGCACGCTCGCGGCATTGCGCGTCCAATAATCATCATTCCGCCGCGCATGCGGCGGTGCAGGCCTGGCCCATGATCCCCGTTGTAGCCCTCGTAGGGCGTCCCAATGTCGGCAAGTCGACGCTGTTCAACCGGCTGACGAACAGCCGTGACGCGCTCGTCGCCGACTTTGCCGGCCTGACGCGCGACCGCCTGTACGGCGAAGCACGCTTCGAGGACCGCCGATTCATCGTCATCGACACCGGCGGCATCAACGGCGGCGAAGAGGGCATCGATTCCGTCATGGTCGGGCAGTCGCTGCAGGCCATCGAGGAAGCCGATCTCGTCATGCTGCTGGTCGACGCGCGCGACGGACTGACCTCCGGCGACGAATTCATCATCGAGCACCTGCGCAAGACGCAGAAGCCGATGGCGCTCGTCGTCAACAAGATCGACGGTCTCGACCAGGACCAGGTGATGAACGAGTTCTACCGGCTCGGCGTCACCGATATGCACCCGATTGCAGCTGCGCAGGGCCGCGGCGTGCACAAGCTGATGGAAAGCGTCATGGAACGCTTTCCGGCCAGCGACGAACTGCAGGTCGTAGATGAGAAGCCAGGCAGCGTGCGCATCGCCATCGCTGGCAGGCCGAACGTCGGCAAGTCGACGCTCGTCAACCGTATGCTCGGCGAAGATCGAGTCGTCGTGTTCGACCAGCCCGGTACGACGCGCGACAGCATCTATATTCCATTCGAACGCCACGGCAAGCACTTCACGCTGATCGACACGGCCGGCATCCGCAAGCGCGGCAAAACCACGGAACTGATCGAGAAGTTCTCGATCGTCAAATCGCTGCAGGCGATCCAGGATGCTCACGTGGTGATCCTCGTGCTCGATGCGCGCGAAGGCATCGTCGAACAGGACCTGCATCTGCTCGGCTACGTGCTCGAAACCGGCCGTGCGCTCGTGATCGGCCTGAACAAGTGGGACGGCATGGACGAGTACCAGAAGGACCTGATCAAGGAAGCAATCCGGCGCCGCTTCGTCTTCGTCGACTTTGCCCGCATCCACTTCATTTCGGCGCTGCATGGCACCGGCGTCGGCAACCTTTTCGACTCCGTGCTGCGTGCGCACGAGTCGGCATTCAAGGTCATCACGACTTCGAAGATGAACCAGGTGCTCGAACGTACGCTGGCGGCTCATCAGCCGCCGATAATCAATGGTCGCCGTATCAAGCTGCGCTACGCGCACGTCGGCGGCCACAATCCCCCGCGCTTCATCATCCACGGCAAGCAGACGGAAGACCTGCCGGACAGCTACGTGCGCTACCTCGAAAAAACCTTCCGCAAGCTGCTGAAGCTCGAAGGCACGCCCGTGCGCATCGAATTGCGCAGCGACGAAAACCCCTACACGAAGGAAGAGAAGGGTCTGGACTACCAGCAGGTCGCGCGCAAGCGTCGCATCGTCAAGAACCGGCAGTTCATGCGCGAAAAGCGTACTGGCAAGGGCAAGTAAGGTAGGACGGTTTTCAACCGACGTAATGTTCGAGCAGCAGCTGCTGTGCGCAACGCGCCTTGCTGCTGCCGGCTAGCTGCTGCTTGTACGAGCCGTCGCTCTGCAGCAGCCAGCTTTGCGTGTTGTCCCAGAGATAGTTCATCAAGCCTTCCTTCAGCAGCTTCTTCTTCATGCGTTTTTCCTCGATGGGGAAGCAGGTCTCGATGCGGCGGAAGAAGTTGCGGTCCATCCAGTCGGCGCTCGAGCAATACAGCTGGTAGTCGCCGCCGTTGTGGAAGTAGTAGATGCGCGAGTGCTCGAGGAAGCGACCGACGATCGAGCGCACGTGGATGTTGTCCGACACGCCCTTGATGCCAGGCCGCAGGCAGCAGATGCCGCGCACGATCAGGTCTACGCGCACGCCAGCCTGCGACGCGCGATACAAGGCTTCGATGACGGTCGGCTCCACCAGTGAGTTCATCTTCGCCACGATGCGCGCCTGCTTGCCGGCCTTCGCGTTGGCCGTCTCGCGGTTGATCAGGTCGAGCATCGCCCTGTGCAGCGTGAAGGGAGCCTGCAGCAATTTCTTGAGCTTGCCGGGTTTGCCCATCGCGGTGAGTTGCTGGAACACCTTCTGCACGTCGTCGGTGATTGCCGTGTCGCTCGTCAGCAGGCTGATGTCCGTGTACTGGCGTGCCGTGCCGGCATGGTAGTTGCCGGTGCCGAGATGCACGTAGCGTTTGAGGAGCCGGCCTTCGCGGCGCACGATCAGCAGCATCTTCGCATGCGTTTTGTGCCCGACGACGCCATATGACACGTGTGCACCGGCCTCCTGCAGCGTGTCGGCGATCTCGATGTTTTCCTCTTCGTCGAAGCGCGCGCGCAGCTCGATGACGACCGTGACTTCCTTGCCCGCGCGCGCAGCCTCGACGAGCGCGTCGACGACGCTCGAGTCGTCACCGGTGCGGTAAAGCGTCTGCTTGATGACGAGCACGTCGGGATCGGCGGCGGCCTGGCGCAGCAGGTCGACGATCGTGTCGAAGGACTGGAAGGGGTGGTGCAGCAGGATGTCGCCCTTGCGGATCGCCTCGAAGATGTCTTCCGTCTTGTTGATGCGCTTCGGCAATGCCGGCACGAAGCGCGGGTAGCGCAAATCGGGGCGGTCGATCATCGGCAGGATCGTCATCATGCGGTGCAGGTTCACGGGACCGCGCACCTGGTACACGTCGGTCGGCTGCAGTGCGAATTTCTGCAGCAGGAATTCGATCATCTCGGGCGGACAGTCTTCCTGCACCTCGAGCCGCACGGCCTGCGCGAAGCGGCGCGTCGTCAGCTTGCCTTCTATCGCGACCATCAGGTCGCTCGCTTCTTCTTCGCGCACGGTGAGGTCCGCATTGCGCGTCACGCGGAACTGGTGGCAGCGCGTGACCTTCATGCCCGGGAACAGGTCGCCAGCGTGTTTATAGATGATCGACGAGAGGTACACGAAGTCGTAATCGTGCGAGGCGACCGACTGCGGCAGCTGGATCACGCGCGGCAATGCGCGCGGTGCCTGCACGATCGCAATGCCGGAATTGCGGCCGAATGCATCCTTGCCTTCGAGCGAGATGATGAAGTTCAGGCTCTTGTTCAGCACCTGCGGGAAGGGATGTGCCGGGTCGAGGCTGACCGGGCTCAGCACCGGCAGCACTTCGCGGTTGAAGTAGCCCTTGATCCAGTCGCTCTGCTTGCTGTTCCACAGGCCGCTGGTCAGGAAGTGGATGCCTTCGCGCGCGAGGTCGGGAAGCATCTGGTCGTTGAGGACGCGATACTGTTCCTTGACGAGCTTGTGCGCCACGTCGCTGATGCGCTTGAGCTGCTCGGTCGGCGAAAGGTTGTCGGGCCCGCGCTGGTTCGAGCCGAACGCGACCTGCTGCTTGAGGCCGGATACGCGGATTTCGAAGAACTCGTCGAGGTTTGAACTCGCAATGCTCAGGAAGAACAGGCGCTCGAGCAACGGTACGCGCGAATCGCGTGCCTGTGCGAGCACACGCCGGTTGAATTCCAGCAGGCTCAACTCCCGGTTGAGGTAGTACTCGGGATTCCTGAGGTTCAGCGAATGCTCATCTGCCATGTCAAATGCCTCGATCCCGACGATCAGTCGTTCTCGATGATCATCAGGTAGCCCTCGTAAGCACGCGGCGTCGTCGTTTTCGCCGTTTTCAGTTTCGCGCCATGCAGCTTCTTGCAGCGGCGTGCGAGCGTCATGAACGGTGGACGGCCGGGGTCGCCGATGATGATGCGCGGTACGCCGGCGTCGAGCGAGTTCTTGATGAGCGTATGCAGCGGTTCGACGAGTTCGTCCCAGAAGCAGATGTCGCCGCCGGCGACGAGTTCCTGCTTCGCGAGCAGTTCAGGCTTCAGGTTTTCATAGCGCGCTACCTTGTGCGTGATCTTCACGCCGTTCTGTTCGGCATGCAGGTCCAGGAAAGGGAACACGTACTTGTCGGCGTCGACAGCCGTGACCTTGCTGTTGAAAGTCTTCGCGCAGTAAATACCGAGCGGACCCCAGCCACAGCCGATTTCCATCACGCGCGCCTTGTCAGCCGGTGGATGCTTGTCGAGGTAGTCCATGATGAAGTAGCTGGAAAACCAGACCTTGTCGCCGTGGATTTCAGGCTGGTCGGCTTTCTTCGACAGCAGTTTCTTGAGCTTCGGATGGTTCTTGGTGAATAGCTGAAGGCCGCGAACGACATTGATGTTGCTTGACCTTTTGGTGGTGGTGTTGGTCACGAGGATGCTGCCTGAAGTAAAGGTTATGGGATTATTATCAAGGAACGATCAAGACCCGGAATCCGGAAAGCTGTCTTCTACCTTGCTGAGGATTTCGCCATGGGCAAGACGGGTCCGGATTGTAGCACCGGGCTTCACCTGCTCGTAACTGCGCACGACCGTGTCGTCATGCGTGACGATCGCATAGCCGCGGCCGAGCGTCGCGAGCGGGCTGACCGTATGAAGGGCATGGCTTTGTGCACGCAGCAGCTGTGTCTTGTTCTGCATCGCCGCACGCAGTGCTGTCTGCAGGCGTTGCATCAGCCACGCGGTTTGCTGCTGTCGCTGCGCGAGTGCAGTGTCGGGACTATGGCGCATCAGGCCCGCACGTGCGACCGCGAGGCGTTGCCCTTGCTGTTTCAGGTTTCCCTGCAGCGCGCGGCGCAGGCGCAATTCGAGGCCGTCGAGGCGCTGCGCCTGTTCCTGCAGCCGGCGTCCCGGATGCCGCAGGCGCCTGGAGAGGCTCGCGCTCTGTACGCGCAGATCCTGCAGCCGCTTCGCCATGCAGTTGCGCAGTTTGCGCATGTGGACATGCAGCAATTGCCGGTAGTCGTCCTGGTGCGGGCTCAACAACTCGGCAGCGGCCGACGGCGTTGCCGCGCGCACGTCGGCGACGAAGTCGGCGATCGTGAAGTCTGTTTCGTGGCCTACCGCGGACACCACCGGCAACTGCGACGCACTGATCGCACGCGCGAGCGCCTCGTTGTTGAAACTCCAGAGATCCTCCAGCGAACCGCCGCCGCGCGCGAGGACGATGACGTCGACGTCGCTGAGGCAACCCTGCCGCGCATTCACCGTGGCAAGTGCGCGAATCAGCTCGGGGGCGGACTGCTCGCCCTGCACCGAAACCGGCACGATGGTCAGCTGCGTGCACGGAAAGCGCCGGCGGAACACGCTGATGATGTCGCGGACCGCTGCGCCGGTCGGCGACGTGATCACGGCGACATGGCACGGCAGTGCCGGCAAGGGCCGTTTTCTGGTGACATCGAACAGGCCTTCCTGCAACAGCTTTGCCTTCAGCAGTTCGAAAGCGCGTTGCAGCGCGCCGGCCCCGGCCGGCTCCATGTAGTCGACGATCAGCTGGTAGTCGCCGCGGCCTTCATACAGGCTCAGCCGTGCCTTGACGACGACCTGCATGCCATCCTTCGGCCTGAAGCGCAGCAGCATGTTGCGGTTGCGAAACATCGCGCAGCGGATCTGCGCCTGTTCATCTTTCAACGTCAGGTACCAGTGGCCGGAGGAGGGCATCGCGAGGTTCGAAATCTCGCCCTCGACGAGCACGGCCGGGAAGGATTCTTCCAGCAGGTTGCGCGCGAGCCGGTTCAGCTGGCTCACGGTCAGGACATTGCGCTTGTCTTTGGCGGCGGGGAATGAGGGACTTGCAGGCATGCGGGCATCATAGAGGTCAAGGAGATCGAACAGAAGCAGCGGATTCTTCAAAGTCTCCTGCTACTTAGCGTGGCGCGCGGCTTTCCCCGGCCGTCAGCCGTGGTCTATAATGCGCCGATTTCCCGAAACAGGGTCCGGAGTTTCAGGTGATCAATATGGTGCAATCTGCTCTACGAATAGTTGAAGAAGCCCTCACGTTCGACGATGTCCTGCTTGTCCCCGCCCACTCCCTCGTAGTGCCCAACAAGGTCGACCTGAAAACCCGCCTGACCCGCAACATCACGCTCAACATTCCGCTCGTCTCGTCCGCGATGGACACGGTCACCGAAGCACGCCTCGCAATCGCGATGGCGCAGGAAGGCGGCATCGGCATTATCCACAAGAGCATGAGCATCGAAGACCAGGCGCGCGAAGTGCGCACGGTCAAGAAATACGAAAGCGGCGTCGTCACGGACCCGATCTGCATCACGCCGGACACCACGGTCCGCACCTTGCTTGAACTCACGCGCGAACACCGCATCTCGGGCCTGCCGGTCGTCAAGTCGAACGACAAGCGCGACCTCGTCGGCATCGTCACGTCGCGCGACGTGCGCTTCGAGAACGACCTGAACGCCACGGTCGACAAGATCATGACGCCGAAAGAACGCCTCGTGACGGTTAAAGAGGGCGCAAGCCTCGACGAGGTCAAGGTACTGATGCACAAGCACCGCATCGAGAAAGTACTCGTCGTCAATGCTGCCTTCGAACTGAAGGGCCTCGTGACGCTGAAGGACATCCGCAAGGCCGAAGACCATCCGAATGCCTGCAAGGACGCGCTCGGCCAGCTGCGCGTCGGTGCGGCGGTTGGCACTGGCGCCGATACGCTCGACCGCGTGCAGGCGCTCGCGAACGCCGGCGTCGACGTCATCGTCGTCGATACCTCGCACGGCCATTCGCAGGAAGTGCTGAACCGCATTGCACAGATCAAGAAGGCCTTCCCGAAACTCGCGCTGATCGGCGGCAACGTCGCCACCGCGGCCGGCGCGCTCGCGCTCGTCGAAGCGGGCGTCGATTCGGTGAAGGTCGGCATCGGCCCAGGTTCCATCTGCACGACGCGCATCGTCACGGGCGTGGGCGTACCGCAGATCACGGCAGTGTCGAACGTCGCAGAGGCGCTGAAAGGCACGGACATCACGATCATCTCCGACGGCGGCATCCGCTTTTCGGGCGACATCGCGAAGGCCATCGCGGCCGGTGCCAATGCCGTCATGATCGGCAGCCTGCTTGCCGGTACCGAGGAAGCGCCCGGTGAAGTCGAGCTCTACCAGGGTCGCAGTTACAAGGCCTACCGCGGCATGGGTTCGCTCGGCGCGATGGCAAAAACGCACGGATCCAGCGACCGCTATTTCCAGACGCTCGACAGCGGCGCCGCGAAGCTCGTGCCGGAAGGCATCGAAGGCCGCGTTCCTTACAAGGGCCCGATGTCGGCGATCATCTTCCAGCTGACCGGCGGCGTACGTTCCAGCATGGGCCTCACCGGCTGCGCAAACATCGAAGAGATGCGCGTGAAGCCCCAATTCGTGCGCATCACCGGCGCGGGCGTCAGCGAAAGCCACGTGCATGACGTGACGATCACGAAGGAAGCGCCGAATTACCGGGTCAGCTGACGCCGGGTGTTGGCATTAGTGCGCCGCTCGCGAGTGTGCATGAACGCACACTGGTGCAGCGGCGCAATCCGTTAAGGTCCAGGTGAATTCCAGGTGAAAGCAGTGAACATCCACGAGCAGAAAATCCTCATCCTCGATTTCGGCTCGCAGTACACGCAGCTGATCGCCCGCCGTGTGCGCGAAGCCGGCGTCTACTGCGAAATCCACCACTATTCGATATCCGAAGCGCAGTTCAACGCTTTCGCGCCGCGTGGCGTGATCCTCGGCGGCAGCCCCGAATCCGCGAACCTGACGAACTCGCCGCGCGTACCCGACTACATCCTGAACTGCGGCCTGCCTATCCTCGGTATCTGCTACGGCATGCAGACGCTCGCCGAACAGCTCGGGGGCAAGGTGGAAGGTTCGTCGCATTCCGAGTTCGGCCATGCGCGCATCGCGATCACGAGCAATGATGCCCTGTTGTTCGATCTCGACGGCGCCGAGGAAATCGAAGCGAAGATCTGCCACAACGTGTGGATGAGCCACGGCGACAAGGTCACGCAATTGCCGCCCGGGTTCGAAATCACCGCTGCAACGCCGACCGCGCCTATTGCCGCAATGGCCGATTCGCAGCGCCGCATGTGGGGCCTGCAGTTCCATCCCGAGGTCACGCATACGCAGGCCGGCCAGCAGATCCTGAATCGCTTCGTGCACGAAATTTGCGGCTGCGGCCGCCTGTGGACGCCGGCGAACATCATCGAGGATGCGATCGCGACGGTGCGCAAACAGGTCGGCAAGGACCAGGTGCTGCTCGGCCTGTCCGGCGGAGTCGATTCGTCCGTCGTCGCCGCATTGCTGCACAAGGCCATCGGCGACCAGCTCGTCTGCGTGTTCGTCGACAACGGACTGCTGCGCCTAAACGAAGGGGACCAGGTCATGGAAACCTTCGCGAAGAACATGGGCGTGCGCGTGATTCGCGCCGATGCCGAAGGCATTTTCCTCGAGCGTCTTGCCGGACTCGACGAGCCCGAAGCCAAGCGCAAGGTCATCGGCAAGACCTTCATCGACGTATTCGACGCGGAAGCGTCGAAACTGGGTGACGTGAAGTGGCTCGCCCAGGGCACGATCTATCCCGACGTCATCGAATCCGCCGCGACGAAGCATGGCGTTGCACACGTCATCAAGTCACACCACAACGTCGGCGGCCTGCCGGAAACGATGAAGATGGGACTCGTAGAACCGCTGCGCGAACTGTTCAAGGACGAAGTGCGCAGGATCGGTGTCGAGCTCGGCCTGCCGCACAGCATGGTCCATCGTCATCCATTCCCGGGCCCCGGCCTTGGCGTACGTGTGCTCGGCGAAATCAGGAAGGAATACTGCGACGTACTGCGGAAAGCAGACGCGATCTTCATCGAGGAACTGCGCAAGGCAGGCTGGTACGACAAGGTCAGCCAGGCCTTCGCGGTGTTCCTGCCGGTCAAATCCGTTGGGGTCGTCGGCGATGCACGGCGCTACGCCTGGGTCATCGCGCTGCGTGCGGTCGAAACGATCGACTTCATGACGGCACGCTGGGCGCACCTGCCGTACGAGCTGCTCGAGACCGTGTCGAACCGCATCATCAACGAGATCCGTGACGTCTCGCGCGTGAGCTACGACATCTCGAGCAAGCCGCCGGCGACGATCGAGTGGGAGTGATCCGGCCGCCTCACGGACTCTCGTGAGGCGCCGCCAGCAAATCGAGGACAGTTTCGGCAGGTCGGCACAGTTTCACGCCGCGTGGCGACACGACGATCGGTCGATTGATCAGTATCGGGTGCTCCATCATCGCGTCGACCAGCGCATCGTCGGACAGATTGGTGTCCTGCAGCCCCAGCTCCTCGTATACCGTGCCTTTTTCGCGCAGAAGTCCGCGCGCACCGAGTCCCGCGCGTTGTAGCAGGTTTACCAGCATCTGCCGCGACGGCGGCGTCTTCAGGTACTCGATGACGTGCGGCTCGATGCCCGCGTCGCGGATCATTGCGAGAACCGTGCGCGAGGTACCGCATTCGGGGTTATGGTAAATGACGATGTCGTTGCCGACCGCGTTCCGTGTTGTGTTCGCGGCTGCATGCGTGTGATTCATTCGTGCCTCCTCATTCCTGCGTGGTCCAGCAAAATAACAGCTGCGCGTGGCACGTCAACGTTCCGTGCGCCCGAGGGCGACTCGGGATCGCGTCGATCCGGCCGCTTGCACTGAAGCGATGCGCTCGCCACACTGCCGCGCATGTCTGGAGAGCCCACACTGTCGATGACCGACGAACACTGGATGCGCGAAGCCCTCGCGCTTGCGCAACGTGGCGCCGCTGCCGGCGAAGTGCCCGTGGGGGCCGTCATCGTGCTGAATGGTGAAGTGATCGGCTCAGGCTGGAACCAGCCGATCACGAGCGCCGATCCCACCGCACACGCGGAAGTCGTCGCGTTACGCGAGGCTGCGCGGAAGCAGAACAACTACCGGCTGCCCGACGCAACGCTGTACGTGACGCTGGAACCCTGCACGATGTGCGCCGGTGCGCTGATCCACGCGCGCATCAAGCGTCTCGTGTTCGGTACGACCGAGCCGCGCTCCGGCGCCGTGTGCAGCCATTTCCGGCTGCTCGACACCGAGGGCATCTACAACCATCGCGTCGAGTGGCAGCAGGGCGTGCGTGCGGAGGAGTGCGCGCAGCTGCTGCGCGGTTTCTTCCAGGCGAGGCGAAAAGGGGAGTCGTAATCAACGCGCGATTAAATGGGCCCTGTCCCCATGTAATTCGCGCGCAAAAAAAAGCCGGCGCCGTTGCCGGCGCCGGCAATCAATCAGGGTAGGGGGAGGGGAGCCCCTTAACCTGTCTTACAGTTCGAAAGCGAGGCTGTACGAGGCGACGAACTTGATTTCGTCGTTGTCGCGAGCCGACATGCTTGCATAGTCTTCCACGCCGTCGCCGTCACCGTCGTCATCGAGGTCGGTGCCAGTGACCATGAACATGAAGCCGTCTTTCGCGAGGCTGATGTTGTAGTCGAAGTAGCCTTCGGTCACGCCGTTGAAGGCTTCGGCGAAGTCACCCTCGTGGTAGCCCATGTGCAGGCCGACCGTCGCGCCGCTGGCCAGCGGGATGCTGAAGTTGCCCGAGAGGTAGTTCGTGCCGAAGGCATCGAAGTCCCAGCCGGTGCCCGGGAAGTCGTCGCCATCGGGTTCTGCGTTAACGAGGGAGTACAGGCTGAGGCTGAAGTTGCCGAAGCCGATCGTGCCGTAGACTTCGCCGAAGTCGAAGCCAGCGTTCTCGTCGTAGTTGTAGTACAGGTAACCCATGTCGTACGTGAAGCCTTCCGCTTCGCCGGAGAAACCAAAGTACCAGTCGTTCTCATAGGAGTAGGCGTCGTCAGAGTCGTATGACACGTTCGATACCCAGGTGCCGGCGTACAGGCCGTTTTCGGCGGTGGCTTTCACGCCGCCCTGGAATGCGGATTCGTTGATGCTCTGGGTCAGGCCCCTCCAGATGTAGTTGTTCGTGATCGTGGCGGAACCGGACAGATCAGCGAAGCTCGGAGCAGAGGCCATCAGGGCCAGGGCCGATACTGCGGTCGTGAGCAACGATTTTTTCATGTGTATCTCCTGTTGGATTTAAAGCGATTGCGTGTCGTTTGTTGTCTGCGTTGAGGACGTCTGACGTGTCCCTGAGCCGGGTTTAGCAACGATCAGGCCAACTCATTAAGTAATTGAAAAATAAAGATAAATCCTGAATTTTGAGCGCGACTGTGCATGGATCCGTCGTGTTTGGGGCGCTGAACGCGCCAAGTTGGTGCGGCGCCGAATCGAGATGCGCGCTACTGGTGCATCGTTGGGTGTCGTTGCAAGGTAGGCGTGGTAGTAACGGCGTATGTCCCGTCGTGCGAGCACCGTGACACGTGCCCGCCGACTGACCTCGATGCGCTCGACATTGATCGCGCGGTAAAGGCGCAGGCACAAAACAGGCAAAAAAAAGCCCCTTGGGGAAAGGGGCTGTACAGGTTCAATCCTGTTAAGCATTTAGGGGAAATGAAGATCCACAAGGAACCTTCACACGGGACCATGCAGCAGGCGTGCCAATCAGCATCTGGGCTCCGGACGCAGGCCTGACGGCGAAATTCGGCGTGTAAACACGCTGCCCGCATCGCGCAACATCGCAAGTGGCCAGGCCATGTGCACGCGTACTGTGCAGGAGCCGA
This sequence comes from Pseudomonadales bacterium, assembly GCA_036405915.1. Classification (GTDB taxonomy): domain Bacteria; phylum Pseudomonadota; class Gammaproteobacteria; order Pseudomonadales; family Pseudohongiellaceae; genus CAILUG01. The sequence continues at coordinate 44,541 of DASWWP010000142.1, forward strand.
TCACGCGGACCCGTTTTGAGGCACGTGCGTTATGGCTTTCGCGTGTCTTTGGCCACCCAAAGCCTTTAGAATACGCGCCGCTACACGCCGCCTTCCGATTGGTTTTCCCCAGGCTTCATCATGCTGATTCTGCCCGGCTCCACTGCACTTTCCTCGTTCGTACGCGACAAGCTTCTCCGCAGACTGCAACACCAGGTACCGGCCGTCGGTGCCGTCGAAGGACGTTATGTCCACCTCGTGGACCTGCAGCGTCCGCTGCAGCCGGCTGAACGCGCGTTGCTCGATCGCCTGCTGCGGTATGGCCCGGCCGATACCGGCGGCAAAGACCTGCAACAGGGAGCCGAGTTCTTCGTCGTCCCGCGTCCCGGCACGATTTCGCCTTGGTCGAGCAAGGCCACCGACATCGCGCGCAACTGCGGCCTCGATGCCGTGCGCCGCCTCGAGCGCGGCATCCTGTTTCGCGTTGCCGGCGCGCAGGAAGGCGATGCCGCCGTCGCCGCGCTGTTGCACGACCGCATGACACAGGCAGTGCTGCCGTCCGTCGACGCAGCGAGCCAGCTGTTCGCCAGCGCCGCACCGCAGGCGCTGCAGAGCGTCGACATATTGAAGGGCGGACGCGATGCGCTCGTCAGCGCCAACCGTTCGATGGGCCTGGCGCTCGCGGACGACGAAATCGACTACCTCGTTAACGCCTTCCGTGATCTGGGCCGCAACCCGAACGACATCGAGCTGATGATGTTCGCGCAGGCAAACTCGGAGCATTGCCGCCACAAGATCTTCAATGCCTCGTGGACAGTCGACGGCACGGACCAGGAGCACTCGCTGTTCGGCATGATCCGCAATACGTACAAGTGCAACAGCAAGGGCGTGCTGTCGGCGTACAAGGACAATGCCGCCGTGTTCACCGGTTTCACGGCCGGCCGCTTTTTCCCAGACCCGGACAGCAAGGCCTATGGCTTCCATGAAGAGCCGATCCATATCCTCGCGAAGGTAGAAACGCACAACCACCCGACGGCCATCGCGCCGTATCCGGGTGCGTCGACCGGTTCCGGCGGCGAGATCCGCGACGAAGGTGCAACCGGCATCGGCTCGAAACCGAAGGCCGGCCTCACCGGCTTCACCGTGTCGAACCTGAAGATTCCGGGCTTCGTGCAGCCGTGGGAAAAAGATTTCGGCAAGCCGGGCCACATCGCGTCCGCGCTCGACATCATGCTCGAAGGCCCGATCGGCGGCGCCGCGTTCAACAACGAATATGGCCGCCCCGCGCTGTGCGGTTACTTCCGCACGTTCGAAATGCAAACGCCAGAGCCGGCGCTCGGCGATGCAAACGTCACCGAAATCCGTGGCTACCACAAGCCGATCATGATCGCCGGCGGTTACGGCAACATCCGTGAGCCGCACGTGCAGAAGCGTGACATCCCGGTAGGCGCGGCGCTCGTCGTGCTCGGCGGACCTGCGATGCTGATCGGCCTCGGCGGCGGCGCGGCCTCGTCGATGACGGCAGGCGCGAGCAACGAGAATCTCGACTTCGCTTCCGTGCAGCGCGACAACGCCGAAATGGAACGGCGCTGCCAGGAAGTCATCGACCAGTGCTGGGCGCTCGGTGACCACAACCCGATCCGTTTCATCCACGACGTGGGCGCCGGCGGCCTGTCGAACGCCTTGCCGGAACTCGTGAAGGACGGCGACCGCGGCGGCCATTTCGACCTGCGCAAGATCCCGAGCGCCGACGCGCGCATGGCGCCACTCGAAATCTGGTGCAATGAAGCGCAGGAACGCTACGTGCTGGCTGTCGGCCAGGACGACCTCGCACGCTTCGAGGGGATATGCAAACGCGAACGCTGCCCGTACGCCGTCGTCGGCACCGCGCAGGCAGAGATGCAGCTCGTGCTCGACGATCCGCAGTTCGGCAATCGCCCGATCGACCTGCCGATGAGCGTGCTGTTCGGCAAGCCACCGAAAATGCATCGCACGGCAGCTGCGAAGAAAATCAAGTTCAGGCCATTCCCGACTGCGACGCTCGATCTTGCCGACGCCGCCGACCGCGTGCTGCGCCTGCCGGCCGTTGCCAGCAAGGCGTTCCTGATCACGATCGGCGATCGCTCGATCACCGGGATGGTCGCGCGTGAGCAGATGGTCGGCCCATGGCAGGTGCCGGTGGCCGACGCGGCCGTCACGACGCTCGCCTTCGATACGTATCGCGGCGAAGCGATGGCGATGGGCGAGCGTACGCCGCTTGCCTTGCTCGACGCCCCGGCCTCCGGCCGCATGGCGATCGCCGAAGCACTGACGAACATCGCGAGTACGCGCATCGGCAACATAAGCGATGTGCGCATGTCGGCAAACTGGATGGCGGCCGCCGGTTATCCCGGCGAAGACCACAAGCTGTACGAAACCGTGAAAGCCGTCGGCATGGAACTGTGCCCCGAACTCGGCATCACGATTCCCGTCGGCAAGGACTCGATGTCGATGCGTACGGTCTGGGGCCAGGAAGGCGACGGCAAGGGCGGCAAGAAGAGCATGGCGGCGCCGCTGTCGCTGATCGTGTCCGCATTCGCACCGGTGCTCGACGTGCGAAAGACGGCCACTCCGCGGCTGCGCACCGATCTCGGCGCGTCGACGCTCGTGCTGCTCGACCTCGGCCTCGGGTCGAACCGACTCGGCGGCTCGGCGCTCGCGCAGGTGTACGGCGAACTCGGTGACGACGCACCCGACCTGCACAGTGCAAGCGACCTCAAGCGCTTCTTCGATTTCATACAGGATTGCCTCGAACGCAACCTGTTGCTCGCTTACCACGACCGCTCCGACGGTGGCCTGTTCGTCACGCTGGCCGAAATGGCCTTTGCGGGGCGCTGCGGCCTCGACATCGCGCTCGACAGCATCACGTGCACGGGCGAGATCGCCGACACGCTGTTCGCCGAGGAACTCGGCGCGGTGGTCCAGGTGCGGGACGCGTTGCTGCCGCAGGTGCTGGAGCTGGCCGAGGAGGCCGGGTTGTCGGATGTCTGTTTCCCGATTGGCCGTCCGCTTTCGAGCGATTCCATCGGCTTTACGTTCGAAGGCAAATCCGTACTGGGCAACACGCGCACGCATTACCAGCGCGTATGGGCCGAAACCAGCCATCGCCTGCAGGCGTTGCGCGACAATCCCGAATGCGCGCAGCAGGAATACGAGGCCCTGCTCGACGTGAGTGATCCCGGGCTGCATTCGCACCTGGGCTTCGACATCAACGACGACATATCCGCGCCATTCATCCGCCGCGGGCAGCGCCCGCGCATCGCGATTCTGCGCGAGCAGGGCGTCAACGGCCAGCTGGAAATGGCGGCGGCTTTCGTACGCGCCGGCTTCGAGGCCGTCGACGTGCACATGAGCGACATCATCAGCGGACGCGTGACGCTCGACAACTTCAATGCCTTTGCGGCCTGCGGAGGCTTTTCGTACGGTGACGTGCTCGGCGCGGGCGAAGGCTGGGCCAAGTCGATCCTGTTCAATGCGCAGGCGCGCAGCCAGTTCGAACAGTTCTTCATGCGCAGCACGACGCTCGCGTTCGGCATTTGCAATGGCTGCCAGATGATGTCGAACCTCAGCGAGCTGATTCCGGGTGCCTCGCACTGGCCGCACTTCGTGCGCAACCGTTCCGAGCAGTTCGAAGGCCGCACGTCGCTCGTGCAGGTCAACGACACGCCGTCCGTGTTCCTCGCCGGCATGAAGGGCTCGCGCTTCCCGATTGCCGTTGCGCATGGTGAGGGCCGGGCCGAATTCCCCAGTGCGCAGGCGCAGCAGGCCGCGCTGGCGAGCGGCACGATCGCGCTGCAGTGGGTCGACAACCATGGCCGCGTCACGGAGCGGTATCCGTCGAATCCGAACGGCTCGCCGGACGGCATCGCGGGACTTTGCAACACGGACGGCCGCTTCACGATCATGATGCCGCATCCCGAGCGCGTTCATCGTGCCGTGACGAACTCGTGGATCGCCGATGACTGGAGCGAAGACGGTCCGACGATGCGCATGTTCCGCAACGCGCGCGTGTGGTTGAACTAACTCGTACGCGCGCCAGCCAGTCGCGCCAAAATGGCGCGCGCAGCCCCATTTTGGCGCGCGTAAAATTTCTGAATTCCCGCTGATTTCCTGCCGTTATGTGTTCCAGCTGCCATTTGTCGCGCGGCTGGTTTGCATCTTGCATGCTCATGGATGAGCGTCCCGTTCCGCAGTCGGATTTCATCGATGAACATGTTCAACCACAACTTCTATTCCGGCGACGGCATCGAGCGTGAGCAGTTGCTCGAGATGCTGTTGTCGGAACTCGATTGCATGGTGTATCGCTGTCGCAACGACGAGCACTGGACGATGGAGTTCGTCAGCAACGGCTGCCTGCAGCTTACCGGCTACCGGCCGGAGCAACTGCTCGGTAACGCGACGCTGTCGTACGAGAGCATCACGCATGAAGCTGACCGCGCGTACGTACGTGCCGCCGTGAACGAAGCGCTGAAGCAGGGCACGACGTTCAGCCTCGAATACCGGCTGCTGCACGCCGACGGCAGCACCAAGTGGGTGTGGGAACGCGGCGGCGCGCTGCCGGCGGTTGCAGGCCAGCCGCGCATGATCCACGGCTTCATCCAGGACATCACGCAGCGCCACCTGCAGCAGAAAGCGCTCAGCGAAGCCGAGCAGCGTTACCGCAGCATATTCGAGAACGCGAATGAAGGCATCTTCCAGACGACTGTGGACGGCCACTACCTCGAAGTGAATCCGGCGCTCGCGACCATCTATGGCTACGCTTCGCCAGGAGAACTGGTCGGCGCATTCGACAACATCGCCGCACAGCTTTACGTCGATCCCGCGCGGCGCGCCGCATTCATCGAGCTGCTGAAGCGCAACGACAGCGTCGTGAACTTCGAATCGCAGGTATTCCGCAAGGACCGCACGATCATCTGGATATCCGAGAATGCGCGCGTCGTGCGAGACGCCGAGGGCACGGTGCTCTATTACGAAGGCACCGTCGAGGACATTACGGCCCGCAAGAACTACGAGCAGCGCATAGCACACCAGGCGACGCACGACGTGCTCACGGGACTGCCAAACCGCGCGCTATTGATCGAGCGCATCGAACTCGCGATCGCCGAGGCGCCGAAAACCGGTGCATGTTTTGCCGTCGTGTTCGTCGACCTCGACCACTTCAAGGGGATCAACGACACGATGGGCCATGCGGCCGGCGACCTGCTGATACGCGAAGTGGCCAAACGCCTGCTGCGCTGCGTGCGCGAAGGAGACACCGTGGCGCGCATCGGCGGCGACGAATTCGTATTGCTGTTGCCCGACGTGCATGACGACGGCGGCAGCCTGTCGCAGCTGATCGAACGCGTGCTTGCTGCCGTGCGCCGGCCGTGCAGCATCGGCGGGCGCCAGTTCACGCTCGGCTGCAGCATCGGCATCAGCCTGCATCCGGCGGATGGCTGTGACGCGAACACGCTGCTGCAGCATGCCGACATGGCGATGTACCAGGCGAAGGAGGGCGGCCGCAACAACTACCAGTTCTTCACCGAAGAGTTCAACCGCGCGGTGATGGAGAACCACGAGCTCGAGCATCAGCTGCGGCACGCGCTCGGCACGAACAGCTTCGAGATGTATTACCAGCCGATCGTCGAGGCCTCCACCGGCCGCGTCGTGAAGGCCGAGGCGCTGATCCGCTGGCAGACGGAGCGCGGGTTCGTGTCGCCGGCGCGCTTCATTCCGATAGCCGAAACGGTCGGCCTCATCGAGCCGCTCGGCGACTGGGTCCTCGAAACGGTATGCCGCCAGCTCGCCGAGTGGTCAGCCGCCGGCATGGCGCCGCTGCCCGTGTCGATCAACATTTCTCCGCGCCAGTTCAACCAGCCGGACCTCGCAAGCAGCATCGGCTCGGCGCTTCACCGGCATGGCGTGGACTCGGCGCTGCTCGAGATCGAGATCACCGAAAACTGCCTCGCGCGCGACCGCAAGAAATTCCTGCACACGCTCGCCGAGATGCGCGCGCTCGGACTGCGGCTGGCGATCGACGACTTCGGCAGCGGTTACTCGAACATGGATTACCTGAAGAGCATGCACTTCTCGTCGCTGAAGATCGATCGCGCGTTCATCGCCTCGATCGAGGAAGGCGGCAAGCCGCGGGCGCTATACCGTGCGTTGATATCGCTCGCGCACAACCTCAGTCTTGTCGTCGTCGCCGAAGGGGTAGAGACGCAGCGGCAGGTGGATTTCCTGTGCGACATCGGCTGCGACCTGATC
>DASWWP010000143.1:0-13147 GCA_036405915.1 Pseudomonadales bacterium
CGGAAGAGAGCAGGGCCGTGCTGCAGTATGTCGCGGATGGCGGCGTGCTCGTCGGCGACACGATGCCGGGCTACTTCGACGAGCATCACCGCACCAGGAATGCGATCGCGCAGTCCGCCGCGATCGAGGTGGCACGGCACGACGTAGCACGACGCATCCGCCTCGACATCGGGGCCACGGCAGTGACGGCCATCACGCAACACGCCCTCACCGCGCCGGCCGCGCGTGCGCTCGCACGCGATGCCGATGGCGTGCCGCGTGCATACCTGCAGCAACACGGCGACGGAACGATGCTGCTGCTGCCGTTCGAGCTCGGTTCGCTGCAGCCGGGACGTCCGCGAGCACCGGACGACGACGGCGGCAGCGGAACATGGTTTGCGTCGCTTTTGCAGCAGGCAGGCCTGCGGCCCGCCTATCGGGCGCATGCCAGCGATGGAGGCGATGCCGGTACGCACCTGCTGCGCGTCGAGCAGCCGTATGTGGACGATGTCGGCAATCTCGCGCTCGTCGTCGCAACGCGCGGGCGCACGCAGGCGGAACCGGTGCCGGCCGGCACGATCGACGTCACGCTGCCCGGCACCTGGCATCGCGCGTGGTGGGCATCCGCGGAAGACTCGGCGCTGCAGCCCCTTGCGATATCGCCGCTCGACGGCGGGCGTCATCGCATCGAGCTCCCGGAAGTGACGAGTGCAGGCATCGTATACCTCTTCCGGCAACATGCACCGCTGCTCGGCTTCGGGCCCATTGCGACGGATGCAGGTGCTGCCGAAGCGCGTGCGCCAGCGGCGGACGGGCATCACGTGCGAATGCGCGCTGACGAAGCCTTTACATTGCCGATACAGCTCGTGAATGCCTCGGAGCACGCGCTCGAGTCCGGCGAGTTGCGGATCGACGCGCCGTCGGGATGGACGGTGGTCCCGGCAATGTTTGACGTGCCGCGGCTGGCGGCCGGCGCGATGCATACGCAGCGCGTCACGGTCACGCCGCTCGATGCGCGGCAGCATGGAGCGCGTGATGCATTCCATCATCCGCAGCCGATGACAGCGCGGTGGAGCGATGGCCGGGGCCGCGACGCGACGATGTCCATGCTCGTCGATTTCGCACCCGATCCTGCGCAGCGCAGCCTGCTGCTGAGCGGCAATGCGTCGTGGTCGTCGCACTATCCGCATCGCCTCGATGCCCATGTGAGCTATCGACACCTGGCGCCGGACGACGACGCCATCGACGACCCTGCCTCATTAAAGGGCACGCGCGGTGCGCTGCTGAATGGCTTCGGCAGCGCTGGCGGCGAGCGCAACAGCTCCAATCGCGGCACGCCCGTCACATCGCATTACGTACGCTACCGCGCGCGCGAGGCGGAGATTCTGTTCGATTTGCGGACCACTCGACACATTGCACGGGTCCATGTGGTGAATGGCCCGGAGCACGTAACGCCGTTATCCGTGGAGACTTACACCTCGGTCGACGGCAAGCACTTCGCGCACAACGCCACGGTGAAGTCATCAACGCCCGCGCTCGAGAACGTCATCGCGCTGCACCAGATCGAGGCACGCTACGTGAAGCTGCGCGTGACCTGGCCGGATGTCGGCGGAACTCTCGACGAAGTCGAGATATGGGGCAGGTGACCGCGCATCTGCATTTCAGTGGTAGTCCAGACAATGGTAGTCCAGCAGGGAGCCGCACCATGATCGTTTTCTCCGTCTACAACAGCCTGCCGGCGCCGCTGCGCTATCGACTGAAACAACTGTTCCGCACGGCCGGCCATTCCGCCAGCTGGTGCGACAGCCTGATCGCGCGCCGCGACGCGCACGGCAAGAAGGCGCTGTCGCATTCGCTGGATCACATGCTTCGGCTGCTGGAGATCGGCGGCGTGGAATCGTTGCGCGGCATGCGCACGATGGATTTCGGCAGCGGTTACGTACCGACCGACGCGGTTGCGCACTGGCTGCTCGGCGCCGAGGCGGCATACGCCGCGGACTACAACGCGATCGCTGACTTCTCCGCGCTGCGCGTGGCCGTGATGCGCGACGACGAACGCGCCCTGGTCGGCAAGGTTCCCGTGGCGCTGCATGAAGAATTCTGTTCCCGCCTGCGCGCGCTGCGCAGGCTCGATACCTGGTCGGCCGCCGAGTTCCGCAAGTTCGGCATCCACTACCTCGCGCCGTTCGACGCGCTGGGCGACAGGCCGCCAGTGGCCTTCGACCTGATCACGTCGACGAGCGTGCTCGAACACATCGCTGCGGACGACCTCGACCGCATGCTTGCCGCCCTCGGCTCGGCACTGGCCGAGCACGGCAGGATGATCCACGAGATCCACCTCGAGGATCACCTCGACATCGATGGCGATCCCTTCAACTTCCTGCGGCGAGGCACCACGTATCGACGCGGCCGCGACCACGACGCGCGCGGCAACCGCGTGCTGCGCAGGGACTGGCGCGGACACTTCTCGCAGCTCGGTTGCTGCGTGTCGACGGAGGCCGAGGTGCGCTTCACGCAGGAAACGCGGCTGCCGGTCATGGACGCACTCCTTCCGCAGTACCGTGAACTGCGCGGCGACGAACTGTTCGCGTCGCATGTCGTCTACGTGTCGCAGAAACTGCGGACCCCGCTCGCGGCAGTGGACTAGGTGATGCTGCCGACGCTGGTCAAGGTACTGAGGACGTTCGCCGCGCGTGGCCTGACCGGTGTCGCGCTCGTTGTGCTGACGTGGTTCGTCGCGCGCCGCTTCGGCATCGGGGGCGCTGGCTTCGTAAACGTCGTGTGGTCGATCCTGCTGCTCGTCGCGATGTGCGCGCGCTACGGCAGCGACTATGCGGCGGTGCGCAACCTCGCGGTCGCGGCGCAGGGGAGGGACCATGCCGCTGCGTCGGCGTACCTCGATGCGAGTTCCGGCGTGCTGCTTGCGTTCCTTGCCGCCGGCGTGCCGATTGCGCTGCTGCTGAGCGGCCAGCTGTTCGCCGGGTATGCATTGACGCCCCTCGACTTCGTGCTGCTGGGCTCGAGCATCGCCGTGTTCGCCGTGCTTTCGTACATCGCGCCGCTGCACCGCGGGCTGTCGCGGCCGGATGCGAGTTACTGGTTCGACCAGGGCGGCATCGCGGTGCTGCTGCTCGTGATCCTCTACGTGTTTCCGGTCACCGATTTCCCGTCACGATTCCTCGGCGCGCTGCTCGGCGCCGCGCTGCTGCTCGGGTGCGTCTCGTGGTGGATGTTCCGGCGTACATACCGGCAGCGTTTCGGTGCCGCGCCGTTGCCGGTTCCGCGGCCACGCACGCGCAGCCTGCGCGAAGGCCTGCCGTACTTCCTCATCACGATCTCGGAGTACGTGCTCTTCTGGAATGGACTGCTGCTGCTCGGCCTGTTCGCGGATGCCGACAGTGTCGGCCTGTATGCCGTGCTGTTGCGCACGGCGCAGCTCGCCGTCGTCGCGATGAGCATCATCAACGCGATCGTGTCGCCGGGACTCGCGACGCTGCAGGCGGAGGACCGCCGCTGGCGCCTGCGCAGCTACCTGCGCCACGTGTGGAAGCTGAATTTCGTTCTTGGGCTGCTGTCACTCGCTGCGCTCGCTGCATTGACGCCGCTCGCGCTGCGCGCCGCCGGCCTCGAGCCGGATGCCGGGGTCTACGGTGCGTTCCTGCTGCTGTTGCTGCCGCAGGTACTGAAGATCGTGCTCGGGCCGGTTGGGCAGATCGCCGCGATGTCGCCGTCCGGCCAGCCTGCGCAGGGCCGCGTCGCGGTCGGCGCCTGTGTGTTCAGCGTGCTGGTCGGCGCCGTGCTGATTCCGCCCTTCGGCATCAGCGGCGCGGCGATCTCGTACTGCAGCGGACTGACGCTGTACCTGATGCTGTGCCTGTACCTAGTCCGCCGTGAGCATGGCTTCTTCGCATTCGAAGCCGGCACGAAATTCCTGCAGGACTGCTTCCGCCGCTGAGCGGAATGCCACGGCCCCGGAGCATCGAGCATGAACGGCGCACAGGCTACTTCTTCTTCGTCGGACTCGCGCGGATGGGACCCGAGGAATCGGGATGCACATCTGGACCCGCGCCTTATGCATGGCCGCGACGCCGGCCTGCGCTTCCAGCATCTCGCGCTCGCGCTGTACGTCGGCCTGTTCCTCACGCTGTGGCTGTTCTCCGCCTACCTGCCAGAGCAGTTCTTCCGCGACCAGATGAAGCTCGTCGACTCCCTGACGCAGGATGCCGAAGACCTGTCGTCATTCCGCGCGAGCGCGCTGGTGTATGCCTGGCTGACCTTCGGTCATCCGGAATGGCTCGTACCGGCCTGCGCGTTTGCCTACGTCGTATTGCTCGCGCAGTTCACGCGTCGCATCAGCGCAATGTATGCGGCGCTGGCGCTGCTCGGCCCGTCGCTGATGCTGAACCTCGTCGTGCTCGGCAAGGAGACGCTCGTCACGGCTGTGTCCGCGCTGGTCGTGTTCGCGATACTGCGCAGCGGCAATTCGCGAAAAGCGGTCGTGCTGGTGCTCGCGTTGTACTCTGCCTATGCCTGGTTCGTCCGACCGTACTTCTTCGCGATCGCCGGCCTGTTCCTGCTGCTCGCGCTGGCCGGCCAGATGCCGGCACGCGGGCGCCTGTGGCTGGCCGCCGCGGGCTTCGCCGTGTTCTGCCTGCTGCCGTCCGAACTGTACTCGCTCGCGGCGATGCATCGCGACACCGCCAACAACTACGCGATGTTCCGCGGCGGCTTCGACATCCGCACGATGGTGCACAACCTGGTGATTCCCGATAACCCCTTCGAGTTCATCGCGAATTACCTGTACTCGCTCGTCGTGTTGAACCTGCCGGTGCTGTTCTTCCATGGCCTGCGCGACGCACTGTTGACCGGCACGAACCTGCTCGTGCTCTGGCTGATCTGGCGCGGCGTCACGCGCGGTGACGGCGCACAGCGCAGTCTCGCGTGGCTGATGCTCGCGCACGTGCTCGTGCTGTGCCTGTTCGAGCCCGACGTCGGCTCATATTCGCGGCACCTGCTGTCGGTGTCGCTGTACGCCGCGGCGTCGTTGCCGCTGCTGCCCCGCGTGAGGTTCGCATCATGAATGCCGTCGTTTCGTCACGGTCGAAGTCCACGGAAAGCCCGTCGCCGTCGCATCTCGATCTCGCGATCGCCGCCGTGCCATATAGCTCCAACCTTGGCGACGGGATCATCCACGACATCATGATGCGCGTCGTCTGCGACGGCGGAGCGCCGGTCAGCGTCGCCACGCTCGACCTTGCCGGCCGTAGCCGGTATGCCGGCCTCGACGCAGACGAACGCAGCCGCAGGAAGAACAGCCTGCGGCTGATCAATTCCATGCCGGTGTTCATGCGCAGCGGCGTCGTATTCACCTACGCGCTGTTGCTGTACTGGCGCAGGACGCGCGCGACGTATGCCGCCGCATTGCGCGATGCCGACCACGTGATCATCGGCGGCGGCCACCTGTTCTCCGACTTCGACCTGAACTTCCCTGCCAAGCTGTATTGCCTGTACCTGAGCCTGAAGCGCTTCGACGTGCCGTTTTCCGTGTACGGGATCGGCGCGAGCGACAACTGGTCGCCGCTCGGGCGGCACCTGCTTCGCAAGTTGCTGCGCAGCCCGCTGTTGCGCGGCGTCACGGTGCGCGACGGATATTCGCGCGATGTCGTCATGCGGGAGCTGCAGGCGGTCGGGCGCAGCGTCCCGGTCGGCGAAGTGTGGGACCCCGCCGTCGCGACTGCGCTGTACCACGACGCCGCGCCAGTGCCTGCTCACGGCGCGACGAGGCACATCGGCGTGAACGTTGCCGACCTGAAACTTCTCGCTGGCGCAGGCGATCGCGGCACCGGCATCGACGAAGGGCGCGAATTCTTCAGGCTGCTCGTCGCGCGCCTCGGCGCACAGGGATATCGCGTGACCCTTTTCACGAACGGCGCCGAAGAAGACGAGAGCTTCCTCGATCGGCTGTGCGCGGTGCCGGGCCTCGACGCCGGGCGTGCGTCGCGTCCGCTGACGCCGGACGACCTGATCGCGCTGATTCGGCGTTTCGACGCGGTGATCTCGCATCGCCTGCATGCACACATCGTCAGCTTCAGTTATGCGATCCCGTCGATCGGGCTCGGATGGGACACCAAGGTCGCTTCGTTCTTCCAGCGCGCCGGGCGTGCAAAGTTCCTCGTCGATCCCGCGAAAGGCGCTGCGCCCGACGCGATCGTCACGCACGTGCTCGCCGTGCTCGCCGACGCCCGGCCGCCGGATCCGGCATTCACGCGCGCGGCGGCACTCGAAGCGCGCACGCAATTACAGCAGTTCGTCGAAAAGGTGGTGAACCATGAAGATCCTGCACGTCGCTGAAACGCTGCGTGGCGGCATCGCATCGTATCTCGACGAGATACTCCCGGCGCAGCTCGCTCGCTATGGCCCCGGCAAGATTGGCATCCTCGCCGCTGAAGACCAGGTGCACGAACTGAAACCGCTGCGCGGACTATGCGTGCTGACGTATGCGGCAGAGGCAGGCCGGATGCGGCGTACGATCGGGCTTGCACGCACGCTGCGGCAGGTCGTCGCGGAGACCGACTGCGACCTCGTGCACGCGCACAGCACCTTCGCTGGCGTGGCGGCGCGCGTCGTGCTGGGACCGCTGCGACGGCGGCCAAAGCTCGTGTACTGCGCGCATGGCTGGGCATTCGACCGCGCGGCACCGTGGCCCCACCTGCAGGCGGCTCGCGCGCTCGAACTCGCGCTCAGCCCACTCGCCGACCGCATCGTGTGCATTTCGGCGCATGACATGCGCAGTGCACGCGCGGCAGGCCTGCCCGGCTCGCGGTTGACGCTGCTGCCGAATGGCATAGCCGCGGAGTCGCAGGCTGCCGCCGACGGTCCAGCGTGGGCAACGGGTGCAATCCGGGTACTGTTCGTCGGCCGCTTCGACCGGCAGAAGGGCGCCGACATCTTCGCGGCGACGATGGCCGCACTCGGCAGCGGCTGGCACGGTTGCGCGATCGGCGCGCCGGTGGTCGACGACGCGGCACCGGAATTTCCGCCTAACGTCGCCTGCGCAGGCTGGTTGCGCCGCGACGAAGTCCAGCGCTACCTCGCGTCGTGCGACGTACTGGTCGTGCCGTCGCGTTGGGAAGGCTTCGGGCTGATTGCAGTCGAGGCTATGCGTGCCGGCAAGGCCGTGGTCGCGGCGCGCGTCGGCGGCCTCGCCGACATCGTCGTCGACGGCGTCACCGGCAGGCTCGTGCCTCCGCACGAGGCATCCGGATTCGTCGCCGCCCTGCGCGAACTCGACCGCGCTGAACTCCGCGCGATGGGTGTCGCGGGACGCACGCGCTTCCTGCGCGAGTACACGGCAGACACGCTGAACCGCGGACTGTTCGCGTTGTACGACACGCTATTACGGCCGAGGCTCGCATGATGTCGCCGTGGCATGTCCATGCCGAAGCTCCGCATGTCCATGCCGCAAGCTCGCGACGCTCGCAAGCAGCGCGAATGAAAAGTGCGAAATCCCCGTGTTTTTTACCAACGTGGGTGGAATTGCCAATGGCGGCCACGGGATCAGTGGCGGACACTCCGGGCGGATTGCGGGAAGCACGAACGTCGCGCTCGCACTGGATTGCAGGGACCTGCGCATGATGAACAAGAAGCTGTCTCCGACTGTCACCGCCTGTTGCTCCGTGGTGATCGGCGCCGCATCGGCTTTCGCGATCGAACCGCAGGCGATCGAAGTCGGGATCGTCGACCTGATCCCCGAAGTGGATACCAGCGTCGCCCACACCGACAACATGTTTCGCGACGAGGAAGCACCCGTGAGTTCCAGCATCAGCCTCGTTGCGCCACGCGTGACGGCGCGCGTGACCGACGGCCTGCAGCTGTTCACGTCGACCTTCGAGCTGCTGAGGGGCGACTACTCGGCGACGGATGTCGACGACTACACCGACTGGCGCCTGGCCGCGCTCGCCGACGTGGAAATCAACGTGCGCAACAAGCTGCAGTTCGAAGCGGAATACTTCAACACGCACGAAGTGCGCGGCACCGGGTTCAGCCAGGGCGGCGTGTTCACGCCGGTACCGGACAGGTTCAACGCGAAGACGCTGGCCGCGCAGTACCAGTTCGGCGCGGACAGCGCGCGCGGCCGCATCGTCATCGACGCCGACCGCTACGAGAAGGAATACACGAACAACGAGGCGACGACACGCTTCCGCGGGCGTGCCGACAACGGCCTCAGCGGCACGTTCCACCTCGGCGTACTGCCGCGAACCGATATCCTGTTCCAGTACCGCGTGCGCGACGTGGACTACGTCAACGATCCGATCGATGGTATCGACACGGAAGACCGCCTCGACAGCGAAGAACGCTACGGCTACGTCGGCGTCACGTGGGAAGCCACCGGCAAGACCTCCGGTACCGTGAAGCTCGGATACGGCACGAAGGACTTCGCCGACCCGGATCGCACCGATACGTCCGGCCCGAGCTGGGAAGCGGCGCTGCGCTGGGAGCCGCGCACGTATTCGATCGTCGAGATCAGCGCGGGCCGCGCCTTCGGCGAGCCGACCGGCATCGGCAGCGGCATGGATACGCAACGTTACGGCCTCGACTGGGAACACCAGTGGTCTGGGCGCATCAAGTCGACGCTTGCGATCAGCCGCAACGACGACGACTACATCGACCTGCCGCGCGAAGACCGCATACGTGACGTCTCGGCGCGCATCGATTACTCCGTGGATACCTGGCTTGACGTGTTCGCAGCCGCCGGGCGCGACGAGCGCCGCTCGCCGCTGCCGGGCTTCAGCTACGAACAGAACGTCGTTCGCATCGGCTTCGCCGCGAGCCTGTGACGCGCGCGCCGCCGGCGCAGCGCACACATCGCCGCGAGCCTCGACAGAGAGGACACGCACATGACGACTGGCATTGTCGCAATACGAAGTTTTGCCCGGCGCATCGCCTTCCTCGCAGCGCTCGCGGGCAGCGGCGGCGTCCTGGCACAGGGCGGTTCGAACTATGCGGTTGGGCCGGGAGACGTGCTGTCGATCCAGGTGTACGAGGAAGCCGACCTGAGTTTCCCCGAAATGCGCATAGGCGACACCGGCATGATCAATTATCCGCTGCTCGGTGAAGTGCCGGTCGCGGGCTCGACTACCGGCGAACTCGAACAGTTGCTGCGCCGGAAGCTGGTCGACGGCGAGTTCCTGATCGCGCCCGCGGTGACCGTGACGATCGTCGAGTACAGGCCCTTCTACATCAATGGCGAAGTCGAAACGCCCGGTGGTTATCCGTTCCAGCCGGGCCTCACGCTGCGCAAGGCGGTGAGCCTTGCCGGCGGCTTCACCGAGCGCGCGAAC
The DNA here is from genome assembly GCA_036405915.1 of Pseudomonadales bacterium. GTDB lineage: Bacteria > Pseudomonadota > Gammaproteobacteria > Pseudomonadales > Pseudohongiellaceae > CAILUG01. Next base: position 9,321 of record DASWWP010000143.1, read on the forward strand.
CGCAAGCGCTTCACGATCCATCGCGGCGGCGAGGATCCGCCGGGCGACGACGATGCGGGCACCGTCAACTCGCTCGATGCGCCGGTGGCGCCGGGCGATACGATCACCATCAACGAACGGTTCTTCTGACATGAGCATATTCCGCCAGCAACACCTGCTTCCCGGCCCGCCGGCCGACGACGGAGACGTCATCGACCTGCGGCACCATGGCCGCGCACTGCTGCGTTTCCGTTACGGCATCCTCGGCATCGGCCTGCTGTTCGGCATCGTCGCTGCACTGCTGATGTTCCGCTCCGACGACGTGTACCGGTCGTCCGCCACGCTGATGATCGAGTCGCGGCAGCCGACGCTGCCGACGATCGAGGACGTCTACGGCCTCGAGACGCAGACGCGCGAGTACTACAGCACGCAGTTCGAGCTGCTGAAGGGCCGCAACCTCGCCGAGCGCGTGATTCGCGAGCTCGGCCTGATGGGCAAGCCCGAATTCGCGCTGCCGGCCGACGAACGCAGCGACCTCGGCGAGAAGTTGCCGGCGTTCCTCGCCGAAGGCGGTGCTGAAGGCGGTGCCGAAGCATCCTCCGCGCAGCCGCCGGCCGCGGGCGAAGCCGCCGCTGCAGAACTCGACGAGCAGATCCGCATGGGCTGGGCGCTCGATGAATTCAGCCGCCGCCTGACGATCGCGCCGGTGCGCAACACCGACCTCGTGACGATCCACTTCGAATCGGTGAACCCGCAGCTCGCCGCGCTCGTGGCCAATACGCTCGCGGACGAATTCATCGAGAGCTATCTCGAACAGCGCCTCGATTCGACGCGCCGCGCGAGCAACTGGATGTCGCAGCGGCTCGCGGGCCTGAAGGCCACGCTCGACGAATCGGAAGCGAAGCTGCAGGACTTTCTCGAGAAGGAAGGTCTCGTGAATATCGAGGGCGTCGCCGCGCTGAACATCCAGGAACTGGACGAGCTGACGACGCAGCACAACGAAGCGCGCCGCACGCGTGCGGAAGCCGAAACGATCTGGAACCGCACGCGGCAGTTGCAGAGCCGCGACCCGATCGCGCTGCTGCGCGTGCCGGCGATCCTGAACCACCCGGCGATCGACCGCATCACGAACACGATCGACACGCTCGAACAGCAGGGCGCGGAACTCAGCCAGCGTTATGGCCGCAAGCACCCGCGCATGCTGGCGCTGGCATCGCAGCGCACCGAGGCCGGCCGCGCGCTCGATACGCAGTTGCAGCAGGTGCTCGCGACGATAGAGACGGATTACCGCACGGCGGTCGAGAACGAGCGCGTCACGCGCCAGCGCCTCGAAGCAGCCAAGACCGACTTCCAGGACGTCAACGGCAAGGGGTATGCGCTGCAGGAACTGCAGCGTGAAGTGGACACGAACCGCCAGCTGTATGACCTGTTCTTCACGCGCGTGCGCGAGATGAACGAAACCGACAGCTTCCAGGCCGCGAACGCCATCGTCGTCGACCCGGCCGTGGCGGCACTCGAGCCGAGCAAGCCACGGCGCTCTCTCGTCGTGTTCCTCGCGACGCTCGGCGGGCTGGTATTCGGCGCGGCCCTCGCGCTCGCTCGCGACATGCTCGACAACACGGTGCACACCCCAGCCGACATCGAAAGCAAACTCGACAGCACGACGCTCGGCATCGTGCCGTTCGCGGCGGCGAACCGCAGCCAGCAGAAGCAGGGCAAGCTTGCGTACCTCGGTTACCTCGACGACACGCAGTCGAGTTTCTCCGAATCGTTCCGCACGTTGCGCACCGGCCTGATGTTGTCGTCGATCTCGCGGCCGTACAAGCTGATCGGCGTCACGTCGTCCGTGCCGAACGAGGGCAAGACGACCGTGTCGGTCAACCTGGCGTCTGTCATGGGCCAGATGAAACGCACGCTGCTGATCGACGCCGACATGCGCCGGCCAGCGCTCGCGCGCAGCCTCGGCCTGCGGCCCGGCGCGCCGGGGCTGTCGGACTATCTCGAGGGCAACGTCGAACTGCAGCAGTGCATCTATCCATTCCAGCAGGGTGGCATCGACGTCATGCCGGCCGGCCACGCGAGCCCGAACCCGCTCGAGTTCATCGGCTCGAACCGCTTCCGTGAACTGCTGGGCCTGCTGTCGGAACGCTACGACCAGGTGATCATCGACACGCCGCCGACGCAGGCCGTCAGCGACGCACTGATGATCGGCACGCTCGTCGATGCGATGGTGTACGTCGTTAAGGCCGACAGCACGCCGGTGAACGTCGTGCGCAGTGGCCTCGCGCGGCTGCGCCACGCAAACTGCAACGTCATCGGCATCGCGCTGAACCAGGTGCATCCGGAGCGTGAGACCGGTTACTACTCTGGCGGCTACTACGATACGTACGGCTACACCGGCAAGCCCGACGACAGCCTGCCGGCGCCGGGCTGAGCGTGTCGCGATGATCGATCTCCATTGCCACCTGCTGCCCGGCATCGACGACGGGCCCGATACGCTCGAGCAGGCGCTCGACCTTGCTCGCCTTGCCGTGGCGAACGGCATCACGCATTCGGTAGTGACGCCACACGTGCATCCAGGGCGCTACGAAAACGACAGCATGAGCGTGCAGCAGGCGCTTGACGCGTTTCGCGGCGCGCTGCGCACGGCAGGCATTCCGCTGCAGCTCGGTTATGCCGGCGAAGTGCGCCTGAGCGTCGAAGTGCTTGCGATGGTCGAGCAGGATCGCGTGCCGTTCTACGGCGAAGTCGACGGGTATCGCATCATGCTGCTCGAGTTGCCGCACAGCCACGTGCCACCGGGCAGCGATGCGCTCGTAGGCTGGCTGCTCGACCGCAAGATCCGGCCGATGATCGCGCACCCGGAACGCAACAAGGACGTCATGCGCAGCCTCGACAAGCTGCAGCCCTTCATCGACGCCGGCTGCCTGTTCCAGGTGACGGCGGGGTCCGTGGCGGGCCTGTTCGGCGACTACGCGTTGCGCGTGGCCTGCGCGATGCTCGAGGCGGGGCACGTCACGCTGCTCGCCTCCGACGCGCACAACCGCGACTTCCGGCCGCCGCGCCTGGACCACGGCCGCGACGCCGCGGCGCGCCTGGTCGGCGAGAAGGCCGCACGCCGGCTCGTGTACGACAGTCCGCGTGCGCTCGTCACGAGCCAGTTCCCCGACCTGCGGAGCGACTACATCGATGCAAGTTACGACCGACACGCCCTATGAAACGCTGCAGTCACGCAGGCGGCTGCTGGCCTTGCCGCTCGTCGCTGCGCTTGCGCTCGGCAGCGCCGCGGCTGCCAGCTGGATGCTCGGCGAAATCCGGCTCGTCGACCTGCGGCGCACGCTCGAGGGCTGGGCGCGCGCGGGCGAGGTGGGCAGCCTCGCCGAATGGGACGCCGCGCGCGGCGAGCTGGCGCTGTCGATGAAGCTGCTGCCCGACAGCGGTGAGCAGTATGGCCTCGCCGGCCAGCTGCACGAATGGCGCTTCTTCGTCGCCGACAGCCCCGTCGTCGCCGAACCCGACATCATCCGCACGCGCCAGGCCGCGATCGACGCCTACCGCCGCAGCGCGGAACTACGGCCCGCATGGCCACTCGGCTGGGCCGAACTCGCGCGGCAGAAAGCGATGCTCGCGCAGGACGACGCCGAGTTCGCGCGCGCCCTGCATCGCGCGATGACGCTTGGGCCGAACGAGGAGAGCGTGGACCTGCTCGTCACGGACATCGCAACGCTCGCGTGGCCGGCGGTCGCAGCCGACCCCGAACTCCGCACCGCCATCCTCGCGCGGCTCGCACGCAGCATGCGCAGCGCAGGTGAAGACACGCTGCTGCCGCACCTCATCTACCTGACGGA